>NZ_JAKJSS010000043.1:0-1202 GCF_050337205.1 Vibrio nomapromontoriensis
TAACCACTCATGCGGATCGTTAGGAAAAGCATCGATCAAATCAATGTGCCCATCATCATCAGAATCCGGCGCGGCACTCGCAGCATAAATCGCGGCCACTTGCGAGGCGCTTAACGCATGACTGTCCACTCGCCATTCGTCTAACTGACCTTGGCCTAAACTATAAAACTTCGTTAATGAGCCACTGCCATCGCCCAACACCATTTGTGACGTATCAAAGTGAGGAAGACGAACGTTAACCTCATGGACAATTAACTCCCCATCGAGGTAAATCGATACGTCCCCAATACTTGAGTATTCATCGCGACTGACACTGGCAAACGTCAAGGTGATAAACCCTTCCGCTGACTCACCCTTTTTGATTGACCAGTGATGGCGTTTTAATTCAGCGCCATCTTCTCCGTAGACTAAACTGCGTATTCTGAGCTCACCCTTCGCGGTTTTTTCAAGCAATAAGAAACCACGTTGTGATTCATTGATGGCTGCAAGGCTGATCTTGCCTCGGGTAATATCCAGATCGCTGGTTTGTACGCTAACAGAAAAATCCCCCAATGCTGGGCCATTTTTAAGTACTAACTTTTGAGTTTGATCGCCAACAAATTGCAGACCACGCCCCGTACGCATAATCGCTTGGTCATATTGCCCTAATTGCGTCACATCCTCACGCGCGTGAGAAGAGCTATCGAAAGTCAAATTATCGACATCCTCAAACGATAGATGTAATAGCGGCGCTAACTCAGGGGAGCGCGCGTTAAACGTCATATTAGCGAAACGAAAACTGCCTTCTGTCGCGCTCACGGTGAGCGTTTGCTTGCCTGCGGGTAAGTAGACAGTAGGGATAGTAAAAGGTTGGAAGTCTCTTCCTGCTCCCGTTTGAAAATCCAGTGTGGTGCTGCGCTGTCCTTCCACTTCCAGTGCGAGTGTTGACGCCCCTTTACTGCCGAGTGAAAGCGTCACGTCATAATAACCCGCTTGAGCCACATTAATGGCATAACGCAACCATTCTCCTTTGCTCATCCGACCAATGTGTAGACCTGCTGTTGCATCATTCTCAATGTCAACGCCATCTGCGCCACGATAGCGAGACTCACCACCATCACTGTCTAGCGCGTCAATATAATCTACAGCATTAATCAAAGAAGGTACTTGAACCACCGCGACCTCTGAGCGGTGCTCATCATAAGGGTAGGCATCTTCTGCAT
>NZ_JAKJSS010000044.1:0-1123 GCF_050337205.1 Vibrio nomapromontoriensis
ATTATTAACCATAGAACCATAGAACCATAGAACCATAGAACCATAGAACCATAGAACCATAGAACCATAGAACCATAGAACCATAGAACCATAGAACCATAGAACCGTCGTCTTAACTATTCACAATCGCCAAATACTCCGTAACCCCTTCCGCAACCGTCTTAAACTCAACATCGCAACCCGCGGCGCGCAGTTTGGTTAAATCCGCTTGGGTGTATTCTTGGTAAGCGCCTTTCAAATGGTCAGGGAACGGAATGGTTTCAATCTCGCCTTTACCATGGTGCTTAATGACCGCTTCTGCGACCACTTCAAAGCTTTCCGCACTACCAGTTCCGCAGTTGAAAATACCAGACACGCCGTTTTCCAAGAACCATAGGTTCACTTTCGCCACATCGCCCACATAGATGAAGTCACGAATAAACTGCTCGCTACCTGCAAACAATTTAGGGTTCTCACCGGCATTCATTTGGTTATTAAGGTGGAACGCCACCGACGCCATGCTGCCTTTGTGCTGTTCACGTGGACCGTAAACATTGAAGTAACGGAAACCGGTAATTTGCGATAGTTTTTCACCGTGCGCTTCTGCATCTGCAGTTAAGCGGCGAACGTAGTTATCAAATTGCTGCTTTGAATAGCCGTAAACGTTTAATGCGCCTTCGTATTCACGCTCTTCTTTAAACACGGTTGTCTCGCCGTAAGTGGCGGCAGAAGAGGCGTACAAGAACGGGACTTCACGCTCTAAACAGAAGTGAAGCAGCTCTTTCGAGTATTCGTAGTTGTTAAGCATGACATATTTGCCATCCCACTCGGTGGTTGCAGAGCAAGCCCCTTCATGGAAGACCGCTTCGATAGGACCAAAGTCATCACCTGCCATGACTTGCGTGAGGAAGTCATCACGGTCCATGTAATCGGTAATGTCCAAATCAACTAAGTTTTTGAACTTACGCCCATTTTTAAGGTTGTCTACTACCAGGATGTCGTTTAAGCCCGCTGCGTTTAGCGCTTTGATAATGTTGCTGCCAATCATGCCAGCACCGCCAGTTACGATGATCATAAAACTCTTCCAATTGAATAGGATAATTAGTTTGAGTATATAAGATTTGAGGGGAAGGGGGAATAAGGG
>NZ_JAKJSS010000045.1:0-966 GCF_050337205.1 Vibrio nomapromontoriensis
CTTGCATGTGTTAGGCCTGCCGCCAGCGTTCAATCTGAGCCATGATCAAACTCTTCAATTTAAGATTTTGTCGGCTCAATGAATACTGACTTCAAAACTGTCCCTTACTTAAAAAGTAAGAAGTAATTTTAAAGCCATTATCGTTCCAACAGAACGATAATGAATTTTGACTGTGTGACAGTAAGCGAACTTACCACCCTTAGGTCACGTGTTCATTGAAAACCATTTTACTTCCTAAGAAGTTGCTTATCTCCGCTCAAAGCAGAAGTAAACATAATGATTATCATCAACAAGTGTCCACACAGATTGATATAGGTCTATATTGTTAAAGAGCTTTGCTTTCAATGCCTTAGCACTYAAGCAGGACGCGTATAATACGCTATCTACTTTGAAAGTCAACATAATATTCTAAGTATTTACTTAAAAAACTATGYTGACTCGTCTCAATCGAGACAAGTCGAWATTAAAGCCTGGCGATGTCCTACTCTCACATGGGGAAACCCCACACTACCATCGGCGCTACTGCGTTTCACTTCTGAGTTCGGCATGGGATCAGGTGGGTCCGCAACGCTATGGTCGCCAAGCAAATTCTTCTTTTACTTTCAGCTTTTATTAAAAGCTAAAGGCAAAATTAATTCGGAAAGCTAATAAAAGTTCTTAATACACATTCAATCTGTTCTTGCTTTGAGTCCATCAAAACCCTTTGGGTGTTGTATGGTTAAGCCTCACGGGCAATTAGTACAGGTTAGCTCAATGCCTCGCAGCACTTACACACCCTGCCTATCAACGTTCTAGTCTTGAACAACCCTTTAGGACACTTAAAGTGCCAGGGAAGACTCATCTCAGGGCTCGCTTCCCGCTTAGATGCTTTCAGCGGTTATCGATTCCGAACTTAGCTACCGGGCAATGCCATTGGCATGACAACCCGAACACCAGAGGTTCGTCCACTCCGGTCCTCTCGTACTA
>NZ_JAKJSS010000046.1:0-956 GCF_050337205.1 Vibrio nomapromontoriensis
TCAAATGGTAATGGAACTCACATAGCCTTTAATGCTTGCAATCAAGAGGCAGTTGATAACTTTTACGCAATAGCTGTTAAGTTAGGTGCAATATGCGAGGGGAAGCCAGGTTTACGCCCAGAGTATGGAGAAAGCTACTACGCTGCTTTTGTCCGAGACCTTGATGGTAACAAGATAGAAGCGGTTTCAATGTAGTAAGTCGTAAGGCATATAACAAATGCTTCAAGTGGATTCGTAACGCTTGGCAATTTTGGTGTAACTGTCGACTTATGTGTTTACGGTGGTCAATTTAAGTTTGGTGGTGCGTCACTCACCACTTAAGCAGGCGTTAGTTGCACTTAGAAATTTAGTGGTCAAATCATTGCCCCTTTGGCTATGCAGCGACAAGCCCCACTGCTTAACTTTCTTTCCGGTGGCAGCGTCAATTAGCCGTTCGCTTTAGCAATCGAGGTTTCGCGGAACTGCTTTTTATGTCCGTCCGTGAGCAGCAGAAGTAACATCTTCCTCAACCCGCTTTTCAGTGACTTCGGTGGTGTCTTTTTCGCGCCAACTCGCATTAATCGAAAGATGTCAGTTCTGTCAGCTATCAAGTATGGCTTGGTGATAGTAATTTAGTTTGCGGCAAGCAGTTAGCATCTTGGTGCAATTAAAAGAATAAGGGCGTAGGCAACTAACAAACTACTCAAGTGGACGCCATAAGCTTGGCGGTTTTGGTTTGAAGTTAAGTGCGCTTGGTAAGTTGGTCGTTAGCGCCACTTAGCAGGGCGTTATGCATTTTAAATAAAGGTAAAATATGAGCGATAAAGTACCATGTAGGGAATGTGAAGCAATGGTTTTACCTAGCACCGCTAAACGTACATGCGGTCTTTGCATGCCTTGCAAAAACGGTACTCGTAGGAGTATGAATGCTGCAAAAAAGCGTGCCGACAAAGAGAAAGAACTAGAAAGAACATGCC
>NZ_JAKJSS010000047.1:0-885 GCF_050337205.1 Vibrio nomapromontoriensis
GCAAACTCGACTCCATGAAGTCGGAATCGCTAGTAATCGTGGATCAGAATGCCACGGTGAATACGTTCCCGGGCCTTGTACACACCGCCCGTCACACCATGGGAGTGGGCTGCAAAAGAAGTGGGTAGTTTAACCTTCGGGAGGACGCTCACCACTTTGTGGTTCATGACTGGGGTGAAGTCGTAACAAGGTAGCCCTAGGGGAACCTGGGGCTGGATCACCTCCTTATACGAAGATTGTCTTGATGAGTGTTCACACAGATTGATTAGGTTTATAAAGTAAAAGAGACGATATTGGGTCTGTAGCTCAGCTGGTTAGAGCGCTCGCCTGATAAGCGGGAGGTCGGTGGTTCAAGTCCACTCAGACCCACCACTATCTCCTTTGGAGATACGGTACGATATCGACACAGATGGGGCTATAGCTCAGCTGGGAGAGCGCCTGCCTTGCACGCAGGAGGTCTGCGGTTCGATCCCGCATAGCTCCACCATCTTTAAGTGTTTTTCTCTTAAGAATATTTAAAAATGGTTACTGTTTAAGTAACACATGCTCTTTAACAATTTGGAAAGCTGACGAATAACAATGTGATTTCATTGTTATTCAAATAAAAGTTCTCAAATCCTATATCTTACTCTTTTATAGAGAAGGGATGTAGGTACCAACACACATTCAAGTGTTCTTGGAAACAGCACAACTTCGGTTGTGATGTTTATATTTGAGTCCGGCAAAATCGAATGCTATCTCGCTCATTCAAATAATGAGATAGCGACTTTGGTTGTTTGCCATACATAAGACCTTTTGGGGTTGTATGGTTAAGTGACTAAGCGTACACGGTGGATGCCTTGGCAGTCAGAGGCGATGAAGGACGTAATAACTTGCGATAAGCCC
>NZ_JAKJSS010000048.1:0-876 GCF_050337205.1 Vibrio nomapromontoriensis
GAGCCATGATCAAACTCTTCAATTTAAGATTTTGTCGGCTCAATGAATACTGACTTCAAAACTGTCCCTTACTTAAAAAGTAAGAAGTAATTTTAAAGCTATTATCGTTCCAACAGAACGATAATGAATTTTGACTGTGTGACAGTAAGCGAACTTACTACCCTTAGGTCACGTGTTCATTGAAAACCATTTTACTTCCGAAGAAGTTGTTTATCTCTGCTCAAAGCAGAAGTAAACATAATGATTATCATCAACAAGTGTCCACACAGATTGATATAGGTCTATATTGTTAAAGAGCTTTGCTTTCAATGCCTTAGCACTTAAGCAGGACGCGTATAATACGCTATCTGCTTTGAAAGTCAACATAATATTCTAAGTATTTACTTAAAAAACTATGTTGACTCGTCTCAATCGAGACAAGTCGATATTAAAGCCTGGCGATGTCCTACTCTCACATGGGGAAGCCCCACACTACCATCGGCGCTACTGCGTTTCACTTCTGAGTTCGGCATGGGATCAGGTGGGTCCGCAACGCTATGGTCGCCAAGCAAATTCTTAAAATTCGGAAAGCTTAATAAACGTTCTTAATACACATTCAATCTGTTCTTGCTTTGAGTCCAATCAAAACCCTTTGGGTGTTGTATGGTTAAGCCTCACGGGCAATTAGTACAGGTTAGCTCAATGCCTCGCAGCACTTACACACCCTGCCTATCAACGTTCTAGTCTTGAACAACCCTTTAGGACACTTAAAGTGCCAGGGAAGACTCATCTCAGGGCTCGCTTCCCGCTTAGATGCTTTCAGCGGTTATCGATTCCGAACTTAGCTACCGGGCAATGCCATTGGCATGACAACCCGAACACCAGAGGTTCGTCCAC
>NZ_JAKJSS010000049.1:0-832 GCF_050337205.1 Vibrio nomapromontoriensis
TCGGAATCGCTAGTAATCGTGGATCAGAATGCCACGGTGAATACGTTCCCGGGCCTTGTACACACCGCCCGTCACACCATGGGAGTGGGCTGCAAAAGAAGTGGGTAGTTTAACCTTCGGGAGGACGCTCACCACTTTGTGGTTCATGACTGGGGTGAAGTCGTAACAAGGTAGCCCTAGGGGAACCTGGGGCTGGATCACCTCCTTATACGAAAGATTGTCTTGATGAGTGTTCACACAGATTGATTAGGTTTGATTAGTTAAGAACAATAGAGCTTTAATTAATGATTACTCATTGATTAAAGCTTTGTGCTTTATGCTCTTTAACAATTTGGAAAGCTGACGAATAACAATGTGATTTCATTGTTATTCAAATAAAAGTTCTCAAATCCTATGTCTTACTCTTTATAGAGAAGGGATGTAGGTACCAACACACATTCAAGTGTTCTTGGAAACAGCAYAACTTCGGTTGTGATGTTTATATTTGAGTCCGGCAAAATCGAATGCTATCTCGCTCATTCAAATAATGAGATAGCGACTTTGGTTGTTTGCCATACACCTTTTTGTTTTCACTTTTTAAAAGTGAAGTCAAATCGAAACCTTTTGGGGTTGTATGGTTAAGTGACTAAGCGTACACGGTGGATGCCTTGGCAGTCAGAGGCGATGAAGGACGTAATAACTTGCGATAAGCCCAGATTAGGTAGTAATAACCTGTGAGTCTGGGATTTCCGAATGGGGAAACCCACGTGCATAAGCACGTATCATTAACTCAATACATAGGTTAATGAAGCAAACCGGGGGAACTGAAACATCTAAGTACCCCGAGGAAGAG
>NZ_JAKJSS010000011.1:0-294173 GCF_050337205.1 Vibrio nomapromontoriensis
GTCAGACCGACCGAGATGCCTAAACCTGTTTAATTGGGAAGTAATCAATACTGTTTAACGAATGAGGCTGGCATCATGCGAATATCATCAGGGTGACGGAGCAAATCCGATTAAACACCGAATGTAGAGCTGCTGTCCGACCCACTGTTGTCAGCGGGAGCTATTGTTGACAAAAGAGGGAGTCCATGTAGCCCTGTTAAGGTGTGAGCAACGCAATACTGAAGCTACCGCATAGCACCTTAATCACACAAACCAACGCATGGTAAAAATGCCACGCGTTGCGAATCACTCTTAAACAGTTTGTTAGGCATATTTAATGTGGTCCAAACGCCCAATTATGTGCAGCCCAGAACTCTCCGTTTTTATTGAAAGCACTATATTTAGTTAACGAAGCATGTAACTGAGCAGGTACCACATAGTTGTAATACGTGCTTTTGGGAAGCTCAAGCAAGGAATATTGATAAGGAACAGCGAAAGTCTGAATATCTTCCGCATTATATTTATCCAACAATTCACTCACAGCCACGCTCGGTAAGTCAGCTATAAATGTCATTGATTTTCCACTAATATTGTCAGAGTAAATATCAAATCCCTTGCTATCTATACCTTCACAGTAACTCGGCTTACCACTTTGTGTTGGGTGGGAAATTAATACATAGTTCCGCAACATCTCTGGGAGCTTTGATATTTCTACAGTTAAATAACGTTCCTTGTACAGATATGCCAATATTTTTGTTGCTTCTTCCAGTTGGCGAGCTTTAGCTTCCAAGGCGTCTGATTTTGCCTTGTTATATAATTTTACATCTTCAGATTCAGCGCCATTGCCATATTTTTTATAATACCCTTTAGCATCCATGCTTATACATTTGAATAAAACCTCCTCCCCAGCACATAGTTTTTTCAGAATATCTAATATCACAATATCACTATCAATGATCTTACCACTCTCAATCCTTAACTTCTTAGAGCGTGAATCTAGATATTTTGCTTTGACCTTCAGTTTAATAGGGCTATCAACCTTCACGACAGCTCCCAGTGAACCAAGGAAAACAATTGCTGGCTCCCAATCAGGTTGGAAGCAAAGCCAACCAAAAGATAAAATCAAAACTACTAAACTTAAAATAAACAAGCTTTACTCCTTACTAGAGATGCCTAACATGTATTAGACTGCATCACGCTCGTATAGTCAGGAAAAGCACGTGCCTAACAGCCCAATTGATGCTACCACTAATACTCATAAAATCAGTGTATTAACAGCGAAATTGTTTTGGTCATCACAAATATGCTGCAAGTTGCACTTATAGTTTCTGATACGACGTATTTTTACATGTAGTGTGTAAATAAACAGGGCTAATGCAGAGGGGCGGAAGTAACAAACTTGGTGAGTTCGCTTGAAAGAAAACGGAATCAGTGGATAAAGATAAGGTTCTGAAATGCAAAAAGCCGCTAACAAGTAGCGGCTTTTCAAATGGGTGGAAGCCCCAGCCGCACCCAAACCACCAGCTCATAAACCCTTGTAACATAAGGATTTGAAAGAATCAGGCACCGTTGAGAGATGCGAATTAGTACCAGCGTTTAGTACCAACTCATGAATGCTTTTACACTAGCCTAGTTACGCTCACAGTTCAATAATTAGGCGAAAAGTTAACCCCGTTTTGGTGATGACCACGACTCTTGTTTCTTCTTTATTTTCTTTGCTAACTTCTCATCCCAGCACTTTGCGGTTTTACTCTCCTCAAACGCCACACCAACCAACTCAAAAGCCCTAGCCTGATGCTTATCCATCAGCTCTTGACGTATCTCTTCAGGGATTGGGTTTCCAAGGCGCTGCTCAACATCCTCAAACTGTCGCTCAATCAAAGGAAGCAGTCGCTCCATGATGGTGTGTTTCGCCTCGGTCATTAATTCCTTTTTAGCATCGAGCATACTTTGATGCAGACTCTCAGCCATTGAGTCCAACTCAGCATAAAAACTCCTGACCTTGGTGTGTTGCGCAGAGCCTCCGTAATTGGGGGCTGTGAGTCTTGGCATTACACGTCGCATTACCTCGTTGTATTCCCGTTGTAACTGGGACAAGTTCGATTTGTTAAACAGATCTCGCGCATTGAGAACCCGACGTCCATCCGGCTTTTCATCAAGAGGTACTATGGTGATGTGCATATGGGGTGACGATTCATCAAGATGAAGGATAGCACTCGCGAGATTTTGTCCGAATCGCTCCCTCAGCCATTCAAGCGTTGTATCAACAAACATTTCAAGGGCTGCATTGTCTGGCGTTCCATCAGCCTTATAAAATGCTTCAGGCGATAGCGTGATCAATCCATCCATACATAGAACGGCGTTACGACGCGGTGATGTGGTGAGATCGTCGAGTCGGTTTTGAACATCTCTAGCCATATTGTCTGTACCCACCAGCACTACATTGAGATGTTGTCGCGCCGGATCGGCATTGGGAGTGTGTTTGTGGTGTCGATGTTGGTGTGCGCCCGCTTGACGAATATTGGCGAAACTTTTTAATTTTTCGACACGTAGAATTGTTGTTGCCATTTGAAGTCTTCTTTATATAGAAGGCTACAAATTGTATATGCGTATGTCCAATCCACACAGGTTGGACTCAGACAATCGCAGATTGTGTACTCACTATACAATCACGGCGTACCTTGATAATTGTGTGAGTCCTGCGGAACTAAAAAAACCTCCAAATGGAGGTTTAGACCTAATGTTGATAACCGCTCATCCAGTTGCTACAGCCTAAGGAAAATTTATCTAAAACCTATTTTCTGTCACTAGGTTTTGGCTCAAGACTTCGGGCAGGAGAACCAATCGACGGTACTTCCCAGATTTTCATTTCCATGATTATCAGGTAATAGATCCATAATGAATCTCGTACCTTTTCCAGCTCCTTCCGTTGCTGAACACGGAACTCATGTCGCAGCCTTTGCACAATCAATTGCAACGCTCGATCACTTGCTAGCCGCTGTTCTAAAATCTCTCGCACATAGGCACGGCGCATTGAGGATTCCATCAGATGCAACTCACGAGTGACGACTTCAAGCTCCCCTATAAGGGAAAATACTTGTTTCAAACTTGCCGTGTCGCTACCCAAAATATGCGCAATTTCTGCTTTCAATTGGGCGCTTTTGATTTTCAATATATCCATCTCTTTATTAAAAGGTTAATCAATTAAAAATCAGATTGCTATCGAGACAGCTTGCCTTTTTGGGGCGTGAATTCACGCCCATATTTAACTTTTACAATGAATAAAAAACAAACTACTCAATTTGAATCACCAAAATAAAACCCAACAAATCAACATCATAACAACTCATTGACTTCATGCGGACTTTTCGACTAAGCGCTTTTCGTCTCCTTCTCTTTTTGCTGTACGAGCATATCTCCACTCCCTAGATTGAATGGAAACCAACCCGTGACGCGGGAGCACCTGCGACACGATTACAATGAGCAACAAATCGTATGCACAATCAATCAAAGAAAATATATGGCGCGTTAGAGTTTTCTATCGGCTCTGAAGGCTTCGATCACATTCAATCTTGGCTCGCAAAGAGCTTCTTCTCAAAATCCTCATTTGGTGTTATCTACGGGCAATCCGGATCACGAAAAAGCTTTATTACAATAGACCTGAGCTGTTCAATTGCTACTGGCACACCATGGCAAGGCAAAACGGTTGCCGCTGGCGCTGTGATCTATGTTGCAGCCGAAGGGCAAACAGGCATGGCTCGCCGTATAAAAGCGTGGGAAATTGCAAACGGTAAAGAAGCCAACAAACTCTATTTGCTCAGTCAAAGCACGCTTATCTCTGATGCCACCGTCAGAAACACCTTGATTCAGTCCATACGTGATATTGAAGACAGGGAAGGAGTTAAAGTTCAGTTAGTCGTCCTCGATACTCTTGCTCGTAACTATGAGGGCGATGAGAATAGCTCGGACGCAATGGGACAGTTTATTCGCGGCTGCGATATCGTTAAAGATCTTATCGATACAACCATCTTATGTGTTCACCATTGCGGCAAAGATACTTCAAAAGGCGTTCGTGGAAGTTCTGCGTTGCGCGCAGCTTGTGATTTTGAGTTTAAGGTGACACACAACGTCTCAACGAACCTAACAACACTAAGTAACACCAAGCAGAAGGATGCCGAGCCAGCACCGGATCTTGTATTTGATTTCCAAGCCGTAGACCTAGGCACGTTTTGTGACGAGAACAAGCCCATCACCTCTTTAGCATTAACGACACCTGCTACGACCAAACGTGCAGAAACGGACGAGAACCACCCAGTTATCAAAGCGTTGCGCGACGAGTTTAAAGGCAAATGCACAAGGGATGAGCTACGAATGACTTGCTTTCCTCCTCAAGAAAATGTGAAGGCAAATACAACGAATCAGCAATTCAAACGCGCTTTGACTCACCTACAAAACCAAGGCTTGATTACCATCAGCCAAAAAGGTGCAAAGGCAGGCGCTAGCGACGAAATTACGGCTCTTCGCCAACACGAACTAACTCACGAATAACAACCAGCTCTTTCGTTCCTACCTTAATGACAAATGACGCACTCATAAGAGTGCGTCATTTGTCATTTGGGTAGGAGCATGATTTGTGAGCTTATAAAAGTTTCAACTGATAATGCTACTGCCGGAAACCACTATTCTATTTCATCAATACAGCGCTAGATATGCTCTTTATATACCACCTAATTAGCGATTAAAGCTCTTGCTTAAGATTTGGGTTCTCGCAAGTAAAGAACGACAGTACAGAGCGCCTAAAGATAGCGACTACGTCTCGGCTTTTAGGAGGAGAATGGTTGTTGAGAACCACACTTTTGCCCCAAAGTGTGTTTCGACGGATTGGGCATCACTTTACCAAATACTAGTTTGACCTACTTTTACTTATGATCGTAAGGTGTGTACAACATCAAGGGTGCATCAAACACAACAAAATAAAGGATAGTTAAACAATCATATGTTCAATTTTATACGGACAATACTAGAAGATAGGACTACAAAGTGGATTTTAGCTATGATTGGTATAGCCTATTTGTATAGCATGTTTGTATCTCCATTCACTAATAATCAGTGCCAAACAATGAGCTGCCGCTGGGCTAATTTGCTCGATACTTGGAAAATTTGGCAATCATTAAATGCGTCAGTTATTGCATTCGTATCTGGTTTGCTCGTCATCTATAGCACAACTCTATCTGAACAAACAAAAATGCTTCAAAAAAGAAAGGTTGCAAGGGCATTTCTTCCAAAAGCTCTGGCAGAAATATCTAACTACCTCAAAGAGATGGCAAGTGAACTTAGAAAACCCGACTTACCTCAAAGTGCATTAAAGCGGATTGAATCCTTTCTTGAATTTACTCAACCAGAAGATAGCTTGCTATCAGAGCATTTGGTTATTGTTATCAATACCCTACAGGTATATGACTCAAGGTTGGATGGTTACTATGACCGAAGACGAGTTAGGCAAGATTTACAAGCGTTTAATCAGATCAACCTATGTACCAAACTCAGTGCTTTGATATCAGGTATGTATTCTTACGCACGAAACCAAGAAGAAATATATGAAAACAAAACCTTAGATTGTAATATGTTTGGTACAAATGACATCAATCTTTATATGACAAAAGAAGAGCTAGATGAATGCTCGAAGAAGCCGATAACGCTAGAGTTATTCTGCTCTTAAATAGAAGGGTCTGACATTGAATGCTATTTTGCACTATTAATACTGGGCACTGAGTTAAGGGGGTTTCTAAATCTAGAGACTCCCTTTTTTATCTGTTGGCTAAGCAAGGTATGTTGAGATTGCAGTAGCGATAGCAGCCACATTTGCCCCTAGTGGTACTAGCGAGAATAAAAGAGTCTTAGCAGCCGTTAGCATAGGTTTTTCTGCTTTGACTAGACCTTCACAAGCTTGGATTGTTTCAAGGTGTCCTTTCTTATCATCAGCATTAAGCTCAAGCTCAGAGATAGCCTGTCTTAGCTCAAAAAACATCTTATCCAACTCACTATTCTCAACGGTAATAGAGGCTGTTTGATTGTTATTGTTACCAGTGATGTTCTGGTTAATCACGTTCTCAGCATGATGGACAATCTGAATCATAGGAGCAGTAACCTCTTGTCTGTCATCCATTGGTAGTTCTAGCTCAATGTCCTCTAGCTTATAGCCAATCTCTCGCATCAAAGGTTCAGTGACATTTTCATTGAAGAATGAAACAAACGTATCTATTCGGTTAGAAGAAGAAGCACAGAACGAGATAGAAAAATTAAGTACATCCATTTCTTTGTTACCGATCTTCTGCAAAGCCTGATACATCACTGATAGCCTGTCATCAGTGTTGGTAGGGAAGATTAAAGAACCACTGCCTCTCATACCTTTTTCAGTAGCTTTTCTCTCTTTGTACCAATCACCAAAATCAACATTAGGATTGTTGATTAACTGGTTATGGATCTCAGTAAATAGCTCATCAGTACGAATGAACTCTAGAAGTAGAGACAATCTATCTTCAAAGTTGTTCATATCTGAATAACGAAGATCTGATGAGTAGTCGTGGAATCGTCTAATACTTTGTCTAGCTTTTCCTGCTTTCAATACGTTATCTCCTACAGTTTTGGTATGAACATTATACTCCTATGCTTAGCCACTAGGAACAATAGCTAACCAAATCAACGTTATAGTGTAATTTACCAATAATGACCTTTAGTACTGATAGATGGCACGGCTTAAAGTAGTAAATCCCCAAAACTTAATACACCATCAAGTTGATTAATCGAGACTCAAACAGGATAGATTGAGATACAACATCTAATCCGTAGTTTATGAATCTAGCAGTGCCAGTAACTCGTTTCTGTCCAAAGATGAGTTAGAACAAAACTCTCACATGATCTGCCATGTACCCACCTCCTCAGCCCTTCTACGGTGCGAGGAGGCTATTGAATGATATAGCTAGTAAGTTGCCACCTTAAACGGCTTCACACCCTTCAAAATATCACTGACGTCGTATTGCTCTATCGTGTCTTTGAGCACCTCAATGGTCATTGAACCGCCATAAAGATCATCGGTGATATTGCCGTTCCCATGACCAATAAGCTGCTTGAGAGCCATACCGCTTTGCTTGCGCATTTGATAATCAAAAATAAACGTGTGCCTTAAGCTGTAGAGCGATTTATTTTGCCCTGTAAGCTTCATCGGCTTAGTAAAAGTTTTGTAAAACCAATCTTCTACTTTACCGTAATAACCTGAATCTTCGGTATAGGTAAGATCTGGGAACAGCATTCTCCCATCGCTCACCGAATCTATATACGCTTGAAAACCGAGCGTAAATACAGCGTTAGGGATAGGAATATACCGCACTGCATTATCATTTTTCACGCTTTGATCTTCGTCTTCTGCTTGTATACAAAAACACAGCACACCATCGACTCGCCGTATATCTTTGATTCTAAGCTGACAAATTTCGTTAGGGCGAGCACCCGTTAACATTACTATCAACAAAACCCAATACTGGTAATTCAAACGAATATTTTCGCGCGTGTTGCGCCCAATCTTGCCTTGTGTAAACACGGCGTGTGAGAAGATTTTTTTGAGATCTTCTCGGATAAATGGCACTTTTTTCTGTTTCTTGCCTTCCTTGTTCTCCATCGTGCGCGAGCCGTCAGTTTTGGACGATTCACTCCCAAGACCTTCAAAGGGGTTATACGATAATTTGTTGTGCAGTACCGCCCATTTGTAAACCGTGGACACGTTCCTCATATCTCTTAACGGCTGTTCTTTTTTCCGAACCTCAAAACCTAGCGCTTCATTTTTCTTGATAATTTCATTGGCACTCAAGCCAACAAAATGCTCCCTTTGATGACCATTATTCGCGTTTTTGGGGAACAATTTTAGCTTGGCAAGGACTAGTGTGGCATCTTCTCGGCTAACACGAGTCATATCTGAATTGTCTAATAAGTCATGAACCAAGCGGCACGATCTCAAGTATTTTTCAATGGTTTTTGAGCTTACGTTTTTCGCTTTCTGCTCAAGCTCGTAACCTTTCAATACCGCCTCGATATCGACAGCTACCGCTGCACTCTCCTTTTGCTGGACTTGTGGTTTTAGCTGTTCATCTGACTGTAAAGGTGTATTGTGGCTTTCGTGCACTGGCTCTTGGTTTAGCCAGCACTCGTCAATATTAAAATCATCGGGCAAAGGTTCTGACGTGCCTGACTCGTACTCCTCTATCGCTTTCAGGACGGCTTTAGCTCCTTCGAGATTGAGTGAATCTAGGCAACGCTGATAATCTCGGTAAAACTGCCCCATCGCGATGTGGATGTTCTTCTTGTCTTCACGATAGTGCAGAGTGTCCAAGTCAAAAGCATGGTCATCCAACGCAACAATCTGTTCTGCAATGTCTATAGGATTCGCATCTCGCTGATAGATCGACTCAATAATGTCGATAGATGGGATGCTCGCGTCATTTCTGCGCAGCTCAAGACGCTGCCTTTGCGCCCTCAATAGATTGGGATTACGCTCGAACAACTGAATATACGTTCTCAACTTAGTAAGAGTTTGCCGCTTTAAGCCGCTTAGGTATTTCGAAATGTAGCCATCATCCAAAGGTGGATGATTTGGCATTACGCCTATCACCTTACGTCCATCACTGCTGTGCTTTTCTAACAACTCCATTTTTTCCCATACGACCTGTTGCAATTGAGATGCTCTCAATTTAGCAGTAGTGAGAGAACGAGTGGATAGCGATCGCTTGATTTCACGCCCATATGGAAAAAAAGATCGAAATTTAGTGGGGATTTGATAGCGGAAGTACCAGATTCCAGAGGACGAACGTTGGGTAAGATAGCGCATGTTTAGTACCACTATTTAGTACCAGTCGCTTTCTTCACTATATTTAAAGGGTAATTGCTTGATATGTAAGGATAAAGCTTAGAAGGGCGGAGACCCCAGCCACATCCCGGCACACAAGTCATCCGCTGCGGCTGCTTCCTTCCGGATCTGACCGAGTTCACGAACTATTGTTGCGGGAGGACCAGGGCCTCCATAGATTCTTTTGATTTTGCGCTAAGGCTAAATCGTGGAAAGGATTATCGGGTATAGGCGCATTGAATGCAATAGCTAAGCGGACTTTTTAGTGTAAGTTAGCGTTAAGTGACTAGAGATTAAACAAAAAGGCATTAAAGTGAACTTCAATGCCTATCTAAGAGCCACTTTGCTAACAAAAATCAGTGCTCTTGGTTTTCATGGTCACTTCGCAAAATATAATCTGTCATCCATGCCGTCCCTAGTAGGCATATCCAAACAACAAAAACAGGCTTAGGAACATCCACACCTGGAACAATCACTAATGCCGCAAACCCTACGCTAGGTAGCGTCCAACAAAGCAGTTTATTCCAGCGGAAGGTTTTAAGCTTACCAAGACTCTCCATTGACGCAAGCATACCGGTAAAACACAATGCGATGAGCGCTGCATGAGGTAAGCCTGCGGCCCAAATTGGAATAATCAGCGCCAGTGACCACCAGCTGTGTTTATTACTGCCTTTCCAATGGCTCGCCGCATACCATGCCACAAATACCGCAAAGCCTTGAATCAACGTGACCATTGGGGTGCCCCCAAGCTTCCCAGACAGTTGAGTCATCATAATTCCGACATTAAGCGTGATAACAATCAGGCCAACAAGGCAAACTATCCAAATGTTGCTGCGCCGAGAAGAGGCAACCATAAATACCGGAAGAAGAATCCACACGGCAATAGACATCGCTATTGTTTGCATTGGCAATGTGATGCCATATACCACCATTGCGGCGAGCAATGCCAACCCAGCTACCCCTCCTTGCGGAAGTACCCATAATGCTGGAATCATCAACGCTAAAACGGGAATATCACCTTCAGTAACGCTAATCGCTCTGGCGCAAACCATAGCAAGAACACTTGTGATTATGAATTGAAACACCGAAAATACCATTGCTCCTCCCTATACCGAACCATGGCACATTGAACTAGGACTACATTCAGTATGGAACAGTTTCGAACACAAATCTTTGCTGTGATTCACCAAATTCCGCATGGAACTGTGACAACGTACGGACAGATTGCAAAAATGTCTGGCTATCCAGGTTACGCTCGACATGTTGGCAAAGCACTGAGCGACCTACCAAAAGGAAGTACTCTGCCTTGGCATAGAGTTATAAATGGAAAGGGAGAGATATCACTAACAGGGGATAAATTCAGTGAGCAACGAGCCAAGCTGCTAGAAGAAGGCATCGTTTTTACTAAAAGCAATAAAGTCAGTTTAAAGACCTATGGCTGGCAGCCATAGTAAGAAGATGTTGTTCGCTATCTGGTCAATCAGCAAACCAGATAGCGATAGTAAACCTACTTAGCGCGCACACCGATAAGCAGTAAATTCACTTCATTGGTTTTATTTTGGTCTGTGATCACAGGGTAAGACGTATCGCTAATAAAGCGTAACTTACCGTCGACTTCAATACGTGCACTCACACTATAAGTATGACGGCTATCGATATCCGCTGCGTTGTAGCTTAATTCAAAATCAAACGGAACTTGCGCTCCATCGGTTTCAAAGGTTTGTTCTGCAATCAATGTTGCTGGCGCATCGGCTAATGACACATCTTGAAGTTTAACCGTAACGATAGCGTTTGGCGGTAATGCAATTCTTTCACGGTAAGCAATGGTGCCCTTTACTGCTGTCATACTATTCTCCGCCGTGACTGGCGCATCTGTTGCAGGTGCAGTCTGACAGCCAGCAAGCGTTAAACCCAATGCCACTGCCAATAAACCGGTAATTATTTTTTTCATAAAGCCTCTCTAATTAGTCAGCAAATATTCGCTGTTTTGTTCCAACTTGTTTCTCCAAATGATCTCAAGATGCTCGCTCAGCAACATTGGCTGCTGAGGTAATAGTTTGAAATCGTTTGAGCGTATTGCATTAAAGATATCAGAAATTTACCTAACCATCGCTCTAATAGCGGTATATTGCATCAATCTCATACCATTCCTACACGCTTTGTTACGCGATGGCCATCATGAGCCGCTTGACGAATATACTGACAAAACCCACACTTGCTTTATCGACCTAAAGTATAAGTGAATTTATGAGTAAACCATTACGTGAATTGCTGGAATTGCTTCAACTAGAAAAGTTAGAAGAAGGATTATTTCGTGGTCAAAGCCAACACTTGGGTTTACCACAGGTGTACGGCGGTCAAGTGATTGGGCAAGCGCTGTCAGCTTCTCGATATACGGTGCCAGATGATCGCACAGTACACTCGTTTCACAGCTATTTCCTCTACCCTGGTGATGCAGAGAAACCCATTATTTATGATGTAGAAAACCTGCGTGATGGTAAGAGCTTTAGTACCAGACGAGTAAAAGCGATTCAAAATGGCCGGCCAATTTTTTACCTCACGGCGAGTTACCATGGGCACGCGCCCGGGTTTGAGCATCAAACAGAAATGCCCGTTGTTGATGGACCTGAAAATTATGTTTCAGAGTCAGAATTGGCGGCACGCATTGCTGACTTCTTACCCCCAAAGATTCGCGAAGTATTTTGCAGTGAAGAAGCCATTGAGGTGCGCCCAGTCACTGTAATTAATCCGCTAAAACCGGAAAAAGCGGAGCCGAAGCAGTATTTATGGATCCGTGCAAATGGAGAGGTACCAGACAACGCTCTTATCCATCAATACCTACTTGGTTACGCATCGGATTGGCGCTTCCTAACAACGGCGTTACACCCACATGGCGTCTCAATTATGTCGCCGAAATTTCAGCTAGCAACGATCGATCACTCTATGTGGTTTCATCGCCCGGTTAAAATTGATGAGTGGTTACTTTATGCCATTGATAGCCCAAATGCGAGTAACTCGCGAGGCTTAGTGCGCGGTGAGATTTTCAATAGACAGGGAGAGCTTGTCGCCTCGACAGTCCAAGAAGGTGTGATGCGATTCAGTGAATAGTTAACGTAAAGAGTCTCTCCTAGTCTTTATGGGCAGAGAGACTCGCTATAAATAAGGGAATTAATGCCTATGGCTGCGAATGCTTGCACTGGCACCAAATGACCCATCCACCGCTCCTTTAAAACAGTTTAATACCCATGGAAACGAGTCGGTGACATAGTAACCATACTGGCCGTCGACAAACATGCCATTACATTCATCTAACGTCCCTAATGCGACAACATATTCGTAATCACCGCGAAATTGCCCATCATACTGCTGACTCACGACTGAGCCTCCCACTACTGGTGTACTGTAACTACCCACATCTTGTCTTACGCCCGACTTTAGCTGATAACTAGACGTGGCCTTTTTCACCGCTCCGTCCGTTTGATCTAAATAACAACTGCCATAGATAGGATAGCCGTCGGCAGCAAACCCAATAACAGGGGATGCGGCGCTACCGGCACAATCTTGCTCAAACAATGCCATCGGGTTGCCATGGTAATGATAGGTTCCGTCGGGTTGGACGTGGGCGTGGTGCTCATCGGTTCCAAAACCATTCAGTTCAGACATTGGGTCGAAGCGCCATGGGTTATTGATCTGATCCTGACCGCAACCCGTACGTTCATCGCCAACGTCATAACAGGCCGCGGCTAAAAGATCGATTTTTACGCCGTTGAGTAATACCGCCTCAGAGACAGGTAGACTGAGCGCCGTTATCGAGCCTGAATGCGAAGGGGAAGATGAAAACTCAAACTGCTGGGCTTGCTCCGACACATTGGTCGCAAATGACGCGCTCTGATCATTGAAGTCGTGATTAGGGATGCCGTTTGACTCTATGATGCACTCAACACCTGATGATGATAACGAAACGCTTCCGGTGTAAGTAAGGCTTCGTTTAATGTCTTCGACACTAGAAAAATAATCACCTGAATATTGCTCACAATTGGCGCTCGTTTCACTCAATAGCCGATTGGTAATATCACTTCCATTGGTTGGTGTGTTGCTCACCGTCGAGCCAGAACCTGAATCACCGCTACCACAACCAGCCAGTAGCGTCACCGTGCATAGTATAAACGCAAAATAATAAGCTTGTTTCGTTGTATTTGGCATCACACCCTCACTCATTGTTATCATTTTGTTACAATAACAATGAGTCTATGTGCTAACTGTAAAGTTTCACGGACCTTTACAGTGTTTTACTTAACGTACGCACACAAAGGGTGAGTGAGAATCCCTCAAAGCCCATCATAATCAAAGTACTACTCTGGGTATTTCCCCCACTTTCTATTGATTAGAAAATTCACCATTCGGCGGGCAAAACCAGAATAAGGCGCACCAAGAAATGCGGTTGCGGCCCACTTGCCTTGCACCATGACAGGGCGCATCTTAGATAGGCTATTGAAACCCTCTCGTCCATGATAATGCCCCATACCACTTGGCCCCACGCCACCAAACGGTAAATCGTGCTGACCCACATGCAGCATGACATCATTGACCGTCACACCACCTGACAAGGTGTTCTCCAGTGCCGATTTCTGTAACGCTTTATCATCAGAGAAAATATACAACGCTAATGGGCGATCTCGTTGACTAATAAAGTGATAGACGTCATCCAACGTCTTGTAAGTTAAGATAGGCAAAATAGGCCCAAATATTTCACGAGTCATGACATGTTCATCAGCTGCAGGCGTCACGACTAAGTGAAGAGGAAAACGTCGACTTGCCGCGTCAGGCTCACTGTCAGGGATAAGATTAATTACTTCACCACTGCCCTCTTTCGCCGAGCGCAGTGTCTCGCTTAAACGCTGGAATGACACATCATCAATCACAGACGTATAGTCAGGGTGTTCAATGGTTTTAAAGCGCTTCTTCACTATAGATTTCGCAGCCTTAATCACTGAATCAAGCTTATCTTCAGGAACAAATAGATAATCGGGCGCAACACACGTTTGCCCGGCGTTATAGAGCTTGCCGGTCAAGATACGCTTCATTGCTTTCTTAATGTCGTAATCTGGCGCAATAATCGTCGGCGACTTACCCCCTAGCTCTAGCGTGACCGGCGTAAGATTCTCTGCTGCCGCCGCCATCACTTTGCGACCTGTTGCACCAGATCCTGTAAAGATAAGGTGGTCAAATGCTAGCTTTGAAAACGCTTGGCCTGTCTCGCCTGTTTCCGCGATAAAACAAATTTCATCTTCGGTAAACGCCGTTGAAAACACATCCGCTAACACTCGGCAAAGATGCTGAGAGTTTTCCGACATTTTTACCATCACTCGATTACCAGCGGCCAGTGCAGCCGTCATTGGTCCTATGGCAAGAAACAGCGGATAATTCCATGGCACAATAATGCCCACCACACCGATAGGTTGCGGAATTACACTGTTTTTGGCTGGCTGAAACCATATCGCGGTATGACGTGACTTGGGCTTCATCCACTTTTTAAGTTGTTTACGGGCATCGACAATGCCATCAATCGAAGAGAAAAATTCGAGTAGTGCCGTTTCGGTAGAAGAGCGATGCCCAAAATCCTTGCTAATGGCCTCGCACAACGCCGCCTGATTTTGACGAATAAGGCGCTCTACTTTAGACAGATTACTCAGTCGTAATTCACGACTAAGAAAAGGCGATTCTTTAAATGCTCGTTTTTGCTGGTTAAAACACTCTTGCATTTGTAATTCACTAAGCTCGACTTGGCTCATTATTCAACTCCTAATTCGACAAGTTTTTCTAATAACTGCTGGCACTGCGACAATGACATAGTCTCGGGAACCGGATACTCACCAAAGGCTTCTTTTATCGCTTGTTGCGCAATACGAGGGATGTCTTCTACTTGCAATTCTTTGACGACTTTTGGGATCGCAATCGTGTCTAATAACGTTTTTACCGCGTCGGTAAACTGCGAGGATGCGCTCCCGTGCACACTGTCTTTATAGCCCAGCTCAACCGCAAGCTGTGTCAGTCGTGCGTTATCTCTTTGTTGAATCATCTCGAGGACAAGAGGTAATACTATCGCGTTGGCTCTCCCGTGCGGAACATGATAAAACGCGCCGAGTTGGTGAGCGATAGCATGAACATAGCCGATGTAAGTGCGGGTAAACGCAAGCCCTGCTTCAAAACTTGCTAACGCCATTTGTTCTCTAGCATGGGCGTTTTTACCGTCTTGGTACGCGGTGGGTAACTCACTAAAAATCCGCTTTATCGCACTCACAGACCATTGGCGAGTTTGTGAATTAGCGTACCCACTCAAATAAGACTCTATGGCATGAGTTAACGCATCGGCTCCTGTTTCTGCCGTCACTTGCGCGGGTAAACCTAACATCAATTCAGGATCCAGAATCGCGACTTTCGGCACCAAAAACGGGTCGGTAATAGAGCGCTTTTTTCGAGCGTCAATATCGCTAACCACCGCAGCAACCGTGCACTCAGAACCCGTGCCTGCCGTCGTCGGTATCGCAATAATGGGCATAAGACGACGATGTACTTTAAGTAATCCCGGCAACCTAGCGACGTCTTTCTTGGTTTTCACACTCGCCGCCATGGCTTTTGCACAATCCATTGGCGACCCACCACCAAAGGCAATGACGCCATCGCAAGTATGATGCTGATAGTGGACGACGCCACGCCTCACCGTTTCATAATCTGGATCTGGAGTAATGTCATCAAAGATTGAATAGCCTATATTCGCCTCATCCAACGCTTGCATCAGGTTATCGAGTAAGCCAAGCTTCATCAAAACGTGATCAGTGACAATACAGGGCTTACTCACGCCAAGTTCTTGGCATATTTTGGCAATATCATTCACCTTACCACGCCCAGAGATACACCTTGGTTGTGGGACTGGCACCATTTTAATAAACGGCTTCTTAACGGAAACCAAGCATTGGTGCAGCATATCGACGCTCCTTATAAACAAGATGACTGGGTGGACAAGCTGACATAGCGCTCATGACATAGTTCTCATGACATAGCGCTCACGAGGTAGCTCTCTGAGATCATTCAGATGACCCAATTATCACGGTTACGTTCTAACAGCTCAGCTTTTAATGACATTCAGTTATAGAGTGATTGCTCCATATAAGCAAGATTCTCATCCAAGAGTTGAGAGCCTTATAACTGCTACATAGTGCCCGCTAGCGAATCGGTAATGCCGTGGTGTATTTTAAAGGTTCCATGGCAAAGGTGGAGGTCACGTTCGATAATTCATCGATACTGTTGACCAATTTTTTATAAAACTCATCAAAACACTTCATGTCTTTGACCAAGACTTTCATCATATAGTCGTACTCCCCTGCCATGCGATAAAACTCCATCACTTCAGGAAATAGCGATACCGTGTCCACAAAGGTTTTATACCACTCGTGAGAATGGTTGGTGGTTTTAATCTGTACAAACGCCGTAAAACACAGCCCTAATGACTCCGGATTAAGCAAGGCAACTCGCTTACTAATCACGCCCTGATCTTCAAGCTTCTTTAATCGTTTCCAACACGGCGTTGTCGTTAAGTTCACAGCCTCAGCTAAATCATGCAACGAAAGCGTACTGTCTTGCTGCAATAAGCCGAGTAGTTTTTTATCAATGCTGTCGATTTCCATTAAACCCTCAAATAGAGAATAGCTTTCTCTAAAAAGTCATTTATACAGTAAATATAGCAAAGTTTTTCTCTTCATTTGTAGGTAAATTATTACCATGACGATAGCCAAGTAGGAAACCTAACTATGTGTACTGATCATCAATGGATAAACAATGCCATTCGTAAAATTGAAGCTGACTATCAACGCTCTGCCGATACTCATCTGATTAAACTCGATCTGCCAAGCATTGAGGGTATCGATCTGTATCTCAAAGATGAAAGTACGCACCCTACTGGCTCGCTAAAACACCGCTTAGCACGGTCGCTTTTCTTATACGCGATTTGTAATGGTTGGATTGGTCCAGAAACAACGGTGATTGAATCATCGTCGGGCAGTACTGCCGTTTCTGAAGCCTATTTTGCAAGGTTACTAGGCCTGCCATTTATTGCGGTGATGCCAAAAAGTACCGCCTGCAAAAAGATTGAGCAAATTGAATTCTATGGCGGTAAAGCGCACCTTGTTGATCGATCTGACCAAATTTATGCGGAATCTCGCCGCCTTGCCGATGAACTAAATGGTCATTATATGGACCAATTTACGTATGCTGAGCGCGCCACTGACTGGCGTGGTAATAACAACATTGCTAACTCTATTTTTAGCCAAATGGAGTTAGAAGATCACCCGATTCCTACATGGGTGGTCATGAGCCCTGGCACAGGCGGAACATCGGCAACGATTGGTCGTTTTATTCGCTATCAAAAGCACGATACTAAATTGTGTGTTGTCGACCCAGAAAACTCGGTATTTCACCACCACTATCGAACGGGCGATACGACAATTACGAGAGATTGTGGCAGTAAAATTGAAGGTATAGGTCGACCTCGCGTAGAGCCAAGTTTTATTCCTGGTGTGGTAGATGAAATGCGCACGATTCCAGATGCTGCGAGTGTTGCGACCATTCACTGGCTCGAAAAAATCTTGGGTCGAAAAGTGGGCGCATCGACGGGCACCAACTTATACGGGGCATTGCAGCTGGCGTGTGAAATGAAAAAACGTGGTGAAACTGGCTCTATCGTAACCTTGCTGTGTGACAGTGGTGAACGTTACCTCGACACTTACTACAACCCAGAGTGGGTTAAAACCCATATTGGAGACTTGCAGCCTTATACTGAAAAGCTAGAGATCTTTGAAGCCACAGGTGAATGCAGCGCAGATTGCTAAGTGCCAACTAAGTGCTAAGCCCAATCATTCAGCCTAAAGGCACAAACAGCTAGCCTGACGGCGCAAATAAACAGAAAAAGGAGTGATGCTATCACTCCTTTTCTGTTTATCCGTATCACTTTTATTTCGTTCAGTGTTGCGTACTACTTGCGGTCATAAGTACGATTAACCTGCATTTGCGCAGCCGTGATGTAGGACACCAAGTCTTGATACGCTCGGTCTAACTCTTCAACCACCAGCGCATCGACTGTATCGTTAGCAATAAGCTGCAACCCATCATGGAATGCCTTCGCTTTTACTGAAAAGTACTCAAGTGGTCCGCCGACACTGGCCAACTGTCGTGTTTCCTCATGGTTTGCCACTACCGTACCAAATGTCGTTTCAAGCTCGCCAAGCAGTAATAGCGCGTGATCACAGTTAGCCCCAATAAGTTTTGAGTGCGCAGTTGTCCACATATTGGTGTACTGGGCAATACCACTTGAGGCATAAATATCAACGGTACTTTTGTAAATGACATCAACGGTTGTCGAGGACAAGGACAATATGGCTTGCGTATCCTTAACAATTTCTGCCGCCCCCACCGATGCATCCGCCACCTGCACAGAGACTTTCTCGATATTCTCTCCCGCAAGGTTGGTGCTCGATTCAATTCTTTCCACTAAGCCAGAAATCTCACTGGCGGCCTCATTAGCTCGCCCAGCAAGAGAGCGTACTTCATCCGCGACAACCGCAAAACCCCGACCATGTTCCCCTGCGCGCGCCGCTTCAATTGCTGCATTAAGGGCTAATAAATTGGTTTGCTCTGAGATCTGGTGAATAATACTAATGAACTGGCTAATGTCGCCAGTTAATACCTGTAATGCATTCACGGTGTCTTTACTTTCAGCGGAAGATTGAGAGACTAAATTAAGTGAACGGTACATTTCTTCAAGTTGACGTTGTGTCGACTCAAATACACCCAGCTTATTTTGCAGCTGGTCACTTTGAGCAATCAAATCATTATTCGCGACCTCGATACTATTCGCAGAATCTACAAGATGAGGGACAACCATACCTAAGAAGCGTCGTGAACGAGATTTTTGCTCAGTCAGCACCTGCTCTATCGCCGCCACTTCATTCTGCTTCGCCGCCAACTGCTGCTCCAGCTCGGTAACTTGTTGCTGTAATGCCTCGTTTGCTGTTTTTTCAGTGAGTACCTGCTGCTGCGCTTCTTTTAGTTGTTTTTTTGATACAAACATTGAATCACTTCTTCCACCACGACCTTCCTATGTTAACTACGCTAACACTCAGCAAGGAATTATAAATAGCGTGAAGGATAAGTTGTGATTACGACCAAGCCCTATACCCCGATTAGGGTATAGGCAGAGCAATATACTAAGTAACTGTTAAAATTTGGTGTTTATTTAAGCCAATTAGCCCCTCACCCACCGTGATATGTCGGATCGTGGCGATAAAAATAGTAATACCTCTGACAATGCAGAGGTATTACTGAATAAATGCTAACTAGAAAGCGTACGATTGAAACTCGATGAAAAACCAGCTCAGAATTACTTTTGCTTGGCTTCAAAAGCCGCCAGTTGCTCTGGGGTCGCTTTCGGCTGATGATTTTGTTTCCACTCATCATAGGTCATGCCATACACTCGCTCACGAGCGTCATCAATATCGAGATCAAGCTCTGCTTGTTCCGCTTCCGCTTTATACCATTTGCTAAAGCAATTACGGCAAAAGCCCGCCTGAATCATCAAATCAATATTTTGCACATCTTTGTTGTTGTCAAGGTGTGCGAGTAAGCGACGAAATACCGCTGCATCTAGTTTATCTTGTTGTTCTTGAGAAAGTGTTTTGTATTTGAATTCTGCCACGCGATGTCCCTTATTTTACTATTTACCCTATCCGCTACAAACCACGGTTTTACTTGTCCCACAACGCCAGATATGCACCAGATTGCAATATAAGGCGATGTGCAATACCATTATTGTTTACAATTTGGATACATACAGTCAAGCACTGTTCATCATCACTGGAAGATAGATAATGAAAAGATCCCTGTTACTCACACTCATCGCTACCGCCTCATTTTCTTCATTAGCCGCAACGTCCGTGGATTTAATCAAGTCCACGCAATCTTGGGATGGCACGCCGTTACCGACTTATCACTTAACACAACCTGAAGTGACAATAAAAGAGATCATCATTGAGCCAGGGGAGCGCCTACCACTTCATGTACACCCCGTCATTAATGCGGGAGTACTGCTTGAAGGCACACTCATCGTCAAACTGAAGGAAAAAGAAATCACACTTAACGCAGGTGACGGACTCATTGAAGTGATGAACAAGCCCCATTACGGTCTAAACCCTGGAGATATTCCGGCAAAAATCATTGTTGTTTATCTCGCTGAAAAAGGCGATACCGTCACTTTATTGGAAGATGAATAGCCCTCATTACAGTACTTTTCATCACGGTATAAAAACGGTCTGTTCATTAAAACAGACCGTTTTTATATTTACGATGACGGCAAGCGCCTTAGCCGTGACTAGTCCGCGCTTTCACATCTTTTTCTAACGCTTTATTAAGTTCGCTTTCCACATGCCCCGGCGATTGTGTCTTCGCAGATATTAAGCGATACATCGCTGGAATCACGAATAACGTCACTAAGGTTGCAAACGCCATCCCAAAGAAGATCACCGTACCTACCGCAACTCGGCTTTCATAGCCCGCCCCGGTGGAAACAATCAACGGGATTGCACCAGCTAACGTAGTAAACGCCGTCATTAGAATAGGGCGTAAACGCCTTGCCGATGCATCAATGATGGCCTGTTCAAATTCTATGCCTTTGTCTCTTAGTTGGTTAGTAAACTCAACGATAAGAATACCGTTCTTGGTCACCATACCAATTAACATTATCATGCCAATCTGGCTGTAGATGTTCAGCCCTTGCTGCATAATGAGCAAGCCTAAGAAGCCACCAAATACTCCCATAGGAACGGTAAACATCACCACTAACGGGTTAATAAAGCTTTCAAACTGCGCCGCTAAGACCAAGTAAGCCACTAACAGTGCCAATGCAAACACCACAAAAATACTCGATTGATTCTCTTTAAAGTCTTTCGACTCTCCCGCATAACTAATCGAAATATCACCCGGTAGCATCTCTATGGCCTGTTGGTCCATAAAGTCCAGAGCCTCACCTAAGGTATACCCTTCCTTGAGGTTGGCTTTAATGGTAATAGACTTCTGCTTGTTGTAGTGCGACAAGCGAGTGGAAGACGCCACTTCTTCAATATCGGTCACGGCATCTAATGTGACCAACTCACCAGACTGAGTACGCATGTAAATTTGGCTCAGATCTGCGGCATTGTTGAAGGTATTTTCATCCCCTCGCAAGTACACATCGTACTCTTCACCACGCTCAACATAGGTTGTTTCGCTTTTACCACCCAGCATAATTTCTAGCGTATCGGAGATATCTTCAACACTGATCCCGAGCTCTGCGGCACGCTCTCGGTCGATGGTCACTACCAGTTCCGGTGTTTTCTCAGAGTAGTCGGTACTCGCGCCTTCCATCATTGGTGAAGCGTCAGCGCGTTGTTCTAGTAAGTCTGCCCATTTTTGCAATTCAGCATAGTCAGAGCCGCCAATCACAAATTGTACTGGCTCACTTGACCCGCCTCTAAAACCTGGCATAAACGGGAACACACGAACATCAGGGATCCCAGCGAGGGCTTTTCGAGCCTCTCCCAGCGCTTCGGTTGCAGTCACATTACGTTCGTTCCAATCCTCTAGAATCATAATAACGAAGCCCGTTTGGTCACCGGCATTGCCGCCAAACGCTGGCGATTGAATACTAAATGACTTTAAGAAACCTTGCCCTAGCAACGGCATCAATCGCTCTTCCACGATGTCCATGTTCGCCGCCATTCGGTTGTAACTGGTGGCATCCGCACCACGAACAAAAGCGAAGATGACCCCACGATCCTCTTGCGGTGTTAACTGAGCAGGTACTTGCTGCATTAACTGATAACTGCCGCCAACACAGGCTAAAATCACCACTGGCGCGAGCCAACGAAATCGTAAGGCCTGCCCAAGCGCTCGCTTATAACCACGCTCTAATTTTCTAAAGCCTGAATCTACCCATTGTGTGAAACGATTTGGTTTCACGTTCGCTTTTAGAATCGAACTTCCTAATACCGGCGTAAGAGTGAGAGCAATCAAAGATGAGAAGATCACCGACATGGCTAGCAGCACAGAGAACTCGGTAAACAGCAGCCCTATCATGCCGTCCATGAATGAAATCGGTAAAAACACCATCACCAGCACTAATGTGGTGGCGATAACGGCAAACCCCACTTCGCGCGTCCCTTTATAAGCAGCAAGTAGTGGCGGCTCGCCTTTCTCGATATGGTGGAAGATGTTTTCCACCACCACGATGGCATCATCCACCACTAAGCCAATAGAGAGAATCAACGCCATTAACGTGATCAAATTGATGGAAAAGCCAAAGAAATAGGCGGCAATAAACGACGCAATCAAAGATACGGGTACCGTCACGGCGGGTATCAGCGTGGCTCTGGCTTGACCAATAAAGATGTAGAGCACCAATATGACCAAACACCCGGTGATAAACAGCGTGCTGTACACCTCAGAAATGGAGCGATCGATAAAGACGGTTGAGTCATAGTCAATGGCTAAGCGAGTCCCTTCCGGCAGAAACTGCTGCATACGTTCCACTTCTTTATGCACCAAGTCAGCCATTTCCAGCGGGTTCGCATCCGACTGTGGCACGATGCCCATGCTGACGTTAACCACACCATCACTCTTAAAGGTGGAATTCTCATTCTCTGCGCCGATATACACATCGGCGACGTCTTTCAAGTAAATCGGTGTATTGTCACTGGCGCGTTTCACCACCAAATATTCAAAATCTACCGGGGAGTTGTATGACCGGGCAGTACGAACCGACATCACCGTCGCATCATTTCGCACTTCCCCACCGGGGCGTTCAATATTTTCAGATCGTAGCGAAGCGGTGATGTCAGAGGTGGTCACCCCTCGTCCAGCCATGTACGCAGGCTTGAGCTTGATATACATCACTTGATATAAACCGCCAGAGATATTGACCGAACTCACGCCAGAAATCAGGCTAAACCTATCGAGAAGGACTCGGTTGGTGTAGTCCGTCAATTGGGTGCGATCCATCACCGACGAGCTAAGATTGATATAGACCGACGCTTCACCACTACCATTGTTTTTAAACACCAACGGATCATCAGCTTCATCGGGCAGGGAGCGCTGGGCTCGCGCCACTGCATCACGAATATCACTCACGCCGGTATTCAGGTCATAACCCAACTCAAATGTGACGGTAATTCGTGACATGCCATTTCGAGTCACCGACTCTATTTCGTCAATACCACTAATACCAGAGAGTTGATCTTCAATAGAGGAGGTAATCTGGCTTTCAATGATGGTGGCTGACGCCCCTTCATAACGAGTGGAAATCGACACCACTGGGTTTTCGATGTCTGGCATTTCACGTACAGCAAGTTTATTAAATGACACAATGCCAAATACACATAACAACAAGCTCAGTACGATAGCGGCAACCGGACGCTTGACTGAAATATCAGATAAAAGCATTAGCTGACTTCCTTCTCACTAATGAGTTCGGTGCGCTTGTCAGTGCGCTGTGCTGTAGGCTCCGATTTCACTTCCTGAACAGCAGATCCATCACGCATGTTAACAATGCCCTGCACGACAATTCTCTGACCAATTTCTAGCCCTTTTTCAATCACCACTTGGTTACCCACACGAGCTCCTAAGATGACCTCAGTACGATGCGCTTTGTTGTTTTCATCAATCACATAAACAAAGCGCTTGGTGCCCGAATACTCGAGAGCTTGAACCGGGATGATCGGTGCTTCAATAGGAGGAAAAGCCATGTTCGCTTGAGCCAGCATACCCGGCTTCAATCGATTCTCTTGGTTTTCAAAATGAATTCGCACGCGAAGGTTCAACGTCTCTTGGTTCACTCGTGTGTCCACCGCGACTACCGCACCTTCAAATAGGCGATTGCCCCAAGCTGACGTTTTCGCTGTGACTGGCATGCCTTTTTCAAGCATGGATAGGTATCGCTCTGGGACTTGTAAATCCAGCTGCATAATAGATAAATCATCTAACGTGAGTAGCTCTGTTCCCACATTTACTAACTTGCCTCGGCTAAAGTCTATCAAACCAACGGTGCCTGGGAATGGCGCTTCAATATGAAGATCATTTAACTGAGCATTGGCCGCGTCTAGGCGAGCATTGGCAATATCTACGTTGGTTTTTTGGGCATCAATTTCCGTTTTAGTAATCGCATTACTAGAAGCGAGACGTTGAAATTCTGCCAAAATACGTTTTTGGTCACGTAAATAGGCTTTCGCTTCTGCGACAGCAGCGACAGCTTTATCGTCATTAAGTAAAACCAGGATCTGCCCTTTAGGCACCTTTTCATTTGCCGACACTCGAATTTGGTCAACAATGCCAGATACTTCGGAAGCAATCACAACCGACTGATCCGCTTCTAATTTGCCAACCAACGAAAGTGACTGAGATACTTGGTGAACGGCCACCGTCTCGGTCACGACTGAGATTGCTTGCGACCCTTGAGGCCTTTTTGCGTAGCTTGCAGAAGACGCACTAAGAATAGACAGTGCTAGCAAACCGATTATTGTTTTATTTTTCATCGTATTTGTCTTTTAATATAGAAACTAATGATATTCTAGCGACTAATGAGCGACATAACGTCAAGAAGTGTAAATCCTAATCTGAGTTTTTGTTTACAAACATTGCACTGTCACCAACTGTGCTAAAAAATGAAACAAAAATGGCTCAGCTAAAAAGATCAATGAGTAAACATCGCCTTCTCATTGTAAGCATTCGCGGTAAAACCAGAACTTCCTGTAGCGAAGTGGTTAATAAATAGAGCATAAACCTATCTTTTTAGGCACCTCTGCCCAAAAAGGCACCATTCAGTTCAAAATGCCAAGAAAAAACTTTACAGCTTTGCGGAGTTTGCTATGATTCGCTCCGCACTTGAGTGATGCGTTGGGAAAACGTCAAACAAGTATAAAACACCCTGGAGGGGTTCCCGAGTGGCCAAAGGGATCAGACTGTAAATCTGACGGCTCTGCCTTCGATGGTTCGAATCCGTCCCCCTCCACCATATTTAGTTTAYTTGGTTATARCCAGATAAACRCACTTGAGTCGCCGCGTTGGGAAAACAGCGAAACAAGTATAAAACACCCTGGAGGGGTTCCCGAGTGGCCAAAGGGATCAGACTGTAAATCTGACGGCTCTGCCTTCGATGGTTCGAATCCGTCCCCCTCCACCATATTAGTTTACTTGGTTATRACCAAATAAACGCACTTGAGTTACTGCTTTGGGAAAACAGTGAAACAAGTATAAAACGCCCTGGAGGGGTTCCCGAGTGGCCAAAGGGATCAGACTGTAAATCTGACGGCTCTGCCTTCGATGGTTCGAATCCGTCCCCCTCCACCATATAAAAAAACCGACTCTTTGAGTCGGTTTTTTTTCGTCTGAACCTTTTAATATAAATACTGCCGAATATCATCACAAACCTAGAACGGAGTGCTACACAGAACAACTCGCTTTACATTGTAAGAAATGTAAACTAATACAATAAGTTAACTTACTCCCGCTTACAGCAACTCTTGAATGTTCGATGATAAGATCTCTCATGTCCTAATAACAATATCCAATGAGAAATCAGAATGAAAAAAACACTATTAGCACTTTCCTTGATCATAAGCTCTGTGTCTGCATCATCCATGGCGAGCGAAGGCTTTTATCTTGGCGCCGCCTACTCAAAGATGAATTATGACGCAGTGTTTGTGGCCAGCAATGAGGTCGAAAATGGCTACGCCGTAAATGGTGGATACGACTTCCCTATCGGCAGCTTTTTCGTGATTGGTACTGAAGTTGAGTACAAGAACTTAGGCTCGACAACAGAATCCATCGGCAGCGACTACTATAAGCTGTCTATGACCTCTTATGGCGTTAACGTGCTGCCAAAGCTCTACATCGGTGACCACTTCTACGCGCTGGCTAAATTCGGTTTTCATAAAATCAATTCCGAAATAAGCACTAACGTTACGACTGATGCTACCGCGGTATCTGACACCGCTTCGGTATATGGATTGGGCGCAGGATACGATATTTCCCCAAACTTTGCTATTCAAGCAAGCTACGAGATCCACAATATTGCTGTCTACAATACGTCTTCCGCCAACATTGGTGCAAAGTTTAACTTTTAATTCTTAATGGTTAACAACGCCTCACAAGTAGGCCATCAACGAATGGGCTACTTGTGATTTTTTAAAACAAAGGACCGTAAGTAACTTTAAAAATACAAGGGCGTAAATAAATTTGAGGCTATTCACTTACCACACGTTCAGACAGCGGCTGGTAATACTCAATCACATCGACATCTATGCCGTTTAATTGAGTAAAGGCATTAATTTCTCGAACTGGACGAAAGCCATTATTCTCCAACACCTTTCTAGAGCCAAGGTTAGTGGTTACCGCGTGTGCACGAACCTGTGTCAATGAGCTTGATTCACGTAATTGCAGGAGCAATAACCTCAGAGCCGATGAAGCAATACCTTGCTTAAGGTAGTTGTGTCCGATTCGATATCCAATCTCTGCCTGAGTGGGTGTGGACTCTTTAACATTGACATTAATACGACCGCAAATAGCGCCTGATGGTGTCTTGATTAACATAGGAAACATTAAACCAGCGCGATGATATAGAAGGAACTCTTGTGTCTGAGCTCTAACACCCTCGAGAGAATAAAAGCCATCCTCACGGGGAGGAACATGTTGTTCAAACCACGCTTGATTTTCTGTTTCGAATGCCAGCAACGCCGCGCAATCATTAAGGTGAAGCAAGGTTACCTGTATGCCTTCCATCGCTTATCCCTCGTCAATACAGTATTAACATAGACAGGTTGGGTAGTCCGTCTAAAAGACCTCATTGACATGGAAGTAAAAAGTACCACCATGCTCACCATAACCGATGTCGGCACGAACATTCACCGTATCTTTAATCTTCAATCGAAAGCCTGTCCCTGCGCTGGCGAGGGTATTGTCCCATAAGCCTGACACATCATTGGAAACCGTACCTGCCGCCCCCCAGAATACGACTCCGACACGCCAATAGACAGGCAATCGGTATTCAACTTGCCCCATCATCATTTGGTTGTCACGGTAACGCCCAAGAATGTACCCACGCATCGCATCTGAGCCCCCGAGATCCGGAAGATGATTCCATGGTACTTCACCCGACGTTAAATTGGCCTGAACTTGCCACGCAAGCAGGCCTGGCATCGGCGCCAATGCCAAATACTGCGATGCCTTTAATGAATACTTGCCAAAGTTTTCTGAGTTGGTGGTGTCGTGATACAAGCCAATATCAGCCTGCAATAACGTGCCTCGAGAAGCATTGGTGACGTTATCGCGTGAGTCATACACATTCGAAACAAACAGCCCATAGCTGGTGTTATCGGTAAGCTCTGATGCGACCCCCTCTTGAGTAGGCGTCTCAGACTTTATTTCATGCGGCTTGACCGATTTGATGTTACCGCCAAAGCCAATAAAGTAATCACCAGAAACACGGTTAAGCCAAGTCGGCTTAATGTCTATGACCTGTTCTTTAAAGTTGACGAGATTACCGTCTTGCTGACCATTGTCGTAGCCTTGGCCGTAGTATGTGGCCGCATCATCAAAGATTTTAAGATCTGTATAAAGACGATTATCGCCGCCATTATAAAAATGCTTATTACTTAGCGTGATCCCAGCAGAGCCGTTTGAAGAGGCATACGGATTCACAACCAAAGATGAAGGTTGCCCTGTGCCATCCGTTTCATCACCGTATAAGCCAACGTACAGTAACCCTAACCCTAGTCCTTGTTCTGGCTTGTAGAATACCGCGGGAATATAACTGGAATTTAATCCTTTTGATGAATCATATTCCGACTCGGCCCCGAACACATCCAGCACTTTATCTAGTGCGTCAGTGGTTGCATTGGGCTCTGCCTCAAAAAGGGGCACAACGTCTTTAGAAGCTGCGGCAGCCTGACTGATGCCGATAAAGGAGAATCCAAAAAGAAGAGTAGAAAATAGATTGCGCATAAATTGAGTTCTTAAATTCATCACTGATTGAGACAAACGAATGTGTCGAAGTATACGGGAAAATAATCCAAGACGTGCAAATATCCAGTCAATTGCGGCAACGATGCGCAAATGACTGCTGCCAGATATAAAAAAACCGTGGCCTTTGCCACGGTTTCATTCGGGTAATAGCAATGACAGAAACGCTAAACTCTAGGGGTTGCGTTATGAGCCAATGCTTACCTTAACCTTGAATACCTACTATCAACCATGGTGCATTCGGCGCTGTCAGATCACGCTCTAGATGCCAGATATCCTCGATATCTTCCTCAACACCCTCGGCAGCATCACGGTAACGACCTGAGAACTGTAGGCTTAGCTGAGCTTTATTTGCATCATAGTCACCGCGTACAATTTCAACATCCACGTACATAACGTCAGTGTGTTGTTCACCTTCAAGTTTCGCGCGCTCTGCCATTAAGTCTTGTAGTAAGCTTGGCGATACATACTCTTCAATAGTATGCAGTTCATTATGGTTCCACGCACCTTGTAGGATTCGGTAGTGCTCACGAGCACCATTTAAGAACGCCGCAGAATCAAAGCCTGGTGGGTAATTATGAGGAATATCACTTTGTCCAGCCGCACCAAAACCACTGCCTGTTGCCGCGCCCTGAGGCTGCTCAAAGCTTTGGAAGTTTTGTTGTGTTTGCTGCTTTTGCTCAAACGGATTGCGTGCGCCGTTGCCGCCAAATGCTGGCTGCTGTCGCTGCTGGTTCATACTACCCTGCTTAGCGCCGAGCATGCCTCTCATTAATTTGAAGATAACAAAAGCAATCAGACCCATAATCAAAATATCCATAAATTGGATACCTTCAAACGCGCCGCCAAAGAATGCTGCCAATAAACCACCAGCGAGAAGACCACCTAATAGCCCTCCCATCAGCCCTTTCTTACTGCCTGCTTTATTTTGATCCTGTCTTACCGTATTGGTGTTCTGCTTTTGTTGTTTTGGCGCTGGCGCCGTTTTAAAGCTCTTACCAAACGATTTGCCGCCACCGAATTTCTTCGCTTCAGCAACAGGATTCACCGTTACTGCAAGTACGAGTAACGCGATGAAAGAGAATAAACGTTTCATTCTGTACCTTTTTTATTATTACGCAAAATCGTAGACTCTACGGTAGGGAATACGATGGTTAACGAATCATATACTGAGCTTAGCACTAAAGGAAAGCATCATATGATCCGACTTGTTTCAGAATATTGCACGTTTGTTGCAAACATCGTAGAAATTACTGAACGATTTAGCGATGATCTCTTCTTATACAAGGCTTCATCAGTTGACGCTGGTAGTGCCTCACTCTAAAATAGTGAACTGTGTTCAATTCGATTATCACTATCATGGCCCGTAGAAACGATCATACAAGGGAAGAGCTTGTCCAGCTAACACTTAGCACGGTCAAAGACTACCTTAGCGAAAACTCACATCACACGCTTAGCCTGCGAAAAATCGCCACGCTGATCGGCTATGTGCCAAGCACCTTGGTCAACGTTTTTGGTAGCTATAACCTTCTATTGTTACGGGCCGTTGCCGAAACACTCGATGACTTATCAAGTGAAGCAAAAAATGTGGTTGAGAATGCTCAAAATCCAGAAGAAGCGCTTTATGCTTTAGCGGCTTGCTATCACGATTTTGCCAAGCAATCGCCTTATCGTTGGCAATTGATTTTTGAACATAATATGAACGGTGATCGCCTACCTGAATGGCAAGCACAACGTATCGATGGAATGACCGCTATGCTTGAAGGTTTACTCTCTGTTCATAGACCCGATAAATCTCACTCTGAGGTACTAAAAGCCAGTCGTGTGTTATGGGCTGGCGTACACGGTATTACATTACTGAGTGTTGATGATAAATTTTTCTCTGCCGAACCTATCGACGGCAACGAGCTTATTCGAGATCTGATCTCGAAATACCTACAAAGCTGGTAACACCACAAGGAACGGCAATGCCACACTCGAAATCAGGCTCTTTGCTCTCGCAAAGGCGCTTTTTACCCTATTTCATTACTCAATTTTTTGGCGCTTTCAATGACAACATTTTTAAAAATGTATTGCTATTGTTCGTTGCGTTTGCCGGTCCCCAAGTACTACCGGTATCGAGTAACTTATTTATTAACCTAGCGGCGGGTCTATTCATTCTGCCCTTTTTCCTATTCTCTGCCTCTGCGGGGGTGCTTGCAGATAAATACGAAAAATCATGGTTTATTCGTAAAGTTAAGCTCATTGAAATCGCCATCATGTGCTTGGGTGCCATCGGTTTTATCACACAAAGCTACGGTATTTTGCTCTTTTTGCTGTTCCTTATGGGGACACAATCGGCATTTTTTGGTCCAGTGAAATACGCATTGTTACCTCAACAGCTAAAGCCTAATGAGCTCCTTTCTGGCAACGCCCTCGTTGAAACGGGAACATTTATTGCCATTCTTGTAGGGACACTAGGTGCTGGGATTATTGCTTCGGCTGAGCATGCCAACTATGTCGCGGCAGCGAGTGTCGTTATTTTTGCTATCGCAGGTTACCTATCAAGTCGCTACATTCCAGAAGCCGCCGCCAGTGCTCCTAACTTGAAATTTCGTTGGCAGCCAATTAAACACACCAAAGAAACGCTGAAAATTGCTCATCAAGATCGTGTGGTATTCCAGTGCATCATGGCGATCAGTTGGTTCTGGTTTTTGGGCGCAACTTATCTAACCCAATTTCCAAATTTCACCAAAAACCATCTCATGGGCAACGAAGCGGCGGTGTCTTTTCTGCTGGCACTATTTTCTGTTGGCATCGCGTTAGGTTCTATGCTGTGTGACAAGATGTCTAGAAACCGCATTGATATTGGTATCGTGCCAATTGGTAGCCTTGGCATCACCATTTTTGGTGCGCTCATGGCCTACGCCGTTCCAAGCCATTTACCGCAGTTTGATACGTTTTCCATGTTTGTTGCACACTCCGAATTATGGCCTGTTTTTGGTTTCTTGCTGATGCTAGGTATTTCTGGTGGCCTCTTCATTGTGCCGCTTTACGCACTAATGCAACAACAAGCGAAAGAAACAGAACGCGCTCGAGTGATTGCCGCCCTTAATATCTACAACTCGCTGTTTATGGTAGGCAGCGCCGTTTTAGGTATCGTCACCTTGTCAGTGCTTGAATTAACAATCGTGCAGCTGTTTCTTGTTCTGGCATTATTGAATTTTGCGATGGCGGTTTACTTGTTTCGACAAGCGCCTGTTTTTGTCGTTTGCTCTATCGTCCGAGGTTTAACGGCATTGCTTTACCGAGTCAATCTAAAGAACCTTCACCACATACCTAAAGAAGGCGGTGCATTGATCGTTTGCAATCACGTCAGCTATATGGATGCGGTGGTAGTAACCGCTGCCTGTCCACGCCCAATGCGCTTTGTTATGGAAGAAGATTACGCCAACTTCAAACCAGCACGTCGCTTCTTTAAGGGCTTAGGTGTCATCCCAATTTCTGCGACCAAACAAGGCTCCATTCGCCGAGCCTTTGGTGAAATTGAAGAAGCATTACGTCAAGGTGAAGTCGTGTGTATTTTCCCAGAAGGACGCCTTACTCCAGACGGTGAGATGAACGAATTCATGCGTGGTGTTAACTTGATTATGAAACGCTCTCCCGTTCCCGTCATTCCAATGGCGCTTAAAGGACTATGGGGTAGCTATTTCAGTCGCCACAAAGGGCGTGCTTGCAAAGGTCTACCAAATCGATTCAGAGCCAAACTAGAAGTCGAAACGGGTGAACCGGTAGAACCTAGAGAGGCAAGCTGCCAAGTGATGTTTGAAAAAGTGTCTACGCTGCGTGGCCAATATCGCTGATTAACGTGCTACATGTTCAGTATTATTGAACGCTAGTTCATTAATATTAGATTTTTCTATCCAGTCAATAACGATAGGATGGCAATACTTATATTCGCCATCCTATTTATTTACGGTTACCCATGCTGACCTTGCTTCGATCATCTCCGCTGTTTTTTCTAGCCTTACTTGTTTGCCTCACCCCTTGGGTCTCATCACCAATCGCATTGATTCTGGGTTTTCTGCTCACAACCTTCAGCTTAGTTCCACGTGGGTTGCCGTTGGCAAAATTCACCAAAACGCTGCTCGCCTACTCTATTGTCGGACTGGGGTTTGGGATCCATCTCGATCAGGCCATTCAAGCCACTAGCCATGGTATCGGCATTATTGTAACGACTATTTTCGGCACGCTAATCATTGGTTGGTTTCTTGCCAAACGTATGGGTGTTGAAAAACAAACCGGATATTTAATTGCCTCCGGAACGGCGATATGTGGCGGAAGCGCTATCGCCGCTGTCGCTCCCGCAATAAATGCCGATGACGAAAAGATTGGCATAGCACTTGCCACAGTATTCGTCCTTAATTCTGTGGCTCTGTTTGTGTTCCCTGTCATTGGGCACGCGCTGCAACTCGATCAACACACCTTTGGTACATGGGCAGCGATCGCCATCCATGACACGTCCTCGGTGGTAGGCGCAGCATCAGCATATGGTGAAGAAGCCCTAACCACCGCGACCACTCTAAAACTGGCTCGCGCCCTATGGATTGTACCTGTGGCGTTTATCAGCGCGCTCATTTTTAGTAGCAAGCAGAAGAAAATCACCATCCCTTACTTCATTGTGTTTTATTGCGCGGCGATTGTATTTAGTGACTACTTCCCACAATTTGACATCGCCTATCAAAGTATCTTTGCGCTTTCAAAACAGCTACTGGTTGTCTGCTTATTTTTGATTGGCTGCAGCATCTCAGTTGATAAACTCAAGCAAGCAGGAAGTAAGCCCATGATCTTCGGTGTTACTCTGTGGCTATTGATTTCGACGATTTCTTTAGGTTGGTTGATGATGGGGTTGGCTTAACTTTTTGAGTGAGCGGCACAGTTGCCGCTTGTGCTGATGTCCGACGTTTAATGTTAGCAAACAACACGAAGGTAAGAATGAACGCGGTGAGCTCCGCCATTGCTCGTGGAAGCCCTTCCGTGGTGAGTGCCAGTACAATCTGCAACACTATCGCTATTCCAAGAGTTATATTCATTCCATTTGCTCACGTCATTATCCTAAAGACATTATGGTGAGCAATTACCAAAGAGAAAATTCCGTTTTGGACTATGAAATAACCACATAATCGGACTGCGCACTTGATAGCCAGATCTTAACTTGTGCCCTTGATATTTTAATACCCGACGACGCTAGTGATTCCGGTAGATGATAATAGGCGACAGGATATTTAAACTTCTCTAACCCAGTGCCTTTAAGTAGTTGACTCATTACCAACTTTTCATCTGAGCTCAATTCACATGGGCGCATCTCTAAATGTTCACTATTATTATCCGCTCTTTGTATAACGGCAACGGGTCGCGCACCAAACTCGTCGCAACCAACGGGTACGATAATGGACTGAATGATATTAGGGAGTCGATTTAATACCGCTTCTATCTCTTCACAATGGATGTTTTCGCCCCCCGATATAAATAAATTGTCTGCTCGCCCTGTCACGATCAGCTCACGATGTTCACTCCAGCGCCCCAGATCCCCGGTATCAAACCACCCATCGGTTAGCGCCAGCGCTCTAAGATGCCCTTGATAAAAATAGCCTTGTGACAATACTTCCCCCTTGACCAGTATGCGCTGACCTTGCAAGTTAACTTCTCGATGGGGTAAAGCGGTACCAGAAGAGCTATGTCGGTCAACGAGCTTAGCCGTTACTGTTGATGCGGTTTCTGTCATCCCATAACCCATCCACATCGCAATGCCTAAGGCTTGAGCCTGTTCAATCAAATCTGTAGGGATATGGCTACCACCCAGTAACACGCGTTTAAGCTGATTGGGAATACGTTGATCAATGATTCGCTTAAGCTGAGTCACAACCAAAGATGCATGACTGACATCCGCGATATCCTGGCTAAATACGCCACCAGCAATTTTTAACTGTGCACCGGCTGATAGCCAACGCCAAATAATCGCCAAACCGGAGACATGAAACATAGGTAGACTAAGCAGCCAACTGTCAGTGTCGCGATACGTAAACCGCTCCAATAATCCACTGGCCGATGCTAGGTGCTGCTCAACCGTGTGTACGACCGCTTTAGGTTGACCAGTCGATCCCGAGGTAAAAATAATCGAGGCGCGTTGGTTTAAATCAGCACCGCTGAACACTGCACGTGATGCCCTTTTCTCACGGTGCGATTTATTCTCGAGTGAATGTAGACGTATTGAACAACAATCTCTTGTCAGACTCTGCGCAGTAAAATCGATACCAGAATCTGAGCAGTCCCATAGGTAGGCTTTCTCGTTCGCTTTGTATAGCGTCTCTAGCCTGTCATTAATATTTGATGATGCTGACACCATTGCCGGTATCGCACTATGAGCGATACACGCCAGATAAGCGAACACAAAATCAACTTCTGATCGCCCTACTAGGCATACCACGTCGTGAGCTTGTACGCCTTCGTCAATTAAGTATTGTTGGTATTCCTGCACCGTATTCTGGATCTGCTGCCAAGTGTAAGGGCGATTCACCGTCACTAACGCAGTATCATTGGGCTTATGCTTCGCCCACGTTGTCCACAAATTCACGCGCTCATGGTCTCCATAGCCTGCCACTTGGTTACGACTGCCAGTACAACGTCTGCTCATCGAGTGTTACGACCGGAAGCCGACATTTTGGCCACGTCACTTCAAGTTGGGCGGCGAATAACTGCATTGTATCAAGCCCCGGCGTTTCGTTTGGAAGTTGCCATTGAGAAAAACGAGCCAGGTGATTAAGACCGATACTGCTTTCTAAACTCGAGCTAATGACGACTTGGATACCTTGCTGATGCGCCGCTTCAATCAGAGCGATGCACTTCTCTAAGCTACCGACCAAAGTAGGTTTAATAATCAGCGTTTTTACGCCGGTTAACGATTGGACCGAAAAATCCGATGCTCTCACTGCTTCTTGTAACGTTTCATCCCACGCAATCGCTATTCCGGTATCAATAGTAAAAGACAGACTATCTCCCGGTGTCTTGCAAGGTTCTTCGATAAAGTCGATACGCTGGCGCAGAGATGGGGCGATATAAGAGGCAAACTTGGTCGCTTTTTCAACGCTCCACGCTCGATTAGCATCCAGTCTCAACGTCAAATCTGGTATGGATTCTAAGAATAGGCTGACGATCATACCATCACGGATCGCTTCATACATACCTACTTTAATCTTTGCGACTTTACGACCGGGCATCGTATTGAGGATAGGAAGAAGGTCATCGGGATCACCAGAACACAACGGCGCCGCCTGATAGTTGCCACTGATCGGTAAACGATTAGACAGCTCCATGGCTGCGCAAGATAAGCCAAATGCCACAGAAGGAAAGCACTCGTCAAGGTCAAAGTCGGGATGGTCTTCTTTCACCCATGATTCAAGGTATTGCTGCGCTTGAGTGCCAGCTTCTTGTATCGATTCCTGACTAAAACCCGGTAGCGGTGCGATCTCGCCCAACGCCTGTTTGCCGCTTTCAATCAGTTCAACAACCCACCCTTCACGTGAGGTAAGTTTGGTATCTCGTAAGATCACGCCACTGTCCATAGGTAGCGTGTAGCGATAAAGCTTTGCTTGTCTCATGGTCAACATTCCGCGTTTAAATAGTAGTTTTGATCAATTTAGAAGTATTGAAGGTAGCGGTCGTCGGCCGCTCTTCCTATCAAAAAGAGCGGCATAACTACCGTTGTCGCTTAAGGGTTACGTGGAAATTTATGGAAATCAGGACGACGTTTCTCATTAAACGCATTGCGCCCTTCTTGTCCTTCTTCCGTCATATAGAACATCATCGTTGCGTTGCCTGCAAGCTCTTGCAGACCAGCTTGACCATCGCAATCGGCATTTAATGCAGCTTTAAGGCAGCGCAGCGCCATTGGGCTGTGTTGCAGCACTTCACGAGACCAACGGATCGACTCTTTCTCTAGTTCAGCAACAGGAACCACTGTGTTAACCAGCCCCATATCTACTGCTTCTTGAGCATCATAAAAACGACACAAGAACCAGATTTCACGTGCTTTCTTCTGGCCGACAATGCGCGCCATGTAAGAAGCCCCCCAGCCACCATCAAACGAACCTACTTTCGGGCCTGTCTGACCAAACTGAGCGTTGTCTGCAGCAATCGTTAAATCACACATCATATGTAACACGTGACCGCCACCGACAGCCCAGCCTGCTACAGCCGCAATCACTGGTTTAGGGCAGGTACGGATCTGACGTTGAAAGTCTAATACGTTTAAGTGGTGAGTACCCGTATCATCTTGGTAACCGCCGTAATCGCCACGAACTGATTGATCACCACCAGAACAGAAGGCCTTTTCGCCCAAGCCAGTTAAGATAATCACACCAACATTTTCGTCATAGCGTGCATCGGCAAGCGCACGGATCATTTCTTGAACGGTACGAGGCGTGAATGCATTGTGAACTTGTGGTCGTGCAATGGTAATTTTCGCAATACCATCTTCGGATTTGTGATACTGAATATCTTCAAAATCACAAGTGACGTCAGCCCAGTTTACGGGTGCATAAAGTTCTTCTTCGGTTAATCCAACTGTTTTTGCCATGGTATGTTCCAATGTTAGCCACCGTTTAGTTCGGTGTGTTTATATATTTGAGCAGAGCTGACGTAAACGCCTTAGGGTGCTCTTTGTGAACGTTATGTCCCGCATGCGGAACCACGTAATGATTTAGGCCACTATGCCTTGCCAATGCAGTGAACTTGGCATCATTAGCACCGCTAATGAATAACGGCGTATGACCGGAGCCAAAACTCAGTTGTTGCACTTTGTCTAGTAAGTACGGCTGACGCCCTAATGAGGTGCAATCAAGCATCACACTTAATTCGTTACCTAGGTTAACACTTCGCTTTGCAATCAAAAGTTGTCTTTGCTCATGATTTAATGAAGAAAACACGGGCTGTTGGTACCAGTCGGCTAAAACCTCTTCGATTTTTTCATTTTGAAAGCGTCTTGCCCAAACTTGATCCGATACTAGCCGTTGCTGACGTTCATCGTGATGTTGTAGGCCAAAATTGCCCCCTTCAATAACCAGCCCTAAAATTGGGTTTGTACACCATGCCTTTGAATGGTGCATCGTTAAGTGATACATCAGCAATCGTGCGCCTAATGAATAGCCAATTAGGCAAACAGGAGTTACAGGGTCAATTCGGTGTTCATCTAATGCACGTTGAATCGCTGCACCCAGTAACACACTTGCCTCTTCAAACCCAGAGCAAGTGACGTCGGCACTTAAGCCGTGCCCCGGCAAATCTAGAAGTAAACGCGGGTAATCCGTCAAGTTATCGGTGACGTGACACCAATCATCGGTCGAACCAAGAAAGCCATGCACAAAGACTAATATAGGTCGATGCATATGTGGTTGGCATCCCGGTAGGAACCGCGAACTCAGTAAATGGGTGTTTAGTAAATGAGCGTTATTCGGCATGATGCAAGTACGGGAGTTTCAACGCTTTAACCTGCTGGGTAAGCGAGCGAATGTGACTACCGACTTCTTCGCTAGGCGTGATCACTTCAACCAAGAGCGTCTGCGTACCATTCGCTAAGTGATCAAGCAGTATTGACTCAAGCTCATTACTCGATTGAGGCTGACAATACTCCAACCCAAATTGCGCGGCAGCATGCTTGAAAGTAAAACCGTGAGGCATTTGATAGCAGGCGACTTTTTGCTCCATAGGTACTGGCAGCAAATCAAAAATCGCGCCACCATCATTGTTGGTCACGACAATGATATTCGGTTTTGTTGAGCGGCTAAACAACGCTAACGAGTTCAAGTCATATAAGAGCGAAGTATCGCCTAAATACATCACTATCGGTGAGTCTTCAGCGCGAGCAACGCCGCAGGCAGTTGCCACTAACCCATCGATTCCCGACGCGCCCCGATTACTGTATGTGCGATGCCCATTAACTGACGACAGCATATCAACAAGCCGAACAATGAGGCTATTGCCTAAAAATAGCGGTATCCCCTTAGGCAATACTTGGATACTTTTTGCTACATCCAACTCGCTTATTGCCTCACTCGGAGCAGACAAGCTATTAGTTGCAGTCGCGAATCTCTTTAAATCATCTCCCCAATGCGCATGTTGAGAAGGTGTTGACATCGCTAACGCATCGCCTAACCACCGTTCTGTGTCCACTAGCAAGTGCGTCATCGGTATATGATCTGGGTTAAGACGATCAAAATGCTCGGTAAGTAAGACGCAACGGGTACCGCTGGTGACTTGCTCATTTATCCATTGGTTAAGTCTTTTAGAGACAAACCTCGCACCAATTTGCAAGACAAAGTCGGCTTGTGAAAACTGATGATTTACCACTGGATTCTGCAACCAAAGATCATAATGTTGCCAATCGCTGCTTTGACCCGATTGAGGGTCAAACATAATAGGCCAGCCTAACGAATGAGCAAGTACTGCAGCTTGATTGGCAATATTCAAGCTCGTATTCCCAACGAGAATGACCCCTTTTTGAACGACAAGATCTAAGCGTTGTATGCTCTCAGCATAGTCTTGAACGACAGGCCGTTCGTAGCGCACATACGCACCTTCACTTTCTAACCAGCCCCTGATTGAGCCTCGATACTCCTCGAACATTGACTGGTCTTCCCCGCCATACAGTGGCTCAGGATAAGGACAGTTAATGTGAATACTGCCGCCATTTTGTTGTTGCGAGACAAAAGCCGAGTCAATCGTGGTCAGCAGCCAATTTAATGAAATAGTGGTATTTGGAGAAGGCAGTCCGACGTATTTCGTCACGTGATGAGAAAAAATGCCGCTTTGCACTATGGCTTGATTTGCGCCGCACTCCACTAACTCGATCGGGCGATCAGACGTTAGCAATATCAGCCGCTCTTTAGTCAGCATAGACTCCGCAACAGCAGGTAATAAATTGGCGACCGCAGTGCCAGACGTGACAATAACAGCAACTGCATTATTGGTTGCCTTTGCCAGCCCTAGCGCTAAAAACCCTAACCCACGCTCGTCAAAGTGGGTATGCAATGTAAAGCCACCGTGAGCCACCGCTTCTAACGTTAACGGCGTAGAGCGAGAGCCTGGTGCAATACAAAGGTGACGTACCCCTTGTCGATACAGCGCCTCCAACATGACCTTTGTCCACACCCGATTTAATGCGGCTTGGTGTGCCATCATGATGCCACCCCAAGTAACGGGTGCTCAGTAATAAGGCTAAGTAAGGTCGACATCTTTTTATCCAACTCTTGCCACTCGTGCTCAGCAACAGAACCGGGGACAATGCCAGCGCCTGCGAAGAGTTGCAATTGATCTTCAACGATTAGCGCACTGCGAATCGCCACGCAAAATTCGGCACTATCGGGGCTCAAATAGCCGACAGAACCAGCATACCAGCCACGCGCAAAGGGTTCATTTTGTTCGATATATTGCATAGCAGCCTGACGCGGCAAGCCAGCAACGGCCGCCGTCGGCTGCAACGCTTGCAGTAGCTGTACGCCATTAATTCCAGGGTTAAGCTGGGCATGAATATTACGCTTAAGATGCTGAACCTTTCGCAATCGCACCAATCGGAGCTCTTCTTCTATCGCAACAGTGCGGGAATGCGGGGCCAAGCTTTGTTGAATATCATCCACGACATACTGATTTTCATTAATATTTTTAACGTCTTGGGTTAGCCAATTAGATAGCTGCATGTCATGAGAGGCGTTGCCACCTCGACCTATCGTACCAGCCAAGGCTTCTGTTTCTAACTCTTGTCCGCGGCGTCGATATAAACGCTCAGGTGTCGACCCAACAAAACTGTGTTTCGGAGATAACGCCATCAAAAAATGAAAGCTATGATGGTTATTCAAATAACTTGCTTTTAGCAGTTGGGCTGGTGAAATTGGCGTTTGCAGATCAATTGATGTCTTACGGGCCAATACCACCTTTTTAAATTTTTCTTGCTGAATTCCCTGTAACACATCATCGACTAAGCTCCCCCACTTCGCCTCTGTAGGAGTGTGCGTCATCGCCACCACCGACGTCGAGATAGGAGGTAAATCTTGATGAGAAACAATAAGCCGCTGCAAGGCTCTTATTGAGATATCAACATTCGTCCCGATATTAACCGCCAAGCGCCAGCCTTTATCAAAACGAATCAATTCAATTTGCGGTAAAAAGAAGAAAGCAGGCATGCAACGGCGGTTCTTGGCCGTATGACCATCAAAAGAACGTCCACCCCATACACGCTGATTGTGACCTAAAATCGCATACGCAGGAGCTGGTTCAGAAAACGTATGCAACTGACCTAACGCCACGACTTCTTCACGGGTGTCTCGCGACTGCCAATAGAATTTTGGGTAATGAGGTTGCACATCTAACCAGTCAATACTTGATGACTTGGGTTTACCATCCAATGGTTGCTCGAGACGCTTTGTACCCGGCGGTACACTCTTCAACTTATCAAGAAGCTGGATAATAGCTGGTTCTAAATGAGACAAATCAACCTCAAAACGATTTCTTTAATTTAATCAGTAATACAGAAGCTACTGTATTTATACCTACAGGATAGATCAAGCGCCATTACCCTAATTTGCTAGCCACGTGTTGTAGCACGTCACAACCAGATTTATATCAACACTTTATTTGTGCGTTTTCTTAGATTTTTATTCTAAAAAAACGCAATCTGGTGTAATTTGGTAAAGAAATTATCGGATTTTTAGGAACATAACAATGAAAAATATCGAGATGTCGTCAAAACTCGATAATGTCTGCTACGACATTCGAGGACCAGTACTCAAACATGCTAAGCGCATGGAGGAAGAGGGGCATAAAATCCTGAAACTCAATATTGGAAACCCCGCCCCTTTTGGTTTTGACGCCCCCGATGAAATCTTAGTCGATGTGATAAGAAATTTACCAACATCGCAAGGTTATTGTGATTCCAAAGGTATTTACTCCGCTCGTAAAGCTGTGGTGCAGCACTATCAAAAGAAAGGCATTCACAGCCTCGATGTAGAAGACGTCTATATCGGCAATGGCGTATCTGAGCTTATTGTAATGGCGATGCAAGCTCTGTTAAACAACGGAGATGAAATGTTAGTTCCCGCTCCTGACTATCCTTTATGGACAGCAGCGGTTTCTCTGTCTGGTGGCACGCCCGTTCACTACCTCTGCGATGAGGAAGCCGATTGGTACCCAGACCTAGATGATATTAAGAAAAAGATTACACCGAAAACACGCGGTATTGTGCTTATCAACCCGAACAACCCTACGGGTGCAGTGTACAGTCGCGACTTTTTGCTTGAAGTGATCGAAATTGCTCGCCAGCATAAGCTGATTATTTTTGCTGACGAGATTTATGACAAAGTTCTTTATGATGGCGCAACACATATTCCAGTAGCAACGCTTGCTGAAGATGTACTTGTTCTAACCTTTAATGGTTTGTCTAAGTCGTACCGTGTTTGTGGCTTCCGTGGCGGTTGGATGTTTTTAACAGGACCAAAAGAACATGCAGTTGGTTACATCGCCGGTTTAGAAATGCTCGCTTCCATGCGACTTTGTGCCAACGTGCCTATGCAACACGCCATACAAACAGCGCTTGGTGGATACCAAAGTATTAATGAGCTCATTCTTCCCGGCGGTCGATTACTTGAGCAGCGAGATCGCGCGTACGATCTTATTACGCAAATTCCGGGTATTTCTTGTGTGAAACCGAAAGGTGCCATGTACCTGTTCCCAAAAATTGACACTAAGATGTACAACATCAAAGATGATCAACGCATGGTACTCGACTTTCTCAAACAAGAAAAAGTACTGCTAGTACAAGGCACTGGCTTTAACTGGCCAAAGCCCGATCACTTCCGCATTGTGACACTGCCACATGTCGAAGACCTTGAATTGGCCATTGGGCGATTTGAAAAATTCCTGACAACATATAGCCAGTAACTCTTTCATATTATTATTAATAAGCCTATTCTTATTGAATGCCGCACTGTGAGGTGCGGCGTTTTATTAGGGAGTATGTGCAATGGAAGACAGTTGTATCAAAGAAAGCCATTTTTTTGCCCACTTAGCGCGGATGAAGCTCATACAACGCTGGCCTTTAATGCGTTCCGTATCCAACGAAAACATCTCCGAGCATAGCCTTCAAGTCGCGTTTGTCGCGCATGCACTGGCGATAATAAAAAACAAAAAGTTTGGCGGAAAAACCAACCCTGAACGCATCGCGATCTTAGCGATGTATCACGATACTAGTGAAGTGTTAACCGGCGATCTCCCCACCCCAGTAAAATACTACAATCCTGAAATCGCCAAAGAATATAAAAAAATAGAAGCTGCGGCCGAATTAAAACTTCTGTCCATGCTGCCTGAAGAATTTCAAGATGATTTTAAGCCTTTTCTTGTCTCCACTAGTGCTTACGAAGAAGACACAAAAATCGTCAAACAAGCCGATTCTCTTTGTGCTTACCTCAAATGTCTTGAAGAACTCAGTGCGGGCAATCACGAATTTGCATTGGCGAAAAAGCGACTCGATCAAACGCTTAAGTCCATAGCGACCGAGGAAATGAATTACTTCCTATATACCTTTGCCCCGAGCTTTGAATTGTCACTCGATGAAATCAGTTAATCTGCCTCAAAATTAGGTGCGAAAACGACAAGACAAAACAAACAAACAAACAAACAAACAAACAAAAACACAATAACTCCATCGCTGACCGCTTGAAAATAGCATGATGGAGCGTAATGAGAGTGGTAACCCTATGCAGCTAGAACAACCGTTGATTTGGCAATCCAGGCACAGTGATGAGCACAAGCTACGCCGTAATGACCATAGGGACCCTTACCAAAGAGATAGAGCCCGAGTCCTGCATTCCGCCGCTTTTCGTCGCCTACAAGCTAAAACACAGGTACATGGTACTGGAGGCAATGACTTTCATCGAACCCGCCTGACGCACTCACTTGAAGCGGCACAAATTGGCTCTGGTATCGTTTCACAGTTGCGACAAAAACAGCCTGAATACGTAGCCATTTTACCCAGCGATGCGTTGATTGAAACCTTATGTCTGGCGCATGATATTGGCCACCCCCCATACGGGCATGGTGGCGAAGTTGCACTAAATTATATGATGAGAAACTTTGGCGGTTTTGAAGGTAACGCGCAAACATTCCGCATCGTGTCACAACTCGAACCTTATACCGAACATAACGGGATGAATTTAACTCGTCGAACGTTACTTGGTTTACTTAAGTACCCCGCATATTTGAGCCAAACCTGCGCAAGAATTCAGCCAGAGCCAGTCGCACATCAACGTCAGCTTAAAGCCAAAGACTGGTCACCCGCTAAAGGCATTTATGACCAAGATAACGCGCAATTTGAATGGGTCACACAGCCACTCAGCCAAGGTGACCAATCGCAGTTACAACAAATGCGTACACCACTACCGAAATGTCACCAGCACCACAAAACCAAATTCAAATCTCTAGACTGCTCTATCATGGAATTGGCCGATGATATTGCCTATGGCGTTCACGACCTCGAAGACGCCATTGTGCTTGAGTTAATCAGTAAAGAAACTTGGCGAGCGAGTATTGAAGGTCAACTTTCCCTACAAGCTAATTCATGGTTTGCTCAGCATTTTGATGCCATTACTGAGTTACTATTTTCTGGCAAACACTACCAAAGAAAAGACGCTATTGGGGGCATTGTAAACGCGTTACTCACGAGCATTTGTATCACACCGCACGCTGATATTGCCTTTGATTCGCCTTTGCTTCAGTTCAATTCCTACTTAGAGCCTGAAATGGCGCATGTACTCGCCATCCTTAAGCAATTTGTTAGTGAGCACGTCATACAAGTGCCACGGGTTCAGATTTTCGAATATAAAGGTCAGCAGATTATTATGGATCTTTTTGAAGCGTTCAGTGCGGATCCAACACGCTTGCTACCAGAGTCCACAAAAGAGATTTGGCTGAGTACCGAAGGGAACAAAGCAAAAGAAATGCGGGTGATCGCCGATTATATCTCTGCAATGACCGACGGCTATGCACAAAAAATGCACCTACAATTGTTTGCGGCGCATTCGCATTGATCACAACTATTCATCGACGTTGGCAGACTAGTCGTAGTTTCGCTCAAAAACACCCGGTGGCATCTGCGAGATATGAAACTCAATCATTTGGTTAAAAGCAAAGATTAGCGCGGAAAAATCTCGTTCGGGTTCGAGTATAGACAAAATATGGTAGCCAGCTTCCACTGTTGACAAGGCATTACTCGTTGGGGCTTTTCTGATGCGATAATCGCCCTCAAGATCGGTCGGCAATTGCACCAATGGCAGCTTATGAAGGTTCTTCGATAGGGTCCAAATCTTATAGGCCTTTTTCCATGTACCATCTAATAAAATAATACGAAACGGTCGAGTATCATGGGTTTGATCAAGCTGCTCTAGTGGCTGAGATTGCTCACCGAGAAATAACACGCAACTTCGAAAACTCTCGTCTGCCAATAATGCATTAAGTGCAGTATCATATGAAAAGTCTTCACCGATGAATACCTGTGTCGAAGGTAAGGACAACTGCAATATTTTAGCCGTACCCAGTGGGCGTTTTTCCTCAGTTGAGTGCTGTAAAATAATCAATTCAGATCGGCTGTTAATCGATGTAATCCATTGACAGATACAGGCACGCTTTGCCTTAAAACATTTAGGACAATATCGCAACATGACCTTTTCTTTCGTCATAAGACTGGCTCTCATCTTACTACTTTGCGTGGTGTTACAAATACCCGAGATCCAAAATTGGGCAATGTGGCATCGTGAAGCTATTTGTAACGGTGAATGGTGGCGGATAGTAACAGGAAACTTCTCTCACACCAACCTTGCCCACTTAGCAATGAATATGGCAGGTCTCATCGTCATTTGCTATTTGTTTAGACCTTCCGAAAAAGCACTGTATGCTCTGTTAGCACTATTATCCGTCTCGGTTGGTGCAGGATTACTGTTAACGAGCCTTGACGCTTATCTAGGTCTCTCTGGCGTCTTACATGGCTTATTTGCTTACTGGGCATTAACCGAATGGCTATCAGGAAGAAAGAGCAGTGTTTGGCTGGTACTGGGCGTTTGCATCAAGGTCGGCTGGGAATCGGTGTTTGGTGCATCGGCCTCGACCAAAGACTTGATTGCTGCCAATGTGGCAACCGAGGCCCACGCTATCGGCATGGGCGCTGGTTTTACGTTCGCGTTATTGTACTGGTTGTATCAAAAACGTCATTTACAATAAGATTCTGGCACGGTTTTTTTCAACCGTTGCAGGCCCCACGCCTTTCACTTGCGTCAGATCATCAATGGTTTTGAAGTCACCGTGCGTATCGCGATACTCAACAATACTTTTTGCTTTTTCAATACCAATGCCGTTAAGCAACGCCGCAATTTCTTCTGGTGTTGCTTGATTCACATTAACGGTAATTTCGATACCTTCTAACTTATCGGCTTTGGCGGCGAAGCTCGTTGATAGCGGACTCAATGCACACAATACAATAAGCCAAACTGACAGCAATAATTTCATTTCTGATCCCTCTCTGATTAGTGATTCCTCAAAATACACTCAGTATCAAGAATGACCAGATGACAATACGTAAAATAAAACGGGCCGCTTTCGCGACCCATTTTTATTCTACTATCAGTTGCATTGTTTTCGTGATCTCACAAGGGTTTCTCATGAATTCAACGAGATACTCAGCAACATTTACTCAGAAACAATGAAGTACTCAATCTCTGTGTTTTTACGCAGAATCGTTAGCACTGATGCTAAGTCTTGTTGAGTTGCAGCACGCTCCATCTGAGCACTAATTTGCTCGTTATACATAGGATCAGCATTTGACGCCACTTTACTCAGCTCTACCACTACGACATTGCCGTCCGCGTCTTTCGCTTGAGCAAAGGTCAACGCGCCTTCTGCTGGTTTCGTCATTGCAAAGACGGTACCAGCCAGTGGTGAACTACGATCAATCGTTTCAAGCTCACCAAAGCTTAACTGGTTCGCCGTCAGAGCGTCAGTGTTGCCTTCTTTGAGTTCGTTAACGAGTTGAACGCCAAGCTCCATTGCCGCTTGCTCACCTTTCACGCTTGCTAGCTGTGAGGTCACTTGCGCTTTCACTTCACCAAGAGGTAATACTGTTTCAGCACGAATGTCTTCTACACGAACAACCACAATATGTTCTGGAGCGACTTCCATTGCCTCAGAATTCAAGCCGTCTTCCTTCACTTCAGGTGATTGAAGAGCTTGTACTACTGACTGGTTCTGTAGAACGTCTGGCAATTCTGATAGTGAGATAAAGTCTGTTGTTACTACATTTTGCTTAATTGCAGCAGCAGCATCATCAAGTGAATCTGGGTATTCAAAGGCGATTTTTTCCAACTCGTTTTGTAAGTTATAAAAATCATCAACCGCAAGTTGATCAACCAACTCTGCAGAAATTTCATCTTTGACTTCAGTTAAAGGCTTAGACTCTGAAGCTTTGATTTCATCAAGTTTAATGATGTGATAACCAAAGTCAGATTTCACTAACGCTGTCACGTCACCGACATTTTTAAGCCCAAACGCGGCTTCTTCAAATGCAGGGTCCATAACGTCACGCTCGATCCAACCTAAAGAGCCGCCTTCTTCAGCACTGCCAATGTCTTCAGATTTCTCTTGCGCCAATGTTGCAAAGTCAGCCCCTGCATTCAATTCATCTAAGAGAGCTTGTGCTTTGGCTTCATCATCACCTTGAACCAAGATGTGACTCACTTTACGCTGCTCCGACGTAGAGTACTTATCTAGATGCTCATCGTAGTACTGCTGAATTTGCTCGTCTGAAATTTCAACGTTGTCTTTTAGCGCTTGAGCAGATAATTCAACGTAAGACACTTTTAGCTGTTCAGGGCGAGTAAATTGCGCTGGGTTAGCATCGTAGTACTGCTGAATTTCTTCGTCAGTAATCTGCGCTTGCTGTGCAAACTCTGCAAGAGAGAGCGTCAACGTCTTAATGTCTCGAGTTTGAGTCAATAGCTGACTTTGTAATTCGATTTCGCTAGGAAGCGTAAATTCACTGCCTTGCAAAGCAGAAAGAAGTTGGTTGCGTACTAAATCTGTACGTAGGTATTCAGCAAAGCTATCGGCACTAAAACCTGCACGTCGTAGCGTTGCTTGATAAATATCTTGATCAAACTTTCCGTTACTTTGGAATTGAGGCATTTCTAAAATCATTTGACGAATCTGAGCGTCACCAATTCGAAGGCCTAAAGACTCTGCGTGTTGCTCAAGTAGCACATCGTTAATCATGCGATCAAGAACAGACTTGCGGAACGATTCCACATAATTTGGATCAGCCAAGAGCGTCGAGAAATAGTCGCCCATTTGAGATTGCATTCGATTACGCTCATTTTGGTAAGCCTGCTCGAATTCGCCACGACCGATCTCAACATTGCCAACTTTTGCTGCGGTGTTACCACTGCCACCCGCGATGTAGCTGCCTACGCCCGCGAATACAAAAGATAGGATGATGAGTCCAAGGATAATCTTAACAGCGATACTGTTCACGCCTTCGCGCATTCGCTCCATCATAATTTTATTACTCTCCAGATAGGAAGGTTTATCTTCTACTGAATAGGATAATATCAGAAAAAGAAATGCGCATCAGTAAGATGCGCATATTTAACAAAGGTTGGCCTTTTTAGCCAATCAAACCCCAAAAAGGTTCGATTTTTGCTCAGTTGGTAATCAATTTGCTTCCAACTGTAACAATTGATTAGTTACAAGCGTCTTTCAGCGCTTTACCAGCTTTAAACGCTGGCACTTTTGCTTCTGCGATTTGGATTTCATCACCCGTCTTAGGGTTACGACCAGTACGTGCTGCACGAGTACGCACGCTGAAAGTACCAAAGCCAACTAGCGCAACTTGGTCACCATCTTCTAGCGTTGTGCTTACTGCTTCAATAAATGCATCTAGCGCACGTCCAGCTGAAGCTTTAGATAGGTCTGCGTTCTCTGCGATTTTTTCTACTAATTGAGTTTTGTTCACTGTGTTTCCCCTTAGTGTTACCGAGTTATTATTTTGAAAAAGGTAACGTTAGTTCCGTTCTAGTAATAAAAGACCCTAAGCCTTGTCTATCAAGGGTTCAGAGTTACATAGCTAAAGTTAGTGCGACAAAAAAACGCTGACAAGCTTTTTTTACTTATCAGCGTATTTCTTTTACCTAAATTTGGAGCACATCACTATTTTACAGGCTCAAATGCGACACCAAGTGGTGAACGCTCTAGCGCAACTTCCAATACATCATCAATCCATTGCACTGGAATGACTTTCAAATCGGCAATAACGTTGTCAGGAATCTCTTCGAGATCACGTTCATTATCCTTAGGAATCAGCACGGTTTTAATACCGCCTCGGTGCGCTGCAAGTAATTTTTCTTTCAAACCACCAATCGGAAGTACTTCGCCACGAAGGGTAATTTCACCCGTCATTGCCACTTCAGCTTTTACCGGGTTACCCGTTAAGCTAGATACTAAAGCGGTACACATTGCGATACCCGCACTTGGTCCATCTTTAGGCGTCGCCCCTTCCGGAACGTGTACGTGAATATCACGTTTTTCATAAAAATCGGTATTAATACCCAATTTTTCTGCACGAGCACGTACTACTGTCATTGCTGCCTGAATAGACTCTTGCATGACATCACCCAGCGAACCGGTTTGCGTCAACTTGCCTTTACCTACCATGGACTCAGTTTCAATCGTAAGTAGATCGCCACCAACCTCCGTCCAAGCAAGACCCGTTACCTGACCAATACGATTGCTGTCGTCAGCTTTACCAAAGTCGCAACGTTGTACACCAAGGAACTCTTTCAAGTTATCTTGATTAACGACGACTTTCTTCAGGTCCTTGTTAAGCAGAATATTCTTCACCGCTTTGCGACAGATTTTTGAAATCTCGCGCTCCAGACTACGTACACCAGCTTCACGGGTGTAGTAACGAATAATGCCGATAATCGCCGAGTCTTCAATCTCGATTTCGTGTGGTTTTAAACCATTACGCTGTACCTGCTTCTCCACCAAGTGACGACGAGCAATATTTAGCTTCTCGTCTTCGGTGTAGCCTGACAAACGAATTACTTCCATACGATCAAGCAAAGGACCAGGAATGTTCATTGAGTTCGACGTTGCAACAAACATCACATCGGACAGATCGTAATCCACTTCTAGATAGTGGTCATTAAAGGCATTATTTTGTTCTGGGTCGAGTACTTCAAGCAATGCCGATGAAGGGTCGCCTCTCATGTCAGATGCCATCTTGTCGATTTCATCTAACAGGAACAATGGGTTTTTCACGCCCACTTTTGACATCTTCTGAATCAGCTTACCTGGCATTGAGCCAATGTACGTGCGTCTATGGCCGCGTATCTCTGCTTCATCTCGAACCCCGCCTAATGCCATACGTGTATACTTACGGCCTGTAGCTGACGCAATAGAGCGCCCTAGCGATGTTTTACCAACGCCCGGAGGACCAACTAGGCAAAGGATTGGTCCTTTAAGCTTGTTGATACGGTTTTGCACCGCAAGATACTCAAGAATGCGCTCTTTAACACGTTCCAAACCGTAATGGTCTTCGTTAAGCGTTTCCTCAGCTTTCGCCAAATTCTTTTTCACTTTAGAGCGTTTCGCCCAAGGTACGCCGACCATCCAATCAATATAGCTACGAACCACTGTCGCTTCAGCCGACATTGGTGACATCATTTTAAGCTTTTGCAGCTCTTGTTCTGTCTTTTCTTTCGCTTCCTGAGGCATTTTAGATTCTTCAATCTTTGCCTTCAGCGCTTCAAATTCATCCGGTGCATCATCTAAATCACCAAGCTCTTTCTGAATCGCTTTCATTTGCTCATTCAGATAGTACTCACGTTGTGATTTTTCCATCTGCTTTTTAACGCGGCCGCGAATACGCTTCTCAACTTGCAGCAAGTCTATTTCAGACTCCATCTGCCCCATTAAGAACTCTAGACGCTCGGATACGTCAAGTAACTCAAGCACTTGTTGCTTATCCACTAATTTCAGTGGCATATGCGCAGCAATCGTATCCGCTAGACGTGCAGCCTCATCGATACCACTCAATGACGTTAGCACTTCTGGTGGGATCTTTTTGTTTAGCTTAATAAACCCTTCGAACTGATCAATAGCACTGCGAACGATAACTTCTTCTTCGCGTTCTTCAAGCTCTGGGGTAATGAGAAATTCAGCGTCCGCCATGAAGAACTCTTCATCACGGTATTGGTTAATTTTGGCTCTTTGCTGACCTTCGACAAGGACTTTTACCGTGCCGTCTGGAAGTTTTAATAATTGAAGAATAGTGGCAACGGTGCCAGTGGTGAAAAGATCTTCAATGGTGGGTTCTTCAGTATCTGCTTCTTTTTGAGCGACGAGTAGGACTTGTTTGTCATTATCCATTGCCGCTTCTAAGCAACTAATGGACTTTTCGCGGCCAACAAACAAAGGAATTACCATGTGTGGGTAGACCACAACGTCGCGCAGAGGCAATACCGGGATTTCGATACGCTCGGAACGTTCCAAGTTCATATTATTCTCTCTTCCGCTTAGTATTATTTTCTGTATATGGGGGCGTATTCGTTGGATTCAATAAAAGAATAAAAAAAAGGAGGTATCAAATACCTCCTTTCTTTATCACTCTTGCAAATTAGTCTGCACTTGCGACCTGATTATCATTATTGCTGTAAATAAGCAGTGGTTCTGACTCACCATTTATTACACTTTCATCAATAACAACTTTGCTCACACCTGTTGCAGATGGTAGCTCATACATCGTTTCTAAAAGGACACCTTCTAGAATAGAACGTAAGCCACGAGCACCCGTTTTACGCTCCATTGCTTTTTTCGCAATCGCACGCAAAGCGTCTTCACGGAATTCAAGCTCAGCACCTTCAAGATCAAATAATGCACCGTATTGTTTCGTCAGCGCATTCTTTGGTTCATTCAGTATCTGAATCAACGCTTCTTCATCAAGTTCCGTCAATGTAGTTGTAACGGGTAGACGACCGATGAATTCAGGTATAAGACCGTACTTCACCAAATCTTCAGGTTCTACCTGCTTGAACAACTCACCCGCCGTTTTGGTTTCATCTTTAGAGCGTACTTCTGCTCCAAAGCCAATACCAGCTCCCGTCGCAACACGCTGGTCGATAACTTTATCAAGACCAGCAAACGCACCACCACAAATAAACAGAATCTTCGATGTGTCTACTTGTAGGAATTCTTGTTGCGGGTGCTTACGACCACCTTGTGGTGGAACGGAAGCGATGGTGCCTTCAACGAGCTTGAGTAGTGCTTGCTGAACACCCTCACCTGATACATCACGGGTGATCGATGGGTTTTCTGCTTTACGCGAGATTTTATCAATCTCATCGATATAAACGATGCCGCGCTCAGCTTTGGCTACGTCGTAATCACACTTTTGAAGAAGTTTTTGAATGATATTCTCAACATCTTCACCCACATAACCCGCTTCGGTTAATGTGGTGGCATCAGCCATTGTAAATGGTACGTCTAGGAAACGAGCAAGCGTTTCAGCAAGTAGCGTTTTACCACTACCCGTTGGACCGATAAGCAGAATGTTACTCTTACCTAGTTCAACACCATCAGCTGTCGTATCACCATTGCGAAGACGCTTATAGTGATTATATACCGCAACTGAAAGCACTTTTTTTGCGTAGTCTTGACCGATTACATAATCATCGAGGTGCGCGCGAATATCTTTTGGCGTTGGTAACGCTTCAGATTCTTTTTTCGGCAACACATCTTTAATTTCTTCACGAATGATGTCGTTGCATAAATCAACGCATTCGTCGCAGACGTAAACAGAAGGGCCCGCAATTAGCTTGCGAACTTCGTGCTGACTTTTGCCACAGAAAGAGCAGTAAAGCAGTTTACCACTACCACTCTCTTTGCTTTTATCTGTCATTCGCTAACCTCTTAGCCTGTACTTTCTATGATTTGAGTGTATATCAATTTGGACCAAAATGCGCCCGAGAATTAATCATTCTAGGCGAACAATTTGGTCTATTTACAATCAAACCGTTATGGATCAACCTCGTTGGGTCAATACCTCATCAATAATGCCGTATTCAGCCGCTTGTGCCGCTGACATGAAATTATCGCGATCCGTATCTTTTTCAATCACTTCTAGTGGCTGACCTGAGTGCTCAGCGAGTAGCTTATTCAGCTTCTCTTTAATCGTCAGGATTTCTTGTGCGTGGATTTGAATATCCGACGCTTGCCCTTGGAAACCACCAAGTGGCTGGTGAATCATGACGCGAGAATTTGGCAGAGCAAAACGCTTACCTGGTGCACCACCCGCCAATAGGAATGCACCCATTGAACAAGCTTGACCAGTACATAACGTACTTACATTCGGTTTAATGAACTGCATCGTGTCGTAAATCGACATACCCGCCGTCACACTACCACCAGGTGAATTGATGTATAGGAAGATGTCTTTGTCAGGATTTTCTGATTCTAAGAAAAGCAGTTGGGCAACCACAAGGTTTGCCATGTTGTCTTCCACTTGACCCGTCAAGAAAATGATTCGTTCTTTTAGTAATCGCGAGAAAATATCATAAGAGCGTTCACCACGGGAAGTTTGCTCAACAACCATAGGTACTAGCGCGTTCATAATTGGCGACATTGCATTTTTTTCTTGGTAGCTCATATTCTTATGTCCCTAAAATAAATGGCCCGGATGATAAACATCATACGGACCATTGTTAGCAGAGAAGTCGACTCTAAGTCAACCTTCTATACAAGATATTGCTTATTGAGCTGGTTGCTGATTCATTAGCTCGTTAAAGCTAACTTCTTTATCAGAAACTTGTGCTTTAGCAAGAATCGCATCAATTGCTTGCTCTTCTAGTGCAACGTTGCGCATGTTGTTCATCATTTGCTCGTTTTGCTCGTAGTAAGCGATAACTTCTGTTGGATCTTCGTATGCTGTTGCCATTTCAGCGATAAGTGCTTTCACTTTCTCGTCGCTTGCTTCTAGCTTCTCAGACTTGATGACTTCACCAAGAAGAAGACCAACAACTACGCGACGCTTAGCTTGCTCTTCGAACAATTCACGTGGAAGTTGCTCAGCTGCTTCAGGGTTGCCACCGAAACGCTGTGCTGCTTGTTGACGTAGGCCAACAATTTCTTGATCGATAAGTGCAGAAGGAACGTCCATTTCGTTCTCTTTTACTAGACCGTCAAGCGCTTGCTCTTTGATGCGGTTTTTGATCGCTTGCTTAAGCTCACGTTCCATGTTCTTGCGAACTTCAGCTTTAAGTGCTTCAACGCCACCTTCAGCTACACCGAACTTAGATACGAACTCGTCAGTTAGCTCAGGAAGCTCACGCGCTTCAACTTTACTTACTTTGATTGCGAATTTCGCCGCTTTACCTTTTAGGTTTTCAGCGTGGTAATCTTCTGGGAAGTTTACGTCGATTTCAAATTCCATGCCGGCAGTCTTGCCTTTAACACCGTCTTCAAAACCAGGGATCATGCGACCAGCGCCCATCTCTAGTGGGAAGTTCTCAGCTTTACCGCCTTCGAATTCTTCGCCATCGATAGAACCAACGAAATCGATAGTTACGCGCTTACCGTCTTCTGCAGCTTCTTCAACTTCTGCCCACGTAGCTTGTTGCTTACGTAGCGTGTCGATCATTTCTTCAACGTCAGAGTCGTTAACTTCAGTTGCTGGCTTTTCAACAACGATGTTTTCTAGGCCTGCTAGTTCAACTTCTGGGTAAACTTCAAACGTTGCAGCAAAAACAAGGTCTTTACCCGCTTCGTTTTCAACAGGAGCGAATGTAGGTGCGCCCGCTGGGTTGATTTTTTCAGAAACGATTGCTTCGATGAAGTGGCGTTGCATTACTTCGCCCATTACGTCTTGACGTACTGCTTGGCCGTACATTTTCGCAACCATTTTCATCGGCACTTTGCCTTTACGGAAGCCATCAAAACGACGGTTTTTCGCGATGTTGCGTAGTTCAGCTGTCACTGCATCTTCGATGTTTGCAGCAGGAACAGTAATGTTTAGACGGCGCTCTAGGCCCTCTAGAGTTTCAACAGTAACTTGCATTCTATAAACCTCAGTTTGGCTCAGCGTTAGCCGAGCATATGAGCATCCATATCAGGTAAGCGATATGACTATCAGCTTACACGATACTTCTGCTTCATCCTTGTTAGTGCACTAATGCACCTTCTAAATGGGTATCGATAATCATCAAACATATTTCATGACTACCGGACTAATAAGTGACGTCTTCTTTTTATGAAGTGTAACTTCGAAGGCATCTCCAATTAGTCTCAGGACAAAATTTCAGACGCGACATTCTAGCGATCTCAATCTATGGTGTCGAGTCGAACTCCAATCAATCGGTGGTTTTGTCACTAATTACTCAACGAAACGAACAAACCAAAGAGTTTCCTCTCGGTTCCAACCAGAAATGGGGACAATATTGCCATTTTCAAGAAAATAAACGTTTTTTTTTGTCAAACCTTTAAAAACGCGAACTAAGTCCACTTTCCCACCTTGTCACCTCTCAGTTCGTATAACTTTTTCGCCACATATTGATCAAATTCGTTAACCTATGCGCAAGCAATATGACGGAGGTGCTATGCGATTAAAACAGATATTATTCGGCCTAACCGTCCTGTTTGTTATCCTTTCCACACTCGGGGGAAAATGGTACTGGCAACACAACTTTGCTTTACTTAAAGAGCAGCATGAAAGCTGGCTCAACCGATTTGTGGAAAATATCGACAGTAAACTCGACAAGTATCGGCATATCCCGCAACTTTTATCCCAAGATAAAGAACTTGTTGATGCCCTACTGACACCAAACAACAGCGCTCAGCTTGAAATCACCAATCGTTACTTATCGCAGGCCAATCATGTTGTCCAAGCTTCTGACACCTATCTTATCGACAAGTTCGGCAATACCATTGCTTCAAGCAACTGGCGTCTTAAGCACTCTTTTATTGGTAAAAATTTCGCATTTCGGCCTTACTTTCAACAAGCGATAAGAGGACAACAAAGCACGTATTTTGCCTTGGGTTCAACCTCTGGGCAACGTGGCTACTATTATTCTTATCCCGTGACCTACGCCGCTGAACATATTGGCGTGGTCGTGGTTAAAATGGATCTCTCCACCATAGAGCGAAACTGGCAAAGTGATACCAGTATCTATGTCGCGACCGATAATAATCATGTGGTTTTCATGTCAAGCCAAACGGAATGGTTGTTCCACAGCTTAGCTCCGCTGTCTGCGGGTACCTTGAACAACATCAAGCGCTCAAGACAGTATCTATCTACGTCTATTCCCGATCTCGGTTTTAAGGGTTTGTTGACGGCAGATTCGAGTATTATCACCAAACCAAACAACAATCTGTTTACTCAGAGTTACTTAATGAGCCAACGAGATTCCGGCGTGCCCAACCTTACCTTGAGGGTACTCACACCACTTTCTACGCTTTACATCGATATATTAGCGTTTGTGTTTATCCTGTTTCTTTTATTTGTGACCGCTTATTTGATTCTGGTAGTGATTGCTACACGCCAATCTAAACATCGACAAATTGAACGCCTTCAAGCAGAAGCAAAGCAAAAGCTGGAATTTTTGGTGATGGAAAGAACCTCAGAACTGCATGTTGAAATAGATGAGCGAGTCAAAACAGAAAAAGCACTACGCAAAACACAAGACGAACTGATACAAGCCGCAAAGCTGGCGGTGCTTGGACAAATGTCGGCAAGCATTAGTCATGAGCTAAATAACCCACTCGCTGCCATTCGAAGCTTTGCTGAAAATGGTCAGCGGTTTATCGAAAAGCAAAAAATTGACCGCGCGGAAGATAACTTAGCCAGAATTGTTGCGTTAACGGAGCGTATGGCAAAGATAAGCCAACAGCTTAAATCCTTTGCCAAGCGTAGCGACGCCGATGAACTGTGTGAAGTCAGCCTAGCACCCATTATTTTTTCCACGCTTGAGCTAATTCAGCCACAATTAAAAACGAGTCAAGTTGTCCTTAATTACACGGCCACAGAAGATGAAAATCTGGTGTGGGTCAATCCGATTCAAGTCGAGCAAGTGCTGATCAATTTAATCACCAACGCCATTCAGGCCATGGCGCAACATGAGACTAAGCAACTCAAAATTTCTATTCAGACGCATGACCATAACGTCGAAATCCATATCGATGATTCTGGACCTGGGTTAAACGATCATATCCTTAGTGAGCTATTTGAACCTTTCTACACGACCAAAGATAATGGACTAGGGCTTGGGCTTTCTATCTCCCAACAGATCATCCACAACCTCAATGGGAAAATCTCAGCGACCCGATCTCCTCTAGGTGGCGCGCGTTTTACCGTTTCACTTCCCACCCGGCATGCCAAGACAAAGAAGGAATAACCTATGAGCCATGTGTTTTTTATCGACGATGAAACCGATATTCGCATTGCTTTACAGCAAAGCTTTGAGCTAGCCGATATCAACGCGCAGTGCTTTTCTTCAGTCGAAGACGCTCTGCTAGCGCTACAACGACAAACGCCTCCATTGGCGATTATTTCTGATATTCGCCTTCCCGGTTTATCTGGGATGGATTTGCTAAATACCATTACGCATCAACACCACAGTATTCCGGTTATTTTAATTACGGGGCACGGTGATATATCTATGGCAGTGCAGGCCATTCAAGACGGGGCCTATGATTTTATTGAGAAGCCATTCTCTGCCGATAGACTCATTGAGACCACGTTGCGCGCCATTGAAAAGCAGCAATTAACTTTAGAAAATGAACGCTTAAAGCAGTCCTTAAAAGTGAGCCAAACACTGGGCCCAAGGATCATCGGCGACACTAATATTATTCAAGAACTAAGGCAGACTATTACTGCAGTAGCCGACACCAGCGCTGACATTTTGTTATTTGGTGAAACCGGTACTGGCAAAGAACTGGTCGCGCGCTCTTTGCATGAACAAAGCGCACGACGAGATGCAAACTTCGTTGCTGTCAACTGTGGCGCGGTACCAGAAAACCTAATAGAAAGTGAACTATACGGCCATGAAAAAGGCGCATTCACAGGTGCAGATTCTGCACGCATCGGAAAGTTCGAACACGCTCAAGGAGGCACGCTGTTTCTTGACGAGATTGAGTCAATGCCAATACAAGCGCAAATCCGTCTCCTCCGAGTATTACAAGAAAGAGTCATCGAGCGAGTCGGTTCCAATAACCTAGTCCCTCTGGACATCCGAGTTATTGCTGCAACTAAAGTGGATCTCAAAACAGCCGCAGCTCAAGGTACCTTCCGTGAAGATCTCTACTATCGTCTTAATGTCGTCACGCTGCAACTCCCGCCACTGAGACAACGCAAGGAAGACATACCCGCGTTATTTCATCACTTTTTATTGGTTGCCGCGGCTCGTTATGGAAAAGCCGCCAATGCACTTCCTGCTACCGATTTACAAACATTGATGAGTCAAGACTGGCCGGGAAATGTGAGAGAGTTACGAAACTGCGCAGAACGATTCGTACTATTAGGAAAACTAAGTAATTCCGCTGACGCTAACCAAGCGAGCACAGACGCGCCACTTACCACGCAAGTCGCCGACTTTGAAAAAGCACTGATAGAGCAAGCTTTAGCGAGCTGTGATGGCAGGATCAACGACACGATGAACATTCTACAAACCGCAAGAAAAACGCTATATGACAAGATGCAAAAATATGGGCTAGACAAGAATAATTATAAAAATGACTAAGGCAACACAACGGTGACCACACAAAAAACCAAACAAATAAACTCGAAATTGGTTTAGCGGTTTCTATACTGAAAACATGAGTAACAAAATGTTAACATAGTATATAGAGAGGTTGCCCATGGGTGAAAAAACAACCGTTCCAGCCATTACCGAGACCATTGAGATTGATGGCGTCTATTATGTCGAGCAACGAGAGTATCAGGATCGTAGAAAAAAACCGACGCAACGGGTCTTTTATGAGCGACGCTCACAGCCAGATTCCCGTCTAGACAACATCAAACACATCGACGAAGAGGTTTAACCCTCTTCGCCTCACGGTGTAAGCCGTCTTCGATGTTGTGATGTTATTTGGTAATGATCTCCGGCCCCATTAATAGCGTTGGAAGCCATGTAGAAACCCAAGGTACATAGGTGACGATAATCAAGAACAGGAACATCACACCTACCCATGGCAGCGCCGCTTTCACTACACTCATCATCGACATTTTCGCCACGCCAGCCGTCACAAACAGGTTTAATCCCACTGGCGGTGTGATCATGCCTATTTCCATATTCACCACCATCATGATCCCTAGGTGAATTGGGTCAATACCAAGCGCTATTGCAATAGGAAAAACCAATGGCGCGACAATAATCAGAAGCCCTGAAGGCTCCATGAATTGCCCACCAAGCAATAGCAAAATATTCACCACAATAAGGAAGGTAATCGGTCCGAGTCCTGCTGAAAGCATAGATTCAGTGATCATCTGCGGGATGCGTTCTTCAGTTAACACATGCTTCAATATCAACGCATTGGCGATAATGAACAACAACATGATTGTCAGTTTTCCCGCTTCATAAAGTGTGTGCTTGGTGTCCTTATGGACAAAAGCTTGCATAACCTTAACAACAATCGGCTGACGATTTTCTTTATCAGCAAACGGGCCCATGTCTTTATAAATAAAGTTGGCAATCAAAAATGAATACACGGCAGCAACGGCAGCGGCTTCGGTTGGCGTGAAAATACCACCATAAATACCCCCTAAGATGATCACCACCAACAACAAGCCCCAACTTGCATCTTTGGCTGCGTCAAAAGCTTCTTTCCACCCCACAAACGGTTGTTTGGGCAGTCCTTTCACTCGTGCGGCAATATAGATGGCAATCATCAACATGAGACCAGCAAGTAACCCAGGAATGACGCCCCCTAAGAACATTCGTCCGACAGACACGTCCGTCGCCGCAGCATAAACTACCATCACGATAGAGGGTGGAATCAGTATTCCTAGTGTCCCAGCATTACAAATAACGCCAGCGGCAAACTCTTTGGTGTAGCCATTTTTAATCATCCCTGCAATAACGATACTACCAATGGCCACCACTGTAGCCGGTGACGACCCAGACAGCGCTGCAAACATCATACAAGCAACAACCGACGCCATGGCCAAGCCACCACGAAATGAACCCACCATTGCAATAGCGAAACGAATAATACGCTTCGCCACGCCGCCCGTAGACATAAAGCTGGATGCTAAAATAAAGAACGGGATCGCTAGCAGCGTATAGTGACCAGCAAAGGCATTAAATAAGGTTTGGGCGACTGATGCTAACGACGCATCGGAATGCATCAACAAAAATAAAATGCTCGACAGTCCAAGCGAAATGGCAATTGGCACGCCCACCAGCATGAAAGCAATAACCATTAAAAATAGAAATAAAATTGCCATAGGTTACTGCCCCTTATCCTTGGTATTGCCTAACGTACTGTGCTTGCTAGATTCACTGGCTGCTATATTTTCGAAGGCGTTATCTTCAGCCATCTCAGCCTTTAGCGCCTCCAAGTCTTCTTCGGCTTCGTGACCCGCAATCATGCGATCCATTTTTCCTGTCACAACCTGATAAGCGACATGTAAGAAACGATAGGTCAGCATTGCCATGCCAATTGGTAACGCCATGTAAGGGATGAATCGAGGCAGTTTCTCGTAACGCTCACCTTCATTGAGCCAATCAGCCAAAAATTGCAACATCTCAGGCATAGGGATATCGTCGGTTTCATACCACGCTCGCTCGGTGACAAATGGATACCAATAATTCCAAGAGCCGATTAGCAGCAGTATCGAAAACGTTAAGCAACTCAGTACCGCGATAATGGCGCACATTTTACGCCACTTAACGGATACCATATTGATGATGACATCCACGCCAATATGAAAATGTTTTTTAACACCATACGACGCGCCAACCAGTACCATCCACGCGAACATAAAGACGGTTAATTCAAGTGCCCAAAGAATATTGCTGTTAAACACATATCGAGAAATAACATTGGCGAAAGTCAGCAGCGTCATCGCACCAAGAAAAAAGGCGATCAACGCTTCTTCAAATGCATCGGTCACCTTACCGATTTTTGTCGTTATTGATTGTTCCATGTGAACCATCACTTTTTATAAATAGGGAGAAGAGAAGTTGGCCTTGCGTGGACAAGGCCAAACTTGGGTTTGATGGTATTACTGTTGATTCGAGGCTAATGCTGCATCAATCAGCTCCGAGCCAATATCTTTCTCAAACTTTGCCCATACTGGTTGTAGAGCTTCCACCCACAACTGGCGCTGTTCTGGCGTTAACGTTCGAACTTCCCCACCCGCTTCAATGATGTTGTTTTTGTTAGCTAAGTTAACCTGACTGGATTCCGCATTGCGCGTTTCTGTCACTTCTTTAATGATAGTACCAAGCTGGTCGCGAACATCGTCGGGTAGCCCTTTCCAAAAATCATTCGACGTCACGACTAAATAGTCCAAAATACCGTGGTTAGTCTCAGTCACACCATCTTGAACTTCAAAAAACTTTTTGCCGTAAATGTTCGACCATGTGTTTTCTTGCCCATCGATAACCTTGGTCTGCAAGCCACCGTACACTTCTTTAAATGACATTTTTTGCGGGTTTGCACCAAGCTGTTCAAACTGCGCCACTAGTACATCGGATGCCTGAACACGGAACTTTAGCCCTTTCGCATCTTCAGGTGACAATAGCGGTTTGTTCGCTGACATTTGCTTCATACCGTTATGCCAGAACGCCAGACCTTGCAAGCCTCGGCGCTTCATTGCATTTTTTAGCTTGTCACCAGATTCTGAGTTCTGGAAGCGGTCTACGGCGTTCACGTCTTCAAATAGAAAGGGGAGGTCAAAAATGCGGTATTTTTTCGTGAACTTTTCAAATTTTGATAGCGATGGCGCAGCGAGTTGCACATCACCATTTAGCATGGCTTCGAGCACTTTATTATCATCATAAAGTGTCGAGTTTGGGAAAACCTGCATACACGCCTTGCCGTTCATCTCGGTATTCACACGCTCTTCAAGTAACGATGCCGCGATGCCTTTTGGGTGTTTGTCGGTATTCGTTACGTGGCTAAACTTAATAACAATTTCACCCGGGTCGCAATTAGCGGCCGCATTGAAACTCGCAACAGACAGGATGGAAACCGTAAGTAGGGATAGAGGCTTTAACATTCTTATTCTCCTTGGATTGAAGCAGTCCCTTCAATGGGTACTGATACTTTTATAGAGCAAGTTGAATGCCAACCATGAAATACAACTACATTTCAATGATTTAACCGAAAACTCACATCTAAATACTGAAATAGACTAAGAAAATGGGGGGAAAATGACCCATCAGTTACAGGTGAAAGGGTAAACAATGACTCATTTTGTACTGTTACTATCTGTGCTTTTTTATTAGAACGGTAGATTACTTGTATGCAACAAGTTCACAGTAGTGAGCCCTATATTGACAGCTTTCTACGCGCTCAACTCTTCTAAACCCTGCTTGTTTTAGCATAGATATAAATGTGTTTTCTTTTATTAAATGCGAATATTTAGTGAATTTATATACGTCTCCAGCGATTGAAATATCTACGTCCCACTTACGTTTCAACGACGCCTCATCGTGAGTTATCTTTTCTCTTACTCGTACTGGTAGGCAATTGACTGATTTCTCTTCGTGCTCAATCACCAATGGTGCATCGAAATTAAAGTGTTTCTCTGAAGGAATATCGATATATAAACACCCATCGTTTCTTATCGCTTTATAGATCCCATTAATCGCTTTTTTAACACCATTAAGATCTCCCAACATCTGATGTGACTCCCACATATCAGAATAAACAATTGAATTTCCTCGACATAAAACTAAATCGAAGGATTCTGGCAATTTATAGCCCAATTCATCCCACTGAATTTTTAGGGGACTCGTTTGCACATTATCTCTATGCGCGTTTTCACTAAACCGACGTAACATTTCACTACATGCATCCGAGCAGACAATATTATGACCCGTTCTAATTAAATCGATAACACCAAAACCAGTGCCTACCGAGCAATCTAAGACACGGCCAAAACGATAAGGTTTTATAATGGACTCTAACGATTCTACGAGGGTATCCCTGCAGGTCACTGCATCTAAATAATAATCAATTTGGGCTGGGAATGACAAAGGCTTCACAGGGCACCCTCTCGCTCTTCGTATTGGTACTCACCATCGATCCAAGATTTCAAGCGATCTCTATCTATCTTGCTGTTATGTCGCTTATCGGTCGGTAATATAGAGGGGTAAAGCATAATATTCGACGACGCATACCCTAAACCCAAAAGCTTCTCTTTGATGACATCAATATTGGCGAATCCTTGTTCGGACTTAGGTATGACTACCGTAACATGCTGATCATTATCATAAATAACAGCACTGGCACTAATTCCGGTATGTAAGTTTATAAACTGCTCTATCGCGTCAGGACAAAAATAATTATCGCCGTATGAAATAGCGTACTTTTTGCGAGTCATAAACCACACAACACCATGATCATCAACGTATCCAATATCCCCCATTTTATGCCAAGTAAGATCACTCTCAGGAATGCGTACCTTTGATCGTTTCGTTAAATCTGGTCTTCTAAAATATTTGCTCGTTACCCGTTCACCAGCAACGATGATCTCACCGATTGTATTAGGTTTCAGAGGGAGCGATAGAGCTGAATTGCAGTCTACTGATATCACCTTTACTTGAATGCCATCACACGCGGCACCTAATGGAATTCCCATCCCCTGCGCAGTCTTGTCTAGTGATAATGTTTTAAAGTCTTCATAACGAATCATCGTAAGTGGAAGTAATGCCTCAGTACTTGCATAAGGAATATAAATATCGCCTTTATTTAGTAACGAGTTCAACTTTCTCAACATATTTAAATTCAAAGATGCTCCCGCTGTCGATATTATTTTTATATAATCAAGGCTATGAGATTGGGTATCTAGGCACTCAATCACTCGAACCCAAAACGCTGGCGATGCGAATATATATTGACATCCATAATGCTCCATTTGATGCAAGATATTGCTAATAGGCATAAGGTTAGGTTGTAGAGAATTAGTCTCAGGAATAATAGCCTTTCTATTGTTATAGATACACGCCAGAGCTAGGTATGGAAACAATACAAATTCTTTATCAACCAATTTATGAATTTTATTTAACTCTTGCGCCTGTGACTTCAACTGTCCAATAGTCCATGGAACGCCTTTCGGTGTTCCCGTCGTTCCCGTGGTATACAGTAATAAACACTCAGTTGAATCAGAAACCATGACTTCAGGATAGTCCGATGGTTCTATCGCCCATAATTCTATTGGTGAACAAGTCGTGAACCCTTCGATTTCCTCATCACTAAGCCATAACACTGGCTTTAGTTCGTCAATACACTCGACAAGTTGGCTCTTTTTCTGGCTAATATCTACCAAACTTGGAATGGCGCCAATCATAAAGCAACCATATAGAATTGCGTAATATTCAAGTGAGGCTGGCACAGACACGATTACATGGTCATTTTGACGTACACCAGACGCCCATAAACGACCCGCTACTTGTCTACTGCACGCCAATAACTCAGACGCTATATATTCCTTTCCTGACGCAGCATCAATAAGAACTGTATTATTATCCTCTGAGGAACTTTGAATAAGAGATTCAATAAACGTGTTCATATGTTACCTATATAGTGGAGTGAGCTATGGACTTTATACTCACTTAATATATAGATCTTTTGTAATTGTCATACCTTGTAGACATTTCAAATAATCAGGAAACCAACAACATTGTAAGTTACAAGCAGCTCGTTAGCATAAAAATAGTACAGTCCAGAAAACGTTAATATTAATCCCCCTCTTAATAAGCAATAACTGATACAAATCACTACCTACAGACCAAGATAATACAATTTATTATCGAAGGTAATTCCAGAGTTTGAGTGATTCACTTATCGTCAGAAGATTTAAGTGGTAACTAATCCCGATTCCAGATAATAACTGCGACTAAAAGGCGTGTTAAGTTTTAAATAAAACACTCGAACACCCGCAGCTTACCTAAATCGCCGCTTTTACCGCTTTGGCTAGCTTCTTCGCGGTCTTTTTAGGATCGGCATTTGGGTCATTAAAAAAGTCCGTCACGACATCGAAGATGGCACCTTGCACGTAACTCGTTGTCGCCATTCCTTGTGACACACTCGGCACCAGATCACCGCTCTTTTCTGCCATTTTAAAACTCGCTAATGAATCCAGTGAGCATTGGTCGAACTTAGACATATCTAAATCCGTTCTGGCGGGTAATGAGCCTTTTTTTAGATTAAAGGTTTCTTGAAAGTTTTTGTCTAAGATCGCCGCGGCAAGTGCTTTCTGGGCATCCACATCACCACTATCTTTTAAATCAAAAAAGGCAAAGCTGTCAATGTTGTAAGCAAATTGAGCCGCCGTGCCCGGAGCTGGCGCGCAGATAAAATCCTTACCGGGTACTTTACCTAACGCGATAAACTCACCTTTTGCCCAGTCACCCATTATCTGCATTGCGGCTTCACCATTGGCTACCATGGAAGTCGCGACATACCACTGACGCTCTGGTGCGTCGGCATCCATATACTCACGTAGTTTCTTAAATTTAACGAGCGCTTCCACCATTTTGTCGCTTGCCAACATGTCTAGGTCAAGTTCAACAAAAGCCTTTGTGTAACCTTCTGTTCCCAGAACACTTAAGGCGATGGTTTCAAACATGGTCGCATCTTGCCAAGAACCCACACCGTTTGATAACGGTAAGTAACCTGTCGACTTAATTTTTTCAGCGACAACAAAAAATTCATCAAGAGTGGTAGGCACACTCACCCCTGCTTTTTTTAGTACCTCAGGGTTCGCCCACAACCAGTTCACTCGGTGGATGTTGACGGGCACCGCCACGTACTCACCATCAAACTTCATGATATCGGTGACGATTTTCGGGACTTTTGTATCCCATTCCCCTGCTGCAGCCACATCGTCCAAGTTGGTTAAAAAGCCCAGGCTTCCCCACTCTTGAATATCATGACCCTTTATTTGCGCAGCCGATGGCGGATTGCCCGATACGGCGCGCGTTTTGAGTACCGTCATTGCCGTTTCGCCACCACCGCCCGCCACAGCGAAATCTTTCCAAGTATGACCCTGCTCTTCAAGGCGCTGTTTCAACGGTTGTACTGACTTTGCTTCTCCGCCTGACGTCCACCAGTGCAGCACTTCGACTTCTCCCGCATGAGTAAGAACGGGCAATAGAGCCGAGGTGGCCATCGATAGTGTCAGTAACAGCTTATTTATTCTCATTGTCGTTCACATCGTCATCGTACAACACTCGCAGTCCACGAGCTGTCTAGGGTGAAATAGATAGAAGTTAATCAGTTTTCACTAAGTTTCTAGTTTATAACTAAGCATCTAGTTTTTACTACGCTTCTAGGTTTTTACTAAGCTTCTAAGTTTGGCGGGATGAAGACCTGTACCTCTAGGCCGCCAACATCTGCGTTTCGCATGATTAAATCCCCGCCTAAGCCGTGGAGAATACTGCGGCATATCCCGAGTCCAAGGCCGTGCCCATCTTTATCTGTTGCCAATCTCACATACGGCTCAAAAACCGCTTCAATTTTCTCTTTCGGGATACCCGGCCCTTTGTCTTGAATCGTCACGATTATCCAATTCGGTGTTTCTTCAACGTTAATGAATGCTCTATCCCCGTACTTAACGGCGTTATCCACTAAGTTAGTTAGCACTCGCTTAATCGCAAGTGGTTTGGCAATAAATGGTTCAATCGGCTCGGAAGTGACCGATACTAGCGTATGCACTTGGTTATGCATTTCAGAAACACTACGGATAATCTCATTAAGGTCGATATAAGCGTTATTTTCATGCAGATCCGTGTCACGAACGCACTGCAGCGCACCTTTCACCATCATTTCGAGTTCATCGAGATCAAGATTGAACTTGTCACGCTTAGCATCATCATCAAGCAACTCAGCACGTAATCGCAATCGCGTAATGGGTGTTTTTAAATCATGAGAAATCGACGAAAACAGATGTTCACGATCGGCAATGTACTTACGAATACGCGTCTGCATGCGATTAAAGGCACGAGTTGCCGTCACAAGTTCCGTCGCGCCTTGTTCAATGAGTGGTGGCTGGTCAATATCCATACTCATATCATTCGCCGCTTTTGCTAAGCGCCGTAATGGTTTCACCTGCGCTCGTACCAGTAAAAATGTGAGTAGCAATAGCAATGTGGTAGAGGTGATCAAAAACACCATTTGATCTTGAGTCAACATCGTATCATCAAGCTGGATATACGGAGACGGTAACAACGCCGCAATATACAACCACTCGCCTTGGGCAATTTTTAACTGCACTACAAGTACTGGAGGATCAAGCGGTCCAAGCGTTAGTGTATGGTGCGCCCATGACTTGGGTAAGTCGTTGAGAAAAATATCATTTTTTAATAATCTTAAATTTTCCGCTTTAGAGAATTCAACACTAACCGCCTGAATCGACGGTAGTTTTTCATTCAATACGTCGCTGACCGATGTCATCGAGGCCAGCTTTAAAGGCGTGTCTGGAATCGGGTCGACGATAAGCTCTTCTTTATTAAACGATACGAAGAAGCGAGTGCCACCCATATTACGGATTTGGTCTAGAACAATATGTCGGTATTTGATGGGCAACTTTTGAAAAAAGGTCACCGTCGATGCAAACATGTTTGCCATGCTAGCGGAAGTATCTCGGATCCCCGCCAGCTCATCTTGTTTGGTTTTTTGATACCAGATAGCGGTTAGAACGCCCTGCGAGCAGACCACCGCTAACAGGGTTAATAACAACGTACGAGCAACAAGCGTATTAAGGTTAAAGCGTCTTAACCAGCGGGAACGAGACATCAGGAGTTTACCATTCTAACTTAGCGCCAATTTAACTAAGTACTATTTTATCAAAGCACTATTTTAACTAAGCACTATTTTAACTAAGCGCCATTGTAACTAAGCGCCATTCGCAACAAGTTACGGTTGGAGCCATCGCCAACACTAATAACCATACTCAACCGGAACGGAAAGAATATAACCGTTACCACGCATCGTTTTAATGTAGTGTGGATACTCGGCGCTTTTGCCTAATCGATTACGGATTCGGCTCAGTTGCACATCAATCCCGCGTTCAAACGGTAGCGCTTCTCTGCCGCGAGTCGCAAATGAAATGGTGTCCCTATCCAACACTTCGTTGGGCTTAGACAGAAACAACATCAATAACGCAAAATCACTACCAGACAAATCATGATGGCGATTGGTCACCCGATTCACCATACGTTGCGATAATGTATCAAGACGCCAGTCACCAAAATCAATCGTTCTTGGTGGCTGTTCATCGCGATCTTCATGAATGTGAGCTCGTCTCAATAGCGCTTTAATACGCGCCATCAGTTGACGAGGGCTGAACGGCTTAGCAATGTAGTCATCAGCACCAATTTCCAGACCAATAATCTGATCCGTTTCATCTGAAACGGCCGTCAGCATAATAATCGGCACTTGCGAGTCACGGCGCACACGTTGACACAACGTAAAGCCATCATCACCAGGTAACATGACGTCCAGTAAAATTAAGTCTGGATAGCCTTTGGCTTTAATGAACAACTCCATTTCAACACCATCTTCTGCTGTGGTGACCTGAAAACCCGATTTACTCAAATACTCATCAAGCAATAAGCGGATCTCCTCATCGTCATCTACGACAAGAATGTGTGTCTTTGGTTGCATTTCCAATCCTTAATGATTACGTCACAGCCTATAGTGTAAGGCTTTGCGGTTTTATTTATCATCGCTTCATTAATAAAATTAACATACGAATCTTGACCAAGATCACGAAAGTGATACTTAACAAGCCATGTAAAAACTGATAGCACAAAAAGTATTCAACTTTATGAAGAGCAACTGATCTCCATTTTTTTCCCCCAGTTTGGTGGGGGCGCCGCTAAGGCTGCTGATTCGGGATGTTCATCGTAGGGCGTTGTTAATACCTTGAACAGTGTATTAACTAAGTGAAAATTGCCCTGCTCCGCCTCTTCGATGGCTTGTTGAGCCAAATAATTACGCAGTATGTATTTGGGATTTACCGCGCGCATTCCATCACAACGTTCATCAACAGATAACGGCTCTAGCGTTGCCCGAGCCTGATAACGTTGCAACCATTTTTCTGCTTCAGTTTTATCATTGAACAAGTCCAGTACTGGTGTCTTTCCGCTAGTATCTAGGTTAGAAAGCGTTCTAAAGAACAGCGTAAAATCGACCTGATGACGCTCAATAAATTCAAATGCATCATTAAAAAACACACCATCTTCGCTCTGTTTCGTCAATAACCCAAACTTGGCGCGCATCTGTTGGCTGTATTCGCTCTGTAAGGTAGCGGTGAACCCTTCAAGCGCGTTATCCAGCTCCGCTCGCTCGATAAATGGTGACAATGCATGTGCTAAAGCGGTTAAGTTCCACAACGCAATGGAAGGCTGATTGTCAAACGCATAGCGCCCCTGATAATCGGAGTGATTGCAAATATAGCTAGGCTCATAGTCATCGAGAAAAGCAAACGGTCCGTAGTCAAACGTTTGTCCTAGCACCGACATGTTATCGGTATTCATCACACCATGAGCAAAACCAACCGACTGCCACTGGGCGATCATCTGCGCAGTTTTTGTCACGACTTGATTGAAAAAATACGCATAAGGGTGAGCCTGATTCAGACTGTCTGGAAAATGCCATTCAATCACCTTATCTAGCAGTAGTTTTAGTTCGCTATGTTGTCCGGTGTAAAAGAAATGTTCGAAATGACCGAAGCGAATATGCGTTTCCGCAACCCTCACTAGCATCGCTCCCTGTTCAACACGCTCTCGATAGACTGGAGTCTCGCTGACCATCATGCCCAATGCTCGGGTTGTTGGGATACCTAGCCCATTCATGGCTTCACTACATAAATACTCTCGAATCGTTGAACGAAGTACTGCCCGCCCATCTCCCATCCGAGAATACGGTGTTTTCCCCGCCCCTTTAATATGAATGTCTTGATAAACACCATTTTTGTCTTCTATCTCACCAAGGAGTAATCCACGACCGTCACCTAAATCGGGGTTATAGACCCCAAATTGATGTCCTGCGTATTTCATTGCCAGCGGCGATAGGGAATCAATGGACTCCGTTCCAGACAATACTGCTAATAGCTCTGGGTAATCATCAACGTGTCGCGGCAATCTTAACTGCGTGGCAAGATCACTATTCCAAGCCACCCATTGCGGCGCCAAAAGCGGCGTTGGATTCACGGGAGTATAAAAGCTCGCGGGAAATTCAGTAAAGCGCGTGGAGAGATGAATACTATCCCAAACCGACATAGGTAAACCCTTTTACAGCAAATATGGTGTAATTAGAGTATAGCGATAAGATTGTAATAAAAAAGCAACAAAAAGAAGGGTCTTTAGCCTAGAGGAGCACCCAGAAGCCAATGTTTAATTGGAATTTGAACTGTCCTCTAAGAAAGCAGGTAGGGTTAGATTAGCGCGAGAATGGCAACCACTGAACCTAGTGAAAATAAGCAAGTACGGCTAATAACGCCAAAATTTGAATGTTGGATCATTTCATGATGCATAGGCAATTTCTCCTTTTTATTACACTACAATTACAATTTAGTACGAAGCGGCCATTTATTCAATATTATTGATGCAAATCTTTGAATTCGTACCAACAAAATAATACTAAACACGATAAGTACAGCGGCAACCATAGAGAAAAGCGAGAATTAGGTGTGTCCCAATTCTCGCTTGAACATTAAACAACCTCTATCTATTCAAAACAGATCGTTAACCTTATTTCCGTGCCAACCACTCATTTTAATGTGAAAACTCGGGCTGTTTTTCTAAACGAACCGCTGATACCTTAAATTCCGGGATTTTGGCATAAGGGTCCGTGGCGGTGTTGGTAAGTTTGTTCGCCGCCGATTCTGCAAAATGGAATGGAACAAATACCACGCCAGCTTGCATCCGCTTAGTGACAAACGCAGGCGCTGATATTTCGCCACGGCGAGATACCAACACTACCGGTTCACCATTAGCGATACCAAGACGCTCTGCATCTTCAACACTGATCATCACTCGTGGGCCCGCTAGATTATCTAATCCTTTCGTTTTTCTCGTCATGGTTCCGGTATGGAATTGCTCTAGCAATCGCCCAGTCGTTAACGTCAGAGGAAACTCTTCATCCGGTAATTCGGCTGCATATTCAAACGCTATCGCCGCCATGGCGCCTTTACCACGAATAAATTGGTCTTTATGCATAATACGAGTACCAAATGGTTTCACATCATTACACGGCCATTGCAGCCCATTACCACCAATCGACTCCCAGCGAATCCCTTTATATTGAGGGGTGACCTGCGAAATTTCTTCGGTAATATCTTGCACCGTTTGATAATTCCATTCTCCGCCCATCGCGTTAGCAATATCTTGGATAATTCGCCAATCTTCCATGGCATCACCCGGCGCTTTAACTGCCGGTACTAAACGCTGTACCCGTCTTTCGGTATTAGTAAAGTGCCCGGCTTTTTCTGCAAACGAGTATGATGGTAAGACGACATCCGCTAACGCCGCGGTTTCAGTTAAGAAAATGTCTTGAACCACTAGGAAATCTAAGGCTTTTAACCCCTTAAGTACATGAGCTTGATCAGGGTCGCTCAGCACAGGGTTTTCCCCCATAACGTACAAGGCTTTCATGTCACCGTCACAAGCAGCATCAATAATTTCAGTTAACGTCAAACCCTGTTTGGTCGGCAATGTGTCGCTTTGCCACGCCTGAGCAAACTTTTCTTGAACATCAGGACGAGTCACCTTTTGATAGCCTGGATAATCTGTCGGCAATGCGCCCATATCACACGAGCCCTGCACATTAGATTGGCCACGAAGTGGATTAATACCGCCCCCTTCTACCCCAACATTTCCACATAACATTTGTAAGTTGGCGATCGAGCGGACGTTGTCGTGCCCTGTTGTATGCTGAGTGATACCCATTGAATAGAATACTGAGCTCACGCTTGCGGTACCGATTATCTTGGCCATTTTTTCAATGTCTGCTTTCGGTACGCCAGTAATCAGCTCTGCATTGCTTGAAGAATACGTTGGCTTACTGACCTCCGCGAGCAGCGCCTCATATCCTTCCGTTCGTTCAGCAATATACGCCTCGTCTTGCCAACCATTAAGTACAATTTGATGCATGATGGCATTGAGTAACATTACATCGGTACCCGGACGATGGCGCAGGTAAAGCTCAGCATGATCAGCCATATCAATACGTTTTGGATCCGCAACAACCAAGCTAGCGCCATTCGCGACTGCCTGCTTAATATGAGAGCCAATAATAGGATGCGCGGCACTGGTATCTGAGCCAATAATAAAGATCACATCCGAATGTTTGATGCTCGGAATATCATTGGTCATTGCCCCGCTACCAAACGCCGCCTCTAACCCTGTCACAGTGGAAGAGTGACAAAGTCGCGCACAGTGATCGATATTATTGGTTCCGAACTCACGGCGTAGCAGCTTTTGAAAGGCATAGTTATCTTCATTCGTTGTTTTTGCCGATGAGAATCCGGCAAGGCTATCACTACCATACATCGCTTTAATTTTGGCAAACTTACTGGCAACGTAATCAATCGTCTCCGGCCAAGACGCAGGCTGAAGCTGGCCTGACTTACGGATCAACGGCGTGGTTAATCGCTCATCGCTGCCAATGAAATCAAAACCAAATCGCCCTTTTACGCACAGCATGCCTTGGTTCACTGGCGAGGTTTTATCCCCTTTCACATAACGAATGGTATTACTTGCGGCATCCACATACAGCTCGACTCGGCAGCCAACACCACAATAAGTACAAATGGTTTTGACTGGTGTTAGCATCTCTATTCGGCTATGGGATTTATCACGCTTATCCACCAGCGCTCCAGTAGGACAAACTTGAACACAAGCGCCACATTGCACACAATTACTGTCACCCATTGACGCATTCTCTGGAAAACTTGGGCGGTGTGACGACTCTGAGAAATTCAAAATACCGTGTACTGACTCCGTTTGACACGCATGTACACAAGAGCCGCAGCTGATACAACGGTTGGCATCAAATACAATGAATTCACTCGATTTGTCTACCGGAAACATTTTGCGTTCGTTGATATCAATCTCACGATAATCAACCTGATATTCTGTGGCGTAATCCCGAAGGTCGCACTGGGTATTAGCTTGGCAACCACACTCTAGACATCGCGCTGCTTCAGAAATGGCGCGTTCAGTGTCAATATCCAACTCCACTTCTTGGTATGTGGTTTGGCACGCTTCAACATCCAGCTGCTCAGCTTGCGCTCTCGGTCTCGCGTGCTCTTTCAAGTACTCGGTTTGTCGCACTAAGCTGATTCTTTCTGCTTTGTGGCTATTAAATGGCGTTTGCGTTGGCTTAAAGTGCCCTTGCAAAATAAACCGTTCAATCGCGTCGGCGGCTTTCTTACCATCAGCAATGGCTTCAATTGCCGTCGCAGGGCCTCGCCTAAAATCACCAATACTATAAATATTGTAACCGTGATGCATAGAGTCCGAATCTGAGGCTGCCGTCCCCCAATCGGTCAGTGGCAAAGCATATTTTCCTGTCTTTAAAAAATCAGTCTCAGGCTTTTGTGACAGAGCAGAAATGACCGTATCGAAGGGCTCTACTATTGTTTTACCTGTGGATACTGGACGTCGGCGCCCTGAACTATCAGGCTCACCTAGCTCCATAATTTCTAGCTCAATATGGCTAACTCGCCCTTGCGAGTCCGCACTATTTTCTACTGGGTTAGTCAAAAATCGAAACTTAACCCCTTCCAATTCTGCCGCTTCAATTTCATGTAATTCTGCCGGCATTTCATTGCGAGTTCGTCGATATATAATCGTCGTCTCCGCGCCCTCACGGATAGCGGTTCTGGCGCAATCTATCGCCGTATTACCACCGCCAATCACGGCTACTTTATTACCGACCTTAAAGGATTGATTCGTCATTATGTCTTTAAGAAAATCGACACCAAGTATGCAACCTGACAAGTCCGAACCGGGATAAGGCATGTTGACCGCCTTAGTTGCGCCAACAGCAAGACAAACCGCTTCATAGTTTTCGGTTAACTCATCCAGCGTCATATCATTGCCCAACTTCGTGTTGGTGTGGAGACGCATACCACCACGACACATAACTTCAATTTCTTTATCTAAAATATGTTTCGGTAATCGATATTCTGGGATGCCATAACGTAGCCAACCACCCGCCTCTGGCATCGACTCAAAGACATCAACCGCAAAGCCCTGATAACTCAGATAGTAACCGCACGCCAAACCGCCCGGCCCTGCGCCAACGATCGCCACTCGATGGCCGTTATACGGCAATTTTTCCGGTTCGAACTGTTCGCTAAGAGACAGATCAATATCAGCCGCATGGCGCTTTAACTGTCGAATCGCCACAGGCTCGTCAACTAAACTTCGACGACACTCGTGCTCACAAAACGCCGGGCACACTCGGCCTATTGAAATAGGCATTGGTAGCGTGTCTTTAATGACTTCCACCGCTTTAATGTGATCATCTTGCGCAATATGATGAAGGTAGGTTTGGATATCGACATGAGCAGGGCACGCCACCTTACAAGGTGCCTCACAATCGGCATTATGATCGGCAAAGATACGATTAAGCGCTTGGCGACGAAGAGTATTAATTTGCGCGGATTGTGTAACAACGGTCATGCCATCTTCTATGTCCGTTTCGCAAGCTTTGACGATGCCTTGCCCGACGATTTCAACCACACACAAATCGCACGACTGTTTATCGTTATGCTGACTAATAGAACAAAGGGATGGGACATCAACGTGAATGTCTTTGGCGACATCCAAAATGCTTTTACGCTGACGCAGTAGATACGGTTGACCATTGATTGTTACATTCATATAGAACTATCTCTTTTAAATCACTGAAACGCGTCCACTGAGGTCATGCATTCTGGCAAAGCGGTGCCTTGCCAGGCTATTCGGTAACCACACTGGATTGATAATCGCGAGACAATTAATCATACCAGTGCATACAAGTCCACACGACGGGTAAGGACTTAAGAATAAAACGCATGACGAACCATCAGTAAGGTTCTGATTAATAGGGTTGTTGCACAGTGGTCGAACTAGTTTAAAAAAGAATTCTTGGCGCTCTCTGGGGGTCTCTCATTGAGAGAGATTTATAAATAGGAGCATACTCACTAAAGTATAACCTTACATTTGAAAAGGATAAATGATACGACCCTAAAAACGAGATCTTACGTGGCGCATAATGGTAAATACCCATTCTTTATCATTGCTATTCTCCTCCTCGTCAACAAAACAACTAAAAACACCACGAGGAATAAAAATGAAAATGTTCAAAGAAATCGCATTAAGCACCGTTATCACGACCATCGTTATGCTGAGTCTAAACGCTTCTTGGGATTGGGTTTTCATTGCAAGTTTAGAGGTTGCTGTACTCGCATCTATCATTTTAGCTAGCATGCTAAAAGGCGCGATATCACTCGAAAAAGTGATGGCGTCTTACTTCTTAACCCATAAAACGCTCCCCAAACTAAAACGCGGCATTTCTTCTTACGTAATCCTTGTCGGCTCAAAATTTGTCGCTATGGGTATCATTGCTAGCGTTTTCGGCCAGCACGTCGCCTTTACCGGCGCATTTGGTGGCGTTGTCGCTTTCTTTGCTATTATTTTTGCCGTGCTTGGTATCGAGTCATTACTTGCCCGCTTTCATTCACAAGCAAGCGCGTAAGGAGGATATCCCCCTGCAAATAATAACGGTTTGCACACAATCAAAATGTAAGTGATTTCTATCAATTACATATCTGTATATCGCAACTCGAAACACGCGCATTTACGCAACCTTTCCTTAACAACTTACATTAGCATTGCTGCGACTATTATAACCAAGGAACCGTTATGAACCGCATCACGCTACTCGCAACTTGTATCGCAGGAGTCATTTCTCCCGCGTTACTCGTTGCCGCCCCAGCGGCACCAACACGATCAATAGATCTCAATACTATTAATCATGAGCATATATTAAACACACTCAATGGCACGACAATACTTGCCGCAAGTGAAGAAGCAGACGCAGAGCAAGCACTGCATCACCATTTGAACCACCACCAACACCTTAATGACACCGGTGCTCTCGATGACTATGAACAGAGAAGAAATCAGCGTTTACGCCAAATGATGACCGGCTCATCACTCACAGTGACTGAAAGTACAGCGACAAATAATGAAACCGGCGTACACACCGTTCTCAAAGCAGGCGCATGGAACGGGCCCATAACAAAAGACAAAGTTCTCGCTCTACTGATAGAGTTCCCCGATTACCCCGTCAATACCGTCACCGCCGATGAAACATCCAACTACTATGATGATTACCCCGCAACGCACTACGCTGATATGTTATTTGGGCAGCAGGGGTACGTAGGCAGCAACGGAGAAACACTCCTGTCAATGGTGCAGTTTTATGAAGCCCAAAGTGGCGGCTCATATAGCCAATATGGCGAAGTGTCTGGTTGGTATACTGCACAATTCCCCGCCGCCTATTACGGGGCGCAAAATGGCTCAATTAATGATATTAATGCACGAGCACTCGTTAGAGAGGCATTGCTCGCTGCCGACAAAGATCCCAATATCAATTTAAGTGATTTTGATCTCGAAGATCGATACGACATCGATGGCGATGGAAACTTACGAGAACCAGACGGCCTCGTTGACCATGTGATGATTTTTCACTCTGCTGTTGGACAAGAGGCAGGAGGCGGCGCCCTCGGTTCAGATGCCATCTGGTCCCATAGGTGGAACCTTGGAAGCTTACAACTTCTTCCGAACTCTCCCGCAACCGTACCAAACTGGAACGGGCTAATGGCGGCGTACGACTATACCATTCAACCGATTGACGCTGCTGCTGGCGTGGCTGCACATGAATATGGCCATGATCTCGGCCTGCCTGACGAATATGACACTGTGTATGGGCAAGACGAATATGGCACAACCCCGGGAGAGCCCGTTTCTTACTGGTCTATCATGTCATCGGGTTCATGGGCGGGTCTCATTCCAGGTAGTGAACCGACGGCGTTCAGTCCATGGGCTCGCGAGTTTCTTCAGCGTTCTCTAGGCGGAAATTGGTTCAACGTCAAAACGGTGTCCTCTGAGGCGCTTACCACACAACCTCAACGCTTTGAGCTTACTCACGCAGCAAACCGAAATGAAAAGCTCGATGCAATTAAAGTCGAGCTCCCTAATAAATCAGTAAAAGAAATTGACCCTATTGGCTCTCATGCTTATTTCTCAGGACGAGGAAATAACCTTAATACGCTAGCATCCTTTGAGGTTGATTTAACTCAAGCCAGCACTGCGACGCTCTCTTTCATGGTGCATTACAGCATCGAACAAGATTACGATTTTGGACGAGTTCTCGTCAATGGCGCACCGATTGCTGGAAGTATCACCACCGATAGTGATCCATTTCAAACCGGGCATGGCATTGGGTTTACCGGGCAATCTGATGGCTGGCAACCAGCAATGTTCGACTTGTCTGCGTACGCAGGCCAATCCGTTACCATTAGCTTTAACTACTTTACCGATCTGGGGTATATCGATGATGGATTTTGGTTTGATGATGTCAGCGTCACTAGTGAAAATGGCATCATTAAACAGTTTTCAGCAGAAAATGAAGAACCTGACCTCACCTTGCTGGGTATGACACGAAACTCTGGTTCATTTGAGTATGAACATTATTATTTAGTGGAATGGCGTCAACACCAAGGAGTGGATAAAGGCCTAGCGCATATCAATCGTAGTGGTAGTTTAATGAGCTTTGATCCCGGCATGGTCGTTTGGTATGTCGATACTTCCTTTACCGACAATGGTGTCACGAAACACCCAGGAGAAGGGTGGCTTGGTGTGGTAGACGCAGACCGAAATCCGCAAATTTGGAGTAATGGCACTCCTGCAACAACGCGATATCAAGTTCGAGATGCCGCCTTTAACATCCAAGCGGGTTCCATTATGAATTTACTCGATCGCATCGGCAATCAACTCCATGACCCGTACATCGTAGCAAACCCAATGTTTATTGATTGGGAGGATTATTCCAACCCAATTCGACCAGCCACAGGGAAACAATTGCCGCAATACGGCTTAATTTTTAATGTTGTTGCCCAGCACTCCAACGGTCGTGACGCCACACTGGAACTATCTAAAGTTTGGTAATACGAAACTAATCACAAACTTCAGACGTAAAAAAGCCTCGTCATTTATGACGAGGCTTTAGAATGAGGTCTGTCCCGTCCTGAAATGTGCTTACACATTAAGGACGAATTATGACTACTTCAATGCAGCGTTTTTGATATGCCAGAAAGCAAAAAACCTCGCTAAAAAGCGAGGTTTTTTTAAAGATGGTCGGTGAAGAGGGATTCGAACCCCCGACCCTCTGGTCCCAAACCAGATGCGCTACCAAGCTGCGCTATTCACCGAGATGTTGCGTTAAGTCTTCCTAAGCAACGGATGGGTATATTACTGATTATTTTTTTTGGCGCAAGTCATTTAGCACATCTTTTTTGTGCTAACCGTTCGTTTGCTTAACTAACGACCAGAAATAGTAAAACCGTGACTAAGCACACACAGTTAGCTACAAATATTTAACGAGTTGTTCTCATTTGATCCAGATCAGTGTCGCTCTTTTGGCCAGCCCGTAGCATTAAACTTGTCACGCAACTTTGGAGGAAACATGGAATTTTGGCTTGAACTCCTATTTGGTAATGCTATAGGCCTATCATCAATGATCGTTATTTTTGGTGCTTTAGGGCTTATGTTGTTTTACGGTGGTTTCTTCATCTATAAAGTAATGCATGACGAATCTCCTCACTAGAATCGCTTAGCTCCTACTCTAAGAACAGAAACATCTAAGATTAGAAACCGCTATGCACCGGAGTGAATCGCTTGTTCACTCCGGACTTTTATTTACCCCACGTATTTCACTACTCAATACTTTTTCCCCACCTCAAGCTTGGTATATACTCCGTTTATCCTTTTCCCTCACGTGTCGTGACCTATCCGAGATACTGCTATGTCTCAAGATAATGACCTAGAACTATTCCAACAAATGATGGGCGACGTTAAGCCACTGCAAAACGATACCGTCGAACTCAAAAAACCGCTGCAAATCTCCGAAGCCCAATTGGCAAAACGAGAAGCCGCGCTTTGGCTATCAGAGCAATGTCCAGACCATCTCTCTCTTGATTTTGCCCCACCACTTAAGCCAGAAGATATTATCGAATTCAAACGCAATGGCGTACAAGAAGGTGTTTACCGTAAACTTCGTCTAGGCAAGTATCCATTACAAGCTAAACTTGATTTACATAGACGAACTCTGAGCCAAGCCAGAGATGAAGTCATTGGGTTTCTGCAACAATGTATGCGTTTAGATGTGCGTACCCTTCTTATCGTACATGGCAAGGGAGAGCGCTCTAATCCGCCAGCATTGATAAAGAGCTACCTAGCCCATTGGCTTACTCAAATTAGAGATGTTCAGTGTGTGCATAGTGCTCAACAATTTCATGGGGGCAGTGGTGCGGTGTACGTTTTATTGCGAAAAAGCCAAGAAAAGAAGCTAGATAACCGAGAACGTCATCAAAAACGGACGAGTTAAGTGACTTGTCACTCACTTGAGTATAAAATACGCGACCTTATTTGTGTCTGACCAACCAAGAGTAATATAAACTCATGCCTAACTCTGCTGACGGTAAACGTCTTAATAAATACATCAGTGAAACTGGTTTTTGTTCTCGTCGTGAAGCCGACCGCTTGATTGAACAAAAACGCGTTACCATCAACGGCATCATTCCTGAAATGGGAACGAAAGTGCTTGCGGGTGACAATGTCGAAATCGATGGTAAGCCAGTTAAAAGCAAAGAAAAGCCTGTTTATATTGCCCTTAATAAACCAACGGGTATCACTTGTACGACCGAACGTGATGTGCCGGGAAACATTGTTGATTTCATCGGACACAGCAAACGCATTTTCCCCATAGGTCGATTAGATAAACCCTCAGATGGGCTGATTTTCTTGACTAACGATGGCGACATCGTCAACAAGATTTTGCGGGCTGGAAATAACCACGAAAAAGAGTATGTGGTGCGTGTCGACAAACCCATTTCTAAAGAGTTTCTCAAAAACATGGGCTCTGGTGTCGCCATTCTAGATACCGTTACCCTACCTTGTAAGGTTGAGCAAGAAACGAAATTCTCATTTCGTATTACTCTAACTCAAGGTCTCAATCGCCAGATTCGTAGAATGTGTGAAGCATTAGGCTATGAAGTTCTAAAACTACGTCGTGTACGTATCATGAACATTAGCATCGATGGTATCCCTAATGGCAAATGGCGATACCTAAGTGAAGCCGAAGTTCAGGAAATTCATGCTTTGTGTGAAGACTCTTCAAGCACAGAAGAAGCCTCTAGAAAAGATGGTTCAGGCCGCCGCATCAATAAAGCGACCGATGCTAAGCTTCACGATGCTCGTATCGAAGCAAAACGCGAGAAGATGAAAACGTTTTCTGGTCATGGTGCTGATGAATTCAGACGTGGACCGAAGCAAAGTGACCGAAATAGCCAAGATGCTCGCGGTCACCAAAGTGGTCGCGGTAAGCAAGGCGAACATAATAAACAAGGTGATCGTCACAAACCGAACCACCGCAATAACTCGAATGTCACTCGTACGCATACTGACAGCAAACCACGCTCAAACGATACCTCTAGTAAGCCTAGAGCGCGAGTCAGCGGTACGCTATCACTTAAGAAGTAGTCACTTAAGAAGTAGCCACTGGCGACTTTAGCCACTAAGCTTCACACAAATTAGCAAATTGACCACGAGTTAGTGCTGCCAAATCATGCGGCGCTAACTCAATTTCTAGCCCTCTTTTCCCTGCACTCACGCACATGGTTTCCCTTGCTTCGGCACTCACATGAATAAACGTCGGCAACGCTTTCTTTTGACCAAGTGGGCTAATTCCACCTAAAACATACCCTGTCGTTTTCTGAGCGATCTCCTTGTCCGCCATTTCTGCTTTTTTACCGCCCGCCGCTTTAGCTGCCAACTTCAAATTCAATTTTTCTTCAACAGGAATAATCGCAACTGCAAGGTTTTTCGGTTCACCATTTAATGAAAAAAGCAGGGTTTTAAATACCGATTCAGGATCTTGCCCAAGCGCTTCAACCGCTTCTAATCCATAACTTTCATGTCTTGGATCATGATGATATTGGTGCACGACATGGGTGATTTTTTTCTTTTTGGCGAGATTAATAGCAGGTGTCATAACAGTATTCCCAGACATTAAAAAAGCGGTACCGACAGTACCGCTTATTTATAACTGACTCACTCAAAAAGAGTCAATGCGTGATTATTTGATTTTGTAAACAATCTCGCCATTTGGCTGATACTTATTGACATCAATTGGGCTGTTCGCCTCTAAGTAGTCTTTTAGTACTTCTGCATCAACAAAACCGGTGTCAACATAACCTGGGTGGTTGTTGAGTTTTGGATAGCCGTCACCACCAGCCGCATTGAAGCTTGGTACGGTAAATCGATACGTCGCTTTTGGATCTAACGCTTTGCCGTTAATCACCACGTCCGATACCGACTCTTTACCCACCGTCATTGAAATACCAGCAAACTGCGCATACGCACCAGAATCAACAGGTTTCAATGCGACTACATTTAAGTAATCTAACACTTCTGCACCTGACATATCGGTGTAAGTCACGATGTTACCAAATGGTTGAACCGTCAATACATCTTTATAAGTGACAGCACCTTCAGCAATAGAATCACGAACGCCACCAGAGTTCATAACAGCAAAATCTGCTTTCGCACGTTCTTTATGAGCGGTACCGATTAAGCGACCAAGGTTTGTTTGACTGAAACGCACAACGTTACGGTCACCCTCTAACTTGCCGTTAGTCTCGGCGATTTCAGCGCTCAGCTGGCCTTGACCTTTTTCTTGGAAAGGCGTCAAAAATGCCAGTAGTTCTGCATCAGGCTGAATCTCTTCTTCGATCAACACACGCTGCTTCTTACCGTCAACTTTGATTTTTTTCTTCAAGTTCACAGGAATTAAATCATAGCTCACCATCTCTAGTTCACCATTCTTGAATTCATAGTCTGCACGACCCACGTACTTGCCCCACTCGTGTGCTTGAACAATCCACGTGCCATTTTGTGTATCGGGTTTACACTCGTCGGCAGGCTTAAAGTTTTTCTTCACCACATTTGGGCCTTCCATACAAACAGGCTCTTGTGAGTGACCACCGACAATCATGTCCAGATCGCCAGGCTCAAGGTAACGCGCCAGTGCCACATCACCCGGCGCATTCACACCGCGCTGACCATTTTCATAGTGACCCATGTGCGTCACGGCAAAAATAAGGTCTGGCTTTTCTGTTTCTTTCAGCTCAGCAATAAGCTTTTTCGCTTCCACTTTAGGGTCACGGAACTCAATGCCACCGATATATTCAGGGTTACCAATTTTCGCGGTATCTTCTGTTGTTAAACCAATAACCGCGATTTTTATACCCTGCTTATCAAACATTTGGTAAGCGTCGAACATACGCTCACCGGTTTTTTTGTCATAAATATTGGCAGATAGCATTGGGAAGTTTGCCCACTCTTTCTGCTTAAAAAGCACTTCCAGTGGATTGTCAAATTCATGGTTACCGAGTGCCATCGCGTCGTAACCAATTTTGCTCATGCCTTTAAAGTCAGGCTCAGCATCCTGCAAATCGGATTCTGGTACACCGGTATTAATGTCGCCGCCAGAGAGTAGCAATAAGCTCCCCCCTTCTGCTTCAACCTGTGAACGAATATCATCGATCAACGTTTTACGCGCCGCCATGCCATATTCGCCATATTTGTTTTGCCAGAAACGACCGTGATGGTCATTGGTATGAAGTACAGTTAGCTTATACGTTTCATCTGCATTCCATTCGTGCTCTGGTTGAGTTGCGCATCCTGCAAGTGACGCGATGATTGCCGCACTAAGTACGGACTTAAACATAAGGCTCTTTTTCATTGTCATACCTTTGAACTTTGGAGAATTCCACTGCTTTAATTATTTTAGAGTAACTCACTATCATTAAGTTAGAGAGACTCACTATCTATGCTGAACAGTCAGTTTATGCTGAGAACGAATGAATAGACCGATCTTGAAACATCAGCAAAACTTGCGTTAGTTTAAATTAACCCATTAAACATAACATGTTGATTTCATTTTTATGATGCATAGGTCACAAGTTGCTGGGCAACTCTAGAAGTGGCTCGCATCATCACAATCAACATCGCTCATAACTTGGTTAATAACTAACGTTGATTGATTAAAAGATAAACCAACTCACCCCAAGAGTGTTAACCATTCCCAGCAAAGTTAAAGAGAACTAGTAGGAAACCGCTTTTACAACACAAAACGTGAACATTTATTACAAGGCGGCCATTGTAGTTTTACTAAACGGTCTATAGCCTACTCGCTATACTTATTATAATAAGCGTCACTCTAAGGTTGTTCTTTGTTTTCTTTTTTGCACTTAACTAGCACGCGTCCATTTCAGGTGTTACGTTATCGCGTTTTTTTAGACTCGCAAATCTATCAGCCCTACTCACGATTTATGTACGGGGCGATTGCTGTTTTTTTGCTGTTTTCAATTTCCGATCTTCTGGTATTACAGCAACACGGTCACATCATTGTCGCCGCTCGCTTTACTCTTGCTACCGTAGCGGCACTGTCCTTGTATTTCGCATCCAAAAATCGATGGCGAGGCTTACCGATACTCGAGGTCAGTCTATTTGTCTGCGTTGGGCTCATTGTCCATCACGCTGGAATCATTGCGTTAAGTATCGGCAACACCAATTACCAAAGTGGTGGCATTCTTTTAATGCTCTATATCGGCACGTTTTCTCGTCTTTCTTTTGGCTACTCACTGATCGCAATCGCCGGTGTCGTGCTTCCCTATGTGTTGTATTTACACCCAGCGCTGGTACTCCTAAATGAGGCTAAAGAGTACAACCATTATATGATTGTGCTCAGCACAGCGGTGTTTTGTATACTCGGCAGCTACCGTCGTGAGCTTGAAACAAAAAGGCGCTTTACTGAAATCCAACAAATTCGCAGTCAATCCATTCGTCTTTCTGCGTATTCAAAACGCCTCAAAAGTCTCAGCGAAACGGATGCACTCACTCAAACCAACAACCGACACTATTTAAACCTTTGGATTAGCCAAGAAGACCACATACCGTCACCGTTCAACCTTGCATTCGTGATGCTAGATATCGACCGCTTTAAGCAAATCAATGATAGCTACGGTCATGATGTAGGTGATTCAGTCATAAAACAGGTGGCATCCGTACTGCTCGCGAATAAACCGCAAGAGGGCCAGTTAATTCGTTATGGTGGAGAAGAGTTTTTGCTGATTTTCCCAGCAAGCGATGTCAATACACTGGCCCATGACGTGGAATCAATACGAAAAAAGTGTTCTGAGGTAACGGCACAAGAAAGCGTTCACGCTACGGTATCGGCGGGCGTTTATCTAGCAAATGCTCAAAACGATACCATTTTGTCAGCAATCAACTATGCCGATAAGGCGCTTTACCAAGCGAAACAGTCTGGAAGAGATAAAACCGTCATACCACAGTTGGCAATTCAGCCTTATTAGACAATGAGTGAGAAATCAAACATAAAAAAGGGTAAGTCACTGTGCGACTTACCCTTTTTAACTTTAACTCTGAACGAGATTAACGAATATCAATATGCTCAAAGCCTTTAATAAGATCGTCCAACGCTTTCATTTGCGCTAAGAACGGTTCTAGCTTATCCAATGGCAACGCAGAAGGACCGTCACACTTCGCCGCATCAGGGTTTGGGTGAGCTTCAATAAATAGACCAGCAATTCCCGTAGCCAAACCCGCTTTCGCCAGTTCAACGGTTTGCTCACGACGACCACCAGAGGCGGCACCAGAAGGGTCTCTCATCTGCAGAGAGTGCGTCACGTCAAAAATGATTGGACTACCATTCGATACTTTTTTCATCACGCCAAAGCCAAGCATATCAACGACAAGATTGTCGTAACCATGGCATGCACCACGCTCACACAAGATAATTTTCTCGTTGCCGCATTCAGCAAATTTGTCCACGATGTTCCCTACTTGACCAGGGCTCATAAATTGCGGCTTCTTCACGTTAATGACGGCATCAGTTTTCGCCATCGCTTCAACGAGATCGGTTTGACGAGCTAAAAAAGCAGGGAGCTGAATCACATCAACCACATCAGCAACAGGCTGTGCTTGCGCTTCAGTATGAATATCGGTAATGATTTTTACGCCAAAGGTATCTTTCAGTTCTTGGAATATTTTCAACCCTTCTTCCAAGCCTGGGCCACGATAAGAGTGTACTGAACTGCGGTTCGCTTTATCAAATGACGCTTTAAACACGTATGGAATGCCTAATTTTTCAGTGACTTTTACATAGTGCTCGCAAATCTGCATCGCCATATCACGAGATTCAAGCACGTTCATGCCTGCAAACAATGTAAATGGCTTGTCATTCGCGACTGGAATATCGCCTACGTGAACGGTTTTAACTGTCATTGGACTATCTCTAATTTTAGTGAAGGATTACAGGCGAGCGACTGATCGCAGAAACCTGTGTTTTCAGTAATTCAATTGCAGGATCATCAGGGCATTGATCAATAAAAAATTGAAAATCACTCGCGGCGATTTGATGACAATCTAACTGCTGGTATATGTAGCCTCTATCTCGAATCTCATAAGGATCGTCAGGCACAAAGGTAAGTGCCAAATCAGTGCAACGTAGCGCCAACGTGTACTTCTCTTCGCGTAATAGGGCACTTTTAAGCAAGGCTAACCAACGACCAATCACCGTTGGGTTGTCAGAACTCTCTAAATGCTTTGCTTCCAATTTCGCCAATGGCCCTTCGTTACCAATCAACCAAGCTCGTAGTGTCGACTTTGCCACATACTCACCATCATATGGATTGATATAACAGGGTGCTTCATTGGGCCATGTTACCTTTAATAAAAATTGAGTCGGAAATGTGACTGCCTCAACAGGGAAGCCTAGCTTGCTGGCGAGATAGATCAAGATCGCCCCTAGACTTACTGGCACACCTTTTCTTCTTTCTAGCACTTTATCAATAAAAGCATTGTCAGATGAAAAATAGGCTTCCTTGTCACCACTAAAGTTCCACTCTCGATAGAACAATCTTAGCAATGCATCAAAGCGCTGCTTTTCATCGATTTCATGAGCCAAGGTTTGCTCTGCTTCTTTTAACAGACGTGCTAGCTCTAACTCAGCCCAGTGATGCTGTGTTTCTGGGTCAACGGCTTTATTTAATATTAATGCGCCTTCAACTAACGCGATCGCGTCAAAATCTTCATCAAACAGTTCGATCATCGTTTATCCCATCAAAAATGGCGTTTTCAGCATGGCGATTTTCGCTGCCATCATCAACCAACCTAACGCACCAAAAAAGGCACAAACTCTCAGTAAATTGTTCTTTGCAAGTTTTAGCGAGAAGAAAGCAAGTGCAAAGTATGCCAAGATACAAGTGACCTTCTCTGTCATCCACGGCGCCGCATCGGTAAACGGAATGAAGCCAGTTACCATAATTAAGCCAATACCAGACAACAACAACAATGAGTCATTGATATGGGGGAAACGCTTTAAAAATGGATGATTCACCTTAGATGAGTTCATCATGATCAAACCAAATCGCACAGACAGTAGCGCAACACTCAGTGCAATTGTCATTAAGTGGAAATGTTTTAGTCCTTCATACATAGCAACTTTACTCTCTGTTTTATGGTTATTATTGATTACTGGTTATTAACTGTTCGTAGTCTGTTCGTGCTTACCTACTGCTCTGACATACTTGTTTGTATGACCGTTACTCGCACTTACAACCACTGACCGAGCGTCACACGATCATTGCCCGCGTAGTCTTGCTCAGTCGTGACATTCTTAAATCCATTACTTAACAATATTGTGCGAACCGCATCACCTTGCTCAAAACCGTGCTCAAACATCAACCAGCCATTTACCATCAAATGTTGAGGCGCATTTTCCGTAATGTACTCAATATCCGCAAGCCCATTGTTCTCAGCAACTAAGGCTGTAGCAGGTTCAAACCTTACGTCACCTTCCGATAGATGAGGATCATTTTTATCGATATAAGGGGGGTTTGAGACAATCATGCTAAACGTTTTGTCAGCGGCAATAGGGGTAAACCAACTGCCTTGATAAAATGACACATTACTAAGGTTAAGTTTCGTGGCATTGCCTGTGGCTAAATCAACCGCTTCTTGCTGGTAATCGACCCCAACAAATTGGCGGCTCGGTAACTCTGACGCAAGCGCAAGAGCAATGGCGCCGGTGCCGGTACCTAAATCCAGCACATCTCCCTCTAAGGATTGTGCTTTATCTAGAGCCAACTCAACTAAGCGCTCGGTATCAGGTCGTGGAATTAAGGTACTAGAAGCCACATTTAATGGCAGTGACCAAAACTCTCGCTCACCAAGAATATAAGCCACTGGTTCACCTTGAACACGCCGTTTAAGTAGCAACTCAAACTGCACAGATTCATCGCCGGTTAGCTGTTTTTCCGGCCACGTGAGTAAATAGCTTCTTGGCTTATCCAGCGCGTGACAAAGTAGCACCGCCGCATCCAAAGAAGCAGATTCGCTACCCGATTCAGAAAGAACAAGCGATGCTCGTTTGAGCACCGCTTCGATAGAGTATTCCAAAGGCATAAATTAGTTATGCTCAGCTAGCGCCGCAAGTTGGTCTGCCTGATGCTCGGTTAGCACAGGATCAACTAAAGACTGCAAGTCGCCTTCCATAATTTCAGACAATCGATAAAGCGTCAGCGTAATACGGTGATCCGACACTCGACCTTGTGGGTAGTTGTAAGTACGAATACGGTCGCTACGATCGCCCGAGCCTAATAGATTGCGGCGAGTATCCGACACTTCAGCAGCACGTTTCGCTTCTTCAGCTTGCGTAATACGGGCAGCCAAAACCGCCATCGCTTTTGCTTTGTTCTTATGCTGTGAACGCTCGTCCTGACATTCTACTACCGTGCCTGTTGGCAAGTGAGTAATACGAATAGCAGAATCGGTCGTGTTGACGTGCTGACCACCCGCGCCTGAAGCTCGGAAAGTGTCAATTTTTAAATCCGCCGCTTTAATCTCAGGGATCTCAGCTTCTGGTACTTCAGCCATCACCGCAACCGTACACGCAGAGGTGTGAACACGACCTTGTGATTCTGTTGCAGGAACACGCTGCACACGGTGACCGCCTGATTCAAACTTAAGTACGCCATAAGCGCCTTCACCAGTCACTTTAGCGATCATTTCTTTAAAGCCACCTTGCTCTGAGATATTTGAGCTCATGACTTCAATACGCCAACCTTTCTTTTCAGCATAACGGCTGTACATACGGAATAAATCACCGGCAAAGATACCTGCTTCATCACCACCCGCACCTGCGCGAATTTCCAAGAAACAGTTACGATCATCATTTGGATCTTTAGGAAGCAGCAGTACTTGAAGCTCTTCTGTCAAACGTTCAATTGTGGCTTTAGACTCTGCTATCTCTTCTTGCGCCATTTCGCGCATCTCTTCATCGTCTTCCTTCGCCATCTCTTCAGCGGCAACAAGATCGTCTTGTGCTTGCTGGAAAGCTTGGAAACACTTGGTCACTTCTTCTAGCTGAGAATACTCTTTTGATAACGCTCGGAACTTATTCTGATCGCCAATCACGTCAGGGTCACCAAGCAGGTGTTGAACTTCTTCGTAACGTTCAACCAGAGTTTCCAATTTCATTAGGATGGAGGCTTTCATAATTGCAGTCTTATCTCAGAATATGGCTTATTTAGTTTGGTCTAATCCCAAACTTTGTCTAATAACCGTCAGCTTAGCAGGATCACCCTGCTCTGCGGCATCTTGCAGCGCCTTAGTTGGCGCATGAATAAGCTTGTTGGTTAATTTATTACTGAGCTCTAGCAGCACTTTCTCCGGATCGGTTCCTGTGGCTAGCGCTTGTAAACTTTTTGATAATAGATCTTGGCGAGTATCATTCGCTTGCTTGCGAAACTCTCGAATACTATCAACCGCTTGCAAAGAACGCATCCAAGTCATAAACAAGGCGCTTTCTTCACTAACAATGGCTTCTGCTTGAATCGCCTCGACTTTACGCTGTTCAATATTACCGTCGACAATGGATTGCAAATCATCAACGGTATAAAGGTAAGCATCATTGAGCTCACCCACTTGTGACTCTATGTCACGCGGAACGGCAATATCAATCAATAACATTGGCTGGTAACGACGCTGCTTAATGGCGGTTTCTACCATCCCTTTACCGATAATAGGTAAAGGGCTCGCCGTCGAGCTAATCACGATATCCGCTTTCGGTAATACTTCAGGGATCTCATTGAGTGCAATAACTTGGGCACCAAACTGGGAAGCCAACACCTCGGCCCGTTCCTTAGTTCGGTTTGCCACAATCATTTGCTGGCAGCCGTGCCCTTGCAGATGCTTTGCTACCAGCTCAATGGTTTCACCAGCCCCAACCAATAACACAACTGAGTCGGCGATAGTTTCAAATATTTGCCTTGCCAAAGTGCACGCTGCGTACGCTACCGATACAGCACTGCTGCCAATCTCCGTTTCAGTACGAACACGTTTTGCTACCGAGAACACTTTTTGAAACAGTCTCTCGACATTGCCATCAACCGCACTGTGTTTTCGAGCATCTGCATACGCTTGCTTCACTTGCCCAAGTATTTGCGGCTCACCTAAAACTAGAGAATCTAGCCCACACGAAACACGCATCAGGTGTCTAATGGCAGCTTGTTCTTCATGAACATAAAGCGAAGGTTTTAATTCTTCCGCTGCTACTCCATGAAATTTAATCAGCCAGTCAATGAGTTGAGTTTTCCCGAAGCTGCCGGTATCGCAGTAAATTTCCGTACGGTTACACGTAGATAAAATCACTGACCCATTAACCTTGGTATTTTCTTTTAGCTCTTTCAGCGCTCTATCGAGTTTTTCAGGTGGAAACGCCACCTTCTCTCTAAGATCCACTGACGCTGTATTATGGTTGATACCAATGGTAAGCAATGACATGTAACGCAAATTCTCTGATACGGATTTGACAAATAGGTGCGAATTTTACTTGATGGCAAGCGTTAATGAAAGGCTAACACCAATTTGTTTTCCTGAGTTTGTGGGTTTGATGCTATAGTCTTTCAATATTGTATTGAATTTGCACAATAAACCATCAAGTTAAGATGTTTCCTATGCTCAAACTCTCTCGCCAGTTTTTTTATACCTTTATCGCCCTTTATTTGATTGGGTGTAGCTCATTGCCGCCAGAACCCGAAAGTGTTGAATGGAAAGCGCATCAATCGCAGCTTGCCAACCTCACGCAGTATACCGCTATTGGTAAACTCGCTTACGTGTCTCCGGAGCAACGTCAAACACTCAACTTTCAATGGACATATTCCCCTAACTTTACCCAAGTTAGGCTCACGACATTTCTAGGTCAAACCGTATTAAATTTGACCACCACACCAAACGGTGCATTCATTGAAACCTATGATGGTCAGAAGTTAACTGGTAAAGACGTGAACCAACTCATCTATCAACTTGTTGGTTTAGACATCCCTATTGAACAACTGCAAGATTGGCTAATTGGGCTGCCATCGACCGCTGATCGCTATGAACTAAACCCACTCAACACCGTGGGGAGTTTGACTAAAAAACTGCAAAACAAACAATGGCGTTTAGATTATGAAGCCTACCAAAGCTATACGCTGTCTGACTCGTCACAAACACTTCCTATGCCAACTCGAATGCAACTTGAACAAGGCGATACCAAACTCAAACTTGTTGTTGCGAAATGGACCATCAAACAATGACCATGAACGCTCTACTTAACAATGCCGCCACCGTATGGCCCAGCCCTGCGAAACTGAACTTGTTTCTTTACATCACGGGTAGGCAAGCAAACGGATACCACGAACTGCAAACCCTGTTCCAATTCATCGACCTATGTGATGAGCTAGAGATTACCGTTAATGATACTGGTCATATTACACTCTCCCCTGATATAGAAGGTGTCAAAACGGAAGACAACCTGATATGGAAAGCGGCGAAATCGCTTCAAGATACCACTCGCAGCCCATTGGGCGCCCATATTAAGATTAAGAAAATTTTACCTATGGGAGGCGGCATTGGCGGCGGCTCTTCAAATGCCGCAACTGCGCTCGTCGCTCTCAATTTCTTATGGCAAACGCACTGCTCCACAGACGATTTAGCAAAACTCGGGCTCGTATTAGGTGCTGACGTCCCTGTTTTTGTCCGAGGATTTGCAGCTTTTGCCGAAGGAGTCGGTGAGAAACTCTCTCCTGCTACCCCTAAAGAGCAATGGTATTTGGTTATAAAACCGCAAGTAAGCATTGCAACCGTCGATATTTTCACTCACCCGAATTTGACTCGAGACACGCCAAAACGAGACTTATCAACGCTTTTAGACTCGGTTTACGAAAACGATTGCGAAAAAATTGTGCGAATGCTGTACCCAGAGGTTGATAAGCAACTTTCTTGGCTGCTACAATACGCGCCGTCGAGATTGACGGGAACCGGATCATGCCTCTTTGCTGAATTTGACAGCGAAGAGAATGCAGAGAAAGTTTTTCACCACCTTCCTGACAATGTCTCCGCTTTTGTAGCGAAAGGGTGCAACCGCTCTCCTTTATTAGAGACCTTGGCTAAGTACCAATTAGCCCAAACACAATCTGTTTAAACTGGACGCAACCCTGAGGTTTCCACCGTGCCTGATATGAAGCTATTTGCTGGTAACGCTACACCTGAACTAGCCCAACGTATTGCTGATCGTCTATACATCTCTCTTGGAGATGCTACTGTTGACCGTTTCTCTGACGGCGAAGTCGCTGTTCAAATCAATGAAAACGTTCGTGGTAGTGATGTATTCATCATTCAATCAACTTGTGCGCCAACTAACGACAACCTAATGGAGTTAGTGGTAATGATTGATGCAATGCGCCGCGCTTCAGCAGGCCGTATTACTGCTGTAATTCCTTACTTTGGTTACGCTCGTCAAGATCGTCGTGTACGCTCTGCTCGTGTACCAATTACTGCAAAAGTTGTTGCTGATTTCCTTTCTAACGTCGGCGTTGACCGCGTTCTTACTATCGACCTACACGCTGAGCAAATCCAAGGCTTCTTCGATGTACCTGTAGATAACATCTTTGGTACACCAGTATTGCTTGAAGATATGGCGAACCGTGGTCTAGAAGATCCAGTGGTTGTTTCTCCTGACCTTGGTGGTGTTGTACGCGCTCGCGCAACTGCTAAAGCACTAGGTGATATCGACATTGCTATCGTAGACAAACGTCGTCCACGTGCGAACGTGTCAGAAGTAATGAACCTTATCGGTGATGTAGAAGGTCGTGACTGTGTTATCGTTGATGACATGATCGATACTGGTGGTACTTTATGTAAAGCCGCTGAAGCATTGAAAGAACGTGGTGCAAAACGTGTATTCGCTTACGCAACGCACGCCGTCTTCTCTGGCAACGCAGCGAAAAACATTAAGAACTCAGTACTTGACCAAGTGATCGTCACTGACTCAATTACACTGACTAAAGAAATGGCTGCTACAGGCAAAGTTCATCAGTTAACATTGTCTTCAATGCTAGCTGAAGCAATTCGCCGTATTAGCAACGAAGAGTCTATCTCTGCGATGTTCAGCTCTAAGTAAGACCGTAACGTATTTTAAAAAACCACTTCCTCGGAAGTGGTTTTTTTGTATTCAAGTTTTGTCCCCCCCGTTAGTGTGCTATCATACCGCGCTTTTTGATATTCAAGAGAGATCGGTCCGTTGACTCAGCAGATAAAGTTACTTGTAGGCCTAGCCAACCCAGGTCCTGAATACGCGAGAACGCGTCACAATGCAGGAGCATGGGTGGTCGAAGAGCTTGCTCGTATTCATAACATCACATTAAAGAATGAACCAAAGTTCTTTGGCCTAACTGGCAGAATACAAGCTAACGGCAGTGATCTTAGAATATTAGTTCCGACAACATTTATGAACTTGTCAGGCAAAGCTATAGCGGCTTTAGCAAAGTTCTACCAAATTCAACCTGAAGAAATCATGGTCGCTCACGATGAGCTAGACTTACCTCCAGGTGTTGCCAAGTTCAAAAAAGGTGGTGGTCATGGTGGTCATAACGGCCTTAAAGACACCATAAGTAAATTGAGCAACAATAAAGATTTCTATCGTCTTAGGATTGGTATTGGCCATCCAGGACACAGAGACAAAGTCGCAGGCTATGTACTCGGTAAAGCGCCAGCAAAAGAGCAAGAATGCCTTGATGCTGTTGTCGACGAATCCGTACGCAGTCTCGACATCTTACTGAAAGATGGCCTGCCAAAAGCACAAAATCGCTTACACACGTTCAAAGCTGAATAAGGTTACAATCATGGGTTTTAAATGTGGCATCGTTGGATTGCCAAACGTTGGCAAATCAACTCTGTTCAACGCACTAACAAAAGCAGGAATTGAAGCAGCAAACTTCCCGTTCTGTACTATCGAACCAAACACTGGCATCGTTCCTGTTCCAGACTTGCGTCTAGACGCACTGTCAAAAATTGTTAATCCGCAAAAGATCTTGCCGACAACAATGGAATTCGTTGACATCGCTGGGCTTGTAGCTGGTGCTTCTAAAGGTGAAGGCCTAGGTAACAAATTCCTAGCTAACATCCGCGAAACTGACGCGATTGGTCACGTTGTTCGTTGTTTTGAAAACGACAACATTGTGCACGTTGCTGGTAAAGTATCGCCAATTGAAGATATTGAAGTGATCAACTTAGAATTGGCTCTTGCCGATTTAGACAGTTGTGAGCGTGCAATACAACGCAATGCTAAAAAAGCAAAAGGCGGCGATAAAGACGCTAAATTTGAAATCACAGTATTAGAAAAACTGCTACCTACTCTAACTGAAGGTGGCATGGCTCGTACGGTTGAACTAGCAAAAGAAGAACTCGCAGCGATTGGCTACTTGAACTTCCTTACGCTTAAACCAACGATGTACATCGCCAACGTTAACGAAGACGGTTTTGAAGATAACCCGTATCTTGATGCGGTTCGTGAATTTGCAGCCAATGAAAATAACGTTGTTGTTGCAGTTTGCGCAGCGATTGAGTCTGAGCTATCTGAACTTGATGATGAAGATCGTGAAGAGTTCCTCGCAGACATGGGGATCGAAGAGCCGGGCCTAAACCGTGTGATTCGCTCAGGTTATGATCTGCTTGCCCTGCAAACTTACTTCACCGCTGGTGTTAAAGAAGTACGTGCATGGACAATTCCAATTGGCGCTACGGCTCCACAGTCTGCAGGTAAAATCCACACCGATTTCGAAAAAGGCTTCATTCGAGCAGAAGTCGTTGGTTACAGTGACTTTATCGAATTTAGTGGCGAATCTGGTGCCAAAGATGCAGGTAAGTGGCGTCTAGAAGGTAAAGATTACATCGTAAAAGATGGCGATGTGATTCACTTTAGATTCAACGTCTAACAAAGCAAACTTTGTTTTGTATAAAAAGCCAGCACTCGCTGGCTTTTTATGTTTTTACTCCCAGAAAGCGACATTGTTTATTAAAGCGAAAAGCTATAGCTAGCATCAAGCGGCTGGTATTTTAGTAACAGTTTTTGATCACAAACAGCGCTATTTGTTTAAAAAAAACCCGAACGGCACTTTTTGGCTAATTTCTTCAAAAAAAAAGTTGACGCATTTGTCTCAACTACGCATAATGCGCCCCGTTCTCAGCGATAAGGCAACTTACCGAAGAGAGCGGATATTTAGAAAAAATGGCTACTTAGCTCAGTTGGTTAGAGCACATCACTCATAATGATGGGGTCGCAGGTTCAAATCCCGCAGTAGCCACCATTTCTAAATTTGCTTTTAAGTAAGCACAAAATGCGGTCGTGGCGGAATTGGTAGACGCACCAGATTTAGGTTCTGGCGCCGAGAGGTGTGAGAGTTCAAGTCTCTCCGACCGCACCATTCTTTAGAAATAAAGAATCAAGTATGATGACTTTGAGTTTTAAGTACTCTAAACAATCCTGTTGGGCTATCGCCAAGCGGTAAGGCACTGGCTTTTGATGCCAGCATTCCCTGGTTCGAATCCAGGTAGCCCAGCCAACATTTCGTTTTACTGAAAGACATTTTTTGTCAAATTCGGTAGAACTAGAGATAAGTTTGTATTATATTGTCTCGCTCGCAAAACATGGCTACTTAGCTCAGTTGGTTAGAGCACATCACTCATAATGATGGGGTCGCAGGTTCAAATCCCGCAGTAGCCACCATACAACGTTACTTAGACCTACCAATGTCTTCTTAACTATATATTCTTCTCTAAGTTATTTACTTAGGTTGAAAAGCTTTGCTGCGGTCGTGGCGGAATTGGTAGACGCACCAGATTTAGGTTCTGGCGCCGAGAGGTGTGAGAGTTCAAGTCTCTCCGACCGCACCATTATTTCTTAATGTGTTATTTGTTTAACTCAATTAAGAACGTGTGATTGACACTGAAACAATCCTGTTGGGCTATCGCCAAGCGGTAAGGCACTGGCTTTTGATGCCAGCATTCCCTGGTTCGAATCCAGGTAGCCCAGCCATTACAACGTTATTGAGACTCACCAATGTCTTCTTAACTATACTCTTCGCTAGAGTAAAAGCTTTGCTGCGGTCGTGGCGGAATTGGTAGACGCACCAGATTTAGGTTCTGGCGCCGAGAGGTGTGAGAGTTCAAGTCTCTCCGACCGCACCATTATTTCTTAATGTGTTATTTATTTAACTCAGTTAAGAACGTGTGATTGACTCTGAAACAATCCTGTTGGGCTATCGCCAAGCGGTAAGGCACTGGCTTTTGATGCCAGCATTCCCTGGTTCGAATCCAGGTAGCCCAGCCATTACAACGTTATTAAGACTTACCAATGTCTTCTTAACTATATATTCTTCTCTAAGTGTTAACTTAGGTTGAAAAGCTTTGCTGCGGTCGTGGCGGAATTGGTAGACGCACCAGATTTAGGTTCTGGCGCCGAGAGGTGTGAGAGTTCAAGTCTCTCCGACCGCACCATTATTTCTTAATGTGTTATTTACTTAACTCAATTAAGAACGTGTGATTGACACTGAAACAATCCTGTTGGGCTATCGCCAAGCGGTAAGGCACTGGCTTTTGATGCCAGCATTCCCTGGTTCGAATCCAGGTAGCCCAGCCATTACAACGTTATTGAGACTTACCAATGTCTTCTTAACTATATATTCTTCTCTAAGTTGTTTACTTAGGTTGAAAAGCTTTGCTGCGGTCGTGGCGGAATTGGTAGACGCACCAGATTTAGGTTCTGGCGCCGAGAGGTGTGAGAGTTCAAGTCTCTCCGACCGCACCATTATTAGAAATAGTATTTAGTTATTATTTTCTGGCTACTTAGCTCAGTTGGTTAGAGCACATCACTCATAATGATGGGGTCGCAGGTTCAAATCCCGCAGTAGCCACCATACAACGTTACTTAGACTTACCAATGTCTTCTTAACTATACTCTTCGCTAGAGTAAAAGCTTTGCTGCGGTCGTGGCGGAATTGGTAGACGCACCAGATTTAGGTTCTGGCGCCGAGAGGTGTGAGAGTTCAAGTCTCTCCGACCGCACCATTATTTCTTAATGTGTTATTTACTTAACTCAGTTAAGAACGTGTGATTGACACTGAAACAATCCTGTTGGGCTATCGCCAAGCGGTAAGGCACTGGCTTTTGATGCCAGCATTCCCTGGTTCGAATCCAGGTAGCCCAGCCATTACAACGTTATTAAGACTCACCAATGTCTTCTTAACTATACTCTTCGCTAGAGTAAAAGCTTTGCTGCGGTCGTGGCGGAATTGGTAGACGCACCAGATTTAGGTTCTGGCGCCGAGAGGTGTGAGAGTTCAAGTCTCTCCGACCGCACCATCATTAAGAAAGCTCGTCATATGACGGGCTTTTTTTTGTTTTAACTTTCCCAATCACCCTCTTTCTCCAAAAGTAACAAACAGACTAAAGCTTTGCTATCCCTCACAAAAATCAAACTTTCCCCTATCCTCTTAAATACCCTTACAACACTCTAGAGATATCCTATCACTCACCTAAGTACTCTCATGCCCCACGCCTCAATTTCGCTATGTATTGGACAATATAGCGACGACTCTTATTCTGGGTTTAACCACATTCATTTTAACCTAGAGACTATGGTGCCCACGTCGCAACATAACGTTTCTGCCATTAAAAACCCTTCTTATCTCGCCCGCACTGATCGCGGCTGGTACACCCTGTCAGAACAGTCTGAACAAGATGGGGCGGCACTGTACTTTTTAAACGATAGTTTTGAAACAATCAGCGCGCAACCTCTTAAAGGTGACCATCCATGCCATGTAGCGATTTCTGAGTGTCAAACACTCCTAGGCGTAGCGCATTACGGTTCAGGCAGCTTTGAGGTCTATATGTTAGCGCCCACTGGGGAGATCCGTCAGCGGCTAGCCCTAGTTCAGAATGAGGGACAAGGGCACCACTCGACTCGACAACTCAGCCCACATGGTCATCAAACAGTATTCGTGCCTCAGTCCCATCAAGTGATGACGGTAGATCTTGGATTGGATACGTTGAATTTTTACCAAATCAATGAGAAACGCGTTATTCAACAGCAGTCCCTTAAGCTTCCTGCCGGCAGTGGTCCCAGGCATGCCGTTTTCAGCAGCGATGGACAAATCGGATTTATTCTGTGCGAACTTGATGAAACACTGATCACAATTGAAAAGCAAACAAATGGGCAGTGGCAACTAGTTAGCTCCCAGCCCGCATTTCCGAAACACAGCAAAGGCGAAGCAGCCGGTGCCATCAAGCTTTCGAGCGACCAACGCTATGTCTATCTATCAGGAAGGCATCAATCTATCATTAGTTGGTTTGATATCACCACGCCAAACTCACCTAGCTATCAGGGGTTCGTTGAGACTAAAGGAGACTTCCCCAGAGATATCAGCCTATCGAAAGATGGTCACTGGTTAGTCGCAGCAAACCAAAACTCAAATAATCTGGCCCTCTTTAATCTGAATAAAAAAACAGGCCAGCCAACGTTAGCAAAAATAATGCTAACCTTGCCTAAGCCCGTTTGTGTGGTATTTGACTAGCGCTGACGCCATAACGTCGACGCTATCCTATAATTCAGGTCTTTTATTTCAGCCCCATAGCGTAACGTAAGATTTGCGCTTTAATGGGGCCTGAGTGCTCAGCCAGCTTTAACATGGCGTTACGTGCCACCTGCACAGGGCTCAAGGTGTTACTAAATCCTTTATAAAAGACATCCATGCCCGTTTGCATTAATAAGTTGTCAGGACGGCGATGAACTTCATAGCGACGTAATACCCCCTCCATTGACGCGTTGTCATTAGAGAGCTGCAAGAGCGAGCTGACATCTTTGAAGCCAAGATTAACGCCCTGCCCGGCTAATGGATTAATTGTATGCGCAGCGTCTCCAACTAAAATACACCGATGCTTAGAGTACTGTTGGGCATGACGTCGTGTCAGTTGAAACGAGCCATGCGCTAATACTCGAACCTTCCCTAATTCGGTAGGAAAGCAGTGCTGAATTTCACTTTCCAATTGCTTGAATGGCATAGCTTTAAGTTGCTTAATACGTTTCGGGGCGTCATACCACACCAAAGAGCCTTGATGTCCACAAAGGGGTAAGAAAGACCGAGGTCCAGAAGGTGTAAACCACTGCCAAGTAATATCTTGCTGAGGTAATTCGGTTTCGACATTAATTAACATACATTCTTGTCGATAGTCCCAAGCAGTTACCCCAATGCCCGCGGCTTGGCGTACCTTTGAGTTGGCACCATCGGCACCAATCACAAATAAGGTGTGTAATTGTCTACCAGACTCTAAGGTCAGCGTATTACCTTGAGGGCCAAGGGCGATATCGGCTACCCCATCTGAATCAATTACCGTCAAATTCTGGTAATGAGAAAATTGCGCCCACAATCCCAGCTGAATAACTCTATTTTCAACAATATAACCCAGTTGCTCAGCACCTAACGTTTCTGCGTTAAAGCGTAGGCGACAAGACTCTGCCTCCCAAGTTTCTAAACGCGCGTAGGGGCAAATTCGCATAGTGGCAATGTCATCCCATGCGCCTAGCTCCTCTAACAGGTCAACGGAATGAGGGGAGATCGCAGATACTCTTAAATCCATCGGTTGCGAGGCATGAAACGGCTTGGGTTCGAATTTTTCAACGACGGCGACAGTACGTCCCTGCTTTGCAAAACCAATGGCGACGGCCGCACCGACCATTCCACCACCAACAACTACGATTTCAAACTGTTCCATTGTTCCACTGCTACCCTGAATTCTACGTATTTTTATTGTACGTACCGAACCTACAAAGGGCGAGTAATTTTCATCAAATTTCCTTACACATTAAGAGGCTACTTTCTCTTCACAGCTATGGTGCTATAAGCGCTCAAAGAGTTTTTGCCCTACTACTAGTCAGGCGGTTTTTAAAGCAGTACAATACGCCGCTTACCGCCGTGATGGCGGCTATAATTTGAACAATAGTTCTACGGAATTTAAATAACTGACGAGCGAAAGTGATGAGTAAGAAACTGCTAATTAAAACCTGGGGCTGCCAGATGAACGAATACGATTCATCAAAAATGGCCGACCTGCTTAATGCTGCTAACGGCTACGAGCTGACAGAAGTGCCAGAGGAAGCAGATGTACTACTATTGAACACCTGTTCGATCCGTGAAAAAGCGCAAGAGAAAGTCTTCCACCAACTCGGTCGTTGGAAGACATTGAAAGATAAAAAAGAAGGCGTTGTTATTGGTGTAGGCGGTTGTGTAGCGACCCAAGAAGGCGATCATATTCGTCAGCGCGCCCCATTTGTTGATGTAATTTTTGGCCCTCAAACCCTTCACCGCTTGCCAGAAATGATTCGCCAATCTCAAAGCAACGAAGCGCCTGTTATGGATATTTCGTTCCCAGAGATCGAAAAATTCGACAATCTACCAGAGCCACGCGCGGAAGGCGCAACGGCGTTTGTTTCCATTATGGAAGGTTGTTCAAAGTACTGCACGTACTGCGTGGTACCTTATACTCGTGGCGAAGAAGTCAGCCGTCCAATGGACGATGTATTATTTGAAATCGCACAACTTGCCGAGCAAGGGGTTCGTGAAGTCAATCTTTTAGGTCAAAATGTTAACGCTTACCGCGGACCTATGCACGACGGTGAAATTTGCTCATTTGCTGATCTTTTACGCTTAGTTGCATCTATTGATGGTATCGATCGTATTCGCTTTACCACAAGTCACCCACTTGAGTTTACTGACGACATCATTGCGGTGTATGAAGACACTCCTGAGCTGGTTAGCTTCCTTCATTTACCGGTTCAAAGTGGCTCGGATCGCATCTTAACAATGATGAAGCGCCCGCACACTGCGATTGAATATAAGTCGATCATTCGTAAACTTAGAAAGGCACGTCCTGATATTCAAATCAGTTCAGATTTCATTGTTGGCTTCCCTGGTGAAACCGACAAAGATTTCCAAGACACAATGAAACTGATTAAAGACGTGGATTTTGATATGAGCTTTAGCTTCGTATTCTCTCCACGCCCTGGTACACCTGCGGCAGATTACCCATGTGATACGCCAGAGCAAGAGAAGAAAGAGCGTCTATACGAACTGCAACAGACTGTAAACGCTCAAGCTATGCGTTACTCACGCCTGATGCTGGATACTGAGCAACGAATTTTAGTAGAAGGTCCTTCGAAGAAAAACCTGATGGAACTTCGTGGTCGTACAGAAAACAGCCGTGTCGTTAACTTTGAAGGCAGTGCTGACCTTATTGGTCAATTCGTTGATGTGAAGATTGTCGACGTGTTCGCAAACTCACTTCGTGGTGAGCTGCTTCGTACAGAAAAAGACATCGATCTTCGTGTTGTGACGTCTCCAACAGAAATGATGGAAAAAACTCGTCGCGAAGATGAGCTAGGTGTGGCAACCTTTACGCCTTAGCACCTAATGAGGAGCCCGGTCGCAATCGGGCTCCATACATCGCCCATAGGGCATAATGTGAGGCTACATTGAGTAATAAAATAGTCACCTTAGAGATCAACCTAGAACCCTCTGATAACCGCCGTCTGTCTAGCCTATGCGGACCTTTCGATGACAATATCAAGCATTTAGAACGTCGTTTAGGCGTTGAAATCAATCATCGTAGCAACTTCTTTACTATCGTCGGTCAACCGCATACTAGCGCTGCTGCGTTGGATATTATCAAATCACTTTATGTCGATACCGCGCCTGTTCGTGGACAATTTCCAGATATAGAACCTGAGCAAATCCACCTAGCCGTTAAAGAGTCCGGAATACTGGAACAAAGCGCTGAGTCAGAAATTGCTCACGGTAAAGAAGTCTTTATCAAAACCAAGAAAGGCATCATCAAGCCACGTACCCCCAACCAGGCGCAATACCTTGTTAATATGGTGACACACGATATTAGTTTTGGGATAGGACCGGCCGGTACAGGTAAAACTTACCTCGCGGTTGCCGCGGCAGTTGATGCACTAGAACGACAAGAAATTCGTCGAATTCTTCTGACTCGCCCAGCCGTTGAAGCGGGCGAAAAGCTGGGCTTTTTGCCCGGTGATTTAAGCCAGAAAGTGGACCCGTATCTACGCCCACTCTACGATGCTTTATTTGAAATGTTAGGATTTGAGCGCGTTGAAAAGCTCATAGAGCGCAACGTTATTGAAGTGGCACCTCTGGCCTATATGCGCGGTCGTACACTCAATGATGCCTTCATTATCCTTGATGAAAGCCAAAATACCACCGTCGAACAAATGAAGATGTTCTTGACCCGAATTGGTTTTAACTCACGCGCTGTCATTACTGGTGACGTGACGCAAATAGATTTACCTCGTGGTGCAAAATCAGGCCTTCGTCATGCGGTTGAAGTTCTCAATGACGTGGATGAAATCAGTTTCAATTTCTTCCAAGCGGATGATGTGGTTAGACACCCTGTTGTCGCTCGTATCGTCAACGCTTATGAGAAGTGGGAATCGGCTGACCAAAAAGCGCGAAAAGAGATTGAGCGCCGTCGTCGCGAAGAACACGAAGCAGCAAAACTTAACACCGGGACTGATGTCAGTCCTCAATAACGCTTTAACAAGTTTCGATAAATAGGTAAATGATGAGCATTGAACTTGATCTACAGTTAGCGGTCGAATCTGAAGAAGGGTTGCCTTCTCACGCTGAGTTTCAGCAATGGCTAGACAAAGCGATTATCCCGTTTCAAAAGGAAGCGGAGCTGACGATTCGAATAGTGGATGATGCAGAAAGCCAACAGCTCAACCACGACTATCGCGGGAAAGACAAGCCAACCAATGTCTTGTCATTTCCATTTGAAACGCCTCCTGGGATCGAAATGAATTTGCTTGGCGACCTAATTATTTGCCGCCAAGTCGTAGAAAAAGAAGCGAAAGAGCAGTCAAAAACCTCAACTGCACACTGGGCACATATGGTTGTACATGGCAGCCTTCATCTGCTAGGTTATGATCATATTGATGACGAAGAAGCTGACGAAATGGAAGCTTTAGAGACCGAAATCATGTTAGATATGGGCTTTGAAGACCCGTATATAGCAGAGAAACAATAGAGGCGTTTTGCCTCTTCTTATGTGCGCTATCACACGTCTGATAGCATTCTGAATTGAGAAATCATGAACGAAGAGTCTTCTCCCTCTAACCCCGAGGGAAACAGTAAAAAATCAGAAGGTCCGAGTAGAAAGTCCTTCTTTGAGCGCCTAGGTCAAATATTTCAAGGTGAACCAAAAGATCGCCAAGAGCTTGTAGATGTCATTCGTGACTCTGAAGTCAATGACCTAATAGACCATGACACACGAGATATGCTTGAAGGTGTCATGGAAATTTCCGAAATGCGAGTCCGCGATATCATGCTACCTCGCTCACAAATGGTCACTATCGAACGTTCCGACGACTTCGATAAACTGATTGGGCTAATGACCGATGCGCAGCATTCTCGTTACCCTGTCATCAGTGAAGATAAAGACCATGTGGAAGGTATTCTCTTAGCTAAGGACCTACTCCGTTACTTGGGCTCGAATAGCGCCCCTTTTGACATTGAAGAAGTGATTCGCCCTGCTGTGGTAGTACCGGAAAGTAAACGTGTTGATCGCTTACTTAAGGAATTCCGCGAGGAACGCTATCACATGGCTATCGTCGTTGATGAATTTGGCGGTGTTTCTGGTCTAGTGACCATTGAAGACATCCTCGAAGAAATTGTTGGCGAAATCGAAGACGAATTTGACGATGATGATGAGCTCGATATCAGAAAGCTGAGCAAACATACGTTTGCAGTCAAAGCTCTCACGACCATCGAAGAATTCAATGACACCTTTGGTTCAACCTTCAGTGATGAAGAAGTTGATACTGTTGGTGGCTTAATTATGACCGCATTCGGTCACTTACCTGTTAGAGGGGAAGTGGTCGAAATAGAAAACTATACCTTTAAAGTGACAGCGGCGGATAATCGTCGAGTGGTGCAAGTTCAAGTTACCATTCCCGATCTAGAAGCAGCATCGAGTGTCGAAGAATAACGATACCTTGTGTCCACCGGTTAAGTGAGACCACCATTAAATGAAGAATTATCTTCGCCTATTGCGGCCCGTTGGGGCCGCTTTTGTTGGCGCCAGTACAACCCTAGCCTTCGCTCCCTATCAACTGTGGCCACTTGCTCTGCTAAGTCCACTTATCCTACTGCTTCTGCTGCAAGGACAAACCGCTCGGCGTGCACTTTTTATTGGCTACGCATGGGGTTTTGGCCAATTTGCGACCGGCATTAGTTGGGTCCACGTTAGTATCGATAATTTTGGCGGTATGCCGAAATTCGCTAGCGTACTTCTAATGACTCTATTGGTGGGTTACCTGTCCATCTATTCAGCATTATTTGCTTGGTCATTAAACCGTTTTTTCCTAAAAGATAATCGTACACGCTACCTTCTTGCTGCCCCTGCGCTATGGCTCATCTTTGACTGGGCTCGTGGCTGGGTGATGACAGGATTCCCTTGGTTATGGTTAGGTTATAGTCAAATAGACGGGCCGCTAGCCAGCTATGCCCCTATGGGTGGTGTTGAGCTCATTACGCTACTGATCATCATCACGTCAGCGAGTATAGCTTACGCGATTCGAAGCAAACATTGGCTTATAACCCTTATTCCTCTGGTCATTTTTTCAGTCGGATTCGGGTTACGTCACTATGAGTGGGTAACACCGGATACCACCCGCACGAAGAGTGTGGCACTCATACAAGGTAACGTTGACCAAGCGCTAAAATGGCTACCAAGCCAACGCTGGCCGACGATTATGAAATACACCGATCTTAGCCGAGAAAACTGGGACGCCGACATCATCATCTGGCCAGAAGCCGCTATTCCAGCAATGGAATTTGAACTGCCGTCTTTCCTAAGTAATTTAGACTCGGCGGCCAAGATGAACAATACGGCCATCATCACAGGTGTTATCAATAAGTCAGAGTCTGACGAATACTACAACAGCATTCTGGTTGTGGGACAAACCCCTTATGGGGACTATGAGCTTGATCTTGACGAGCGTTTTCACAAGCACCACTTATTGCCGTTTGGAGAGTTTGTTCCATTTGAAGATCTTCTTCGTCCAATCGCGCCGTTTTTTAACTTGCCGATGTCTTCGTTTAGTCGCGGGGCATATGTACAACCCAATATCGTTGCCAATGGCATGCATTTAGCACCGGCTTTATGTTATGAGATCATTTTTAACGAACAGGTTCGACAGAATGTGACGCCAGAAACAGACTACTTGCTCACACTCTCTAACGATGCCTGGTTTGGTCGCTCGATTGGTCCCTTACAGCATATGGAGATAGCTCGAATGCGAGCATTAGAGCTTGGAATACCATTAATACGTTCAACCAACAACGGCATTACAGCTGTCACGGATCATAACGGCAAAATTACTGCGCAAATCCCTCAGTTTGAAACCGCGGTGTTGCGTACAGAGGTCACGCCGACAAACGGGACAACTTGGTACAGAGAGGTCGGGACATGGCCTCTTTATGGTTGGGTGCTGTTATGTTTAGCGTGGGGGTGGTACCTGCGTAGGAAATGATTCATAGCGGCATAGCCCAAGTGAAAACATCGCGTCATTGCAATCAATGACAACGCCGTTTTCACTTGGGCTATGCGCTTTATTTACGTGGCTGACACGATCAATTCAAGCTTTCCATACTTTCTTCCATAATATATAACTATTTAATTCTTCTCCCCCACCCAACAAAATCATATTCTTATCATGTAATCGCTGACCGATACGGTTAACTGAATGAAGGAACATATAATGAGCAAGATCTACGAAGACAACTCTCTCACCATTGGTAACACTCCCCTAGTTCGCCTCAACAAAGTTAGTAACGGTAACGTCCTAGCTAAAGTTGAAGCTCGTAACCCTAGTTTCAGTGTTAAGTGTCGTATCGGCGCCAACATGATTTGGGAAGCAGAGAAAGACGGAAGACTAAAAGCAGGCGTTGAGCTTGTTGAACCAACAAGTGGGAACACAGGTGTCGCACTGGCTTTCGTTGCCGCTGCTCGCGGATACAAACTGACACTAACCATGCCAGAGTCCATGAGTCTAGAACGTCGTAAATTACTCAAAGCGCTAGGCGCTAATCTAGAGCTCACCGAAGCAGCGAAAGGCATGAAAGGCGCTATTGCCAAAGCCGAAGAGATTGTTGCCTCTAATCCAGAAAAATACCTTCTGTTGCAACAGTTCAATAACCCAGCAAACCCGGCTATCCATGAAAAAACAACGGGCCCGGAAATTTGGGACGCTACAGATGGCGAAATTGACGTGTTCGTCGCTGGCGTAGGTACTGGTGGTACCATTACTGGTACGAGCCGCTACATTAAAGGCGAAAAAGGCAAAGCAATCATTTCTGTTGCAGTCGAGCCAACAGAGTCGCCAGTCATTAGCCAAGCGCTCGCGGGTGAAGAAATCAAGCCAGCACCACACAAAATTCAAGGTATCGGTGCAGGTTTCATCCCAGAGAACCTAGATTTAGACATCATCGACCGTGTTGAACTTGTAACATCTGATGAAGCGATTGAGATGGCGCGTCGTCTCATGGAGGAAGAAGGGATCCTTGCTGGCATCTCTTCAGGAGCGGCTGTTGTTGCTGCCAATAAGCTAGCAGAACTCCCTGAATTTAAAGGAAAAACCATAGTTACAGTACTACCAAGCTCAGGTGAGCGTTACCTAAGTTCAGCATTATTCGCAGGTATATTCACTGACAAAGAGATTCAGCAATAATATGTTGCCAAATCAAATTTTGATTTAAAAAAGCCCCTTTATGGGGCTTTTTTGTTGAATCTCTGTCAGCCTTTGGTAATATCAGGTCAGTTTTATTTTAAGCTTAAAAATAAATAAGCGATTTAAAGAATAGTCGTAGGGTATGGAGACAGCGAAGACTGCAATCATAGCCTACAATTCAAGACCGATGCAGCGCTTAATGAATCATGACTTTAGTCCTATAGCAGGAACAAACAAATGACGCTAAGCTTGGCTTTAGTTAAGAAAACAAACATAAAATAAATCAATTGGGGTAATAAAAATGTACGAGAAGCAAGTAGAAATCACAGCAGAAAATGGTCTTCACACTCGTCCTGCAGCGCAGTTCGTTAAAGAAGCAAAATCTTTTGACGCTGACATCACTGTGACTTCTAACGGCAAAAGCGCTAGCGCAAAAAGCCTATTCAAACTACAGACTCTAGGTCTAGTTAAAGGTACTAACGTAACTATCTCTGCTGAAGGCCCACAAGCTCAACAAGCAGTAGACCACCTAGTTGCTCTAATGGACGAGCTTCACTAAGCAGCCATCATTCTTCTAAAGCCATTTTGTCGAAAGCAAAGTGGCTTTATTGGAAATAGCGCTGACTATCAGCTACACATAAGTGTAGCAACGTAAGTCACCCTTTCTTTATACATTTGACCACATTAAGGTAAAGCTATGATTTCAGGCATCCTAGCATCTCCTGGTATTGCGATCGGTAAAGCATTACTACTTCAAGAAGACGAAATTGTTCTTAACAAAGCAGCCATCTCTGATGACCAAGTAGAAGCGGAAGTTCAGCGTTTCTTTGACGCTCGTAACAAATCGTCTGCTCAACTAGAAATTGTTAAGCAAAAAGCACTAGAAACTTTTGGTGAAGAAAAAGAAGCCATCTTCGAAGGCCACATCATGCTTCTTGAAGATGAAGAGCTCGAAGAAGAGATCTTAGCTCTCATCAAGAAAGACAAAATGTCTGCGGACCACGCAATTTACACCGTAATCGAAGAGCAAGCGTGTGCACTTGAATCTTTAGATGATGAATACCTAAAAGAGCGTGCTACGGATATCCGTGATATCGGTACTCGATTTGTGAAAAACGCACTTGGCATCAATATCGTGTCACTTAGCGACATCAATGAACAAGTGATCCTTGTTGCTTACGACTTAACACCTTCTGAAACAGCGCAAATCAACCTAGACTACGTACTTGGTTTTGCTTGTGACATCGGTGGCCGTACTTCGCACACCTCTATCATGGCTCGTTCACTTGAACTTCCTGCTATCGTTGGTACTAACGATATCACTAAGCAAGTTAAGAACGGCGACATGTTGATTCTTGATGCGATGAACAACAAAATCATCATCAATCCTTCTGAAGCACAACTTGCAGAAGCGAAACAAGTCCGTGAGTCGTTCCTTGCTGAAAAAGAGGAACTTGCAAAACTTAAAGACCTACCAGCTGAAACTCTAGACGGACACCGTGTAGAAGTTTGTGGCAACATCGGTACCGTAAAAGACTGTGACGGTATCAACCGTAACGGCGGTGAAGGTGTTGGTCTGTATCGTACTGAATTCCTATTCATGGACCGCGATTCTCTTCCTACCGAAGAAGTGCAATACCAAGCGTATAAAGAAGTTGCAGAAGCGATGAATGGCCACTCAATTATTATCCGTACTATGGATATTGGTGGTGATAAAGACCTTCCGTACATGGACCTTCCAAAAGAAATGAACCCATTCCTAGGCTGGCGTGCGGTTCGTATTAGCTTGGATCGTCGTGAAATTCTACGTGATCAAGTACGCGGTATCCTACGTGCATCTGCACACGGTAAGCTTCGCATTATGTTCCCGATGATTATTTCTGTTGAAGAAATCCGCGAACTTAAGAAAGCTATCGAAGAATACAAAGCGGAACTTCGCGCAGAAAACATCGCATTTGATGAAGATATTGAAATCGGTGTAATGGTAGAAACACCTGCTGCTGCAGCGATTGCTCACCACCTAGCGAAAGAAGTTTCCTTCTTTAGTATTGGTACTAACGACTTAACTCAGTATACTCTAGCAGTAGACCGTGGTAACGAGCTAATTTCTCACCTATACAACCCACTTTCACCAGCGGTATTAACCGTAATTAAACAGGTGATCGACGCTTCGCATAAAGAAGGCAAGTGGACGGGTATGTGTGGCGAGCTTGCTGGCGACGAACGCGCGACGTTACTTCTACTAGGCATGGGCCTAGATGAGTTTAGTATGAGCGGCATTTCTATTCCTAAGGTTAAGAAAGTTATCCGTAACGCTAACTTCGCAGAAGTAAAAGCTATGGCGGATGAAGCGCTAGAAATGGCGACTGCTGCAGAAATTGAAGCGCACGTCGAAAAATTTATCGCAGAAAAGACAAACTGCTAATATAATTGAGCAGAATAAAATCAAACCTTTAGGAGCACAACATGGGTCTCTTTGACAAACTGAAGAAGCTAGTATCTGACGACAGCGCTGACGCTGGTGCAATCGAAATCATCGCACCACTATCTGGTGAGATCGTAAACATCGAAGACGTGCCAGATGTCGTTTTTGCTGAGAAAATCGTTGGTGATGGTATTGCTATCAAACCAGCTGGCGACAAAATGGTCGCTCCTGTAAACGGTACTATCGGTAAGATCTTCGAAACGAACCACGCGTTCTCTATCGAATCTGACGACGGCATCGAGCTATTTGTTCACTTTGGTATCGACACTGTTGAGTTAAAAGGTGAAGGCTTTAAGCGTATCGCTGAAGAAGGTCAAACTGTTAAAGCAGGCGACACTGTTATCGAATTCGATCTAGCACTTCTTGAAGAAAAAGCTAAATCAACGCTGACTCCAGTTGTTATCTCTAACATGGACGAAATCAAAGAGCTTAATAAGCTATCTGGTTCTGTTACTGTTGGTGAAACACCAGTACTACGCGTAACTAAGTAATCAGCAAACTAAGAAATTAGTTACTCGTTAATTAGATACGTCGAAAAAACGCAGCCAATGGCTGCGTTTTTTTAACTCTAAAATATGTCGACTATAGTTCAATAGAACAAAGTACATCCCCAGTAAATGTTTTGACACTCAATGTATTACCCTCAAAAAAACCATAGCTTGCAGCGTAGCCTTCACGCGGGAAAGTAATAGAGCCAGGATTAAAAATGACTTGTTCTTCATCCCAGTGAGCAACCGGGATATGCGTATGTCCATGAACAATCACATCGCCTTTTTTAAGCTGAGGGCGTTTAGCTGCATTATATAAATGGCCATGCGTTAAAAATAAACGCTTGCCCGATGGCAATAACACCCATGCATAATCAGCCATCATAGGAAAGTGAAGTAGCATTTGGTCAACTTCACTATCGCAATTACCTCTAACGGCAATAATTTCAGATTGATAGTCGTTAAGTAATGCCGCGACTTCTGGTGGGTTATAACTTTCCGGAACCGGGTTTCTTGGACCATGGTTAAGAACATCACCTAGAATCACAAGGTGCTGCGCTCCCGACTGACGGTAGGCTTCTAATACTTGTTGAGTCGCACTGACACTACCATGTAGGTCTGATGCAAAGAATAATTTCACGGATTTACCTCCAACACACGTTATGAGGCTATTGTAACTTAGTTTACCCGCTATTCCTCACGTGCCATGCCATTCACAACAATATTGATAACTAACCATACCAATAATCTTACCGTCTTCGATAACGGGTGCTCGGCTGATTCCAAACCGCTCAAAAAGACGGGCACAGTACTTAACATTCATATTGGGATTGGCCAATCTGTCAGTATTCGAATGACGCCAAGAATAATAGCAAGCCCTACTAATAAGGCTACAAGCAAACGAAGATCCATGACGTAGCCCTGCATTGACTCTTCCGTCATTGTAAACACTCCCACTTCAGCCGCCACCATTGCCAAACCAAACACAAAGAAAGTGAGCCCTAATACTACGAGCAGTAGACCGAAAAGTATCGAGAGCACATTGGGAAGCGGCTCTTGAAGCACGACTAGTTGGAAAAAAGCACCACAAATACAATGGGCATTAAATCTTTCAAACTATTGAGCATGACATGTATGAGGGCTTTCATCCCTTGCACGCTTTTCTCCCATTCCGCATATCGTACATTTAGAATGGCAAAGAATATTGTAAGAAGATGTGATAATTGCAACATCCATGTAACCTAGTCAGAATTACTCACCATTCTGTGATCTCAGCCATTTAACGATACGCGTTATTAGAGTTAGTCAATAAAGCTATTTCATTGCTATATTTACTTAATGGCGTTAAATCATTTACCTATAGTCAGATAATCTCATGCGGCAGTATCACCACTGCTTGGTGCGCAAACACCACAACAAGTAATGTAGAACTATAAGGCTTAGTGGTTAAAAGCAATAAGGGAGATCGAATGCATCTGTTAGTGACCGGTGGTACTGGATTTATCGGTAAAGAACTACTTAAACACCTCACCACACACACGGTTACCGTGATCAGTCGTGATGTTGAAGCAGCAAAATTGACACTCCAACATACCGATTTGGGAAACATTACTTACTTAGCCACTCTCGATACGTTTGATGACCTCAATGCATTCGATGGTGTCATTAACCTTGCCGGTGAGCCCATTGCAGACAAGCGCTGGTGCGATGATCAGAAAAAAATCATTTGCGATAGCCGGTGGAATACCACCGAAAAATTAGTCACTCTTATTCATGCCAGTACCGAGCCACCAAGTGTCGTAATTAGCGGCTCAGCCGTCGGCTATTATGGCGATCAGCAATCTCATCCTTTCGATGAGAGCTTACAGGTACACCAACATTCGTTTGCTCACAACGTATGCGAAAAATGGGAATCCATTGCAATGAGAGCCCAGTCAGCACGAACGCGCGTTTGTCTATTACGCACCGGAGTCGTATTGGGCGAAAATGGTGGTGCGCTAAGCAAGATGTTACTCCCTTACAAGTTGGGTCTTGGCGGTCCAATTGGGCATGGTAAGCAGTACCTACCATGGATCCATATACTCGATATGGTAAGAGGTATCGTCACCCTACTCGACACTCCCCATGCTCAAGGACCTTACAATTTTTGCGCGCCCCATGCTGTCTCTAATGCACTGTTTAGCCGAATATTGGCGAGGACCCTAAATCGCCCCCACTTTTTAATGACGCCAGCATGGCTAATAAAGATAATCATGGGGGAATCGTCATGCTTATTGCTAGACAGTGTACGCGCCAAGCCCAAACGCTTAACTGAAATCGGGTTTAACTTTTCTTTTCCTCATGTAGAACCCGCATTGAAAAATATTCTTATTAAAAGTCGATAACGCTTGTCTCAACCGTGTACTCATCGCTATGGTGAAGCTTCGAAAGGACTAAGGCGTTAACTCTAAAATGAAAAAAGCGATATTAATCACAGGTTGCTCCAGCGGTATTGGCTATACCGCTGCACATGAACTCAATCAACGTGGCTATCATGTCATAGCGTCATGTCGCTCAATAGAAGACGTTAAACGTCTTCAAAATGAAGGGCTAACTTGTATTCAATTGGATCTGGCTGATGCCAAGAGCATCCAACTTGGGGTACAAAAGACTCTCGACCTATGTGAAGGACGGCTATATGGTTTATTCAATAACGGAGCCTACGGACAACCAGGAGCGTTAGAAGATCTCCCAACTGATGCACTGAGAGCGCAATTTGAGGCTAATTTCTTTGGCTGGCATGAATTAGTTCGACTCATTTTACCCATTATGCGCCAACAAAATGAAGGGCGTATTATCCAGAATAGTTCCGTCCTTGGTTTCGCCGCAATGAAATATCGAGGGGCTTATAACGCCTCTAAATTTGCACTGGAAGGATGGACAGATACGTTGCGTTTAGAGTTGCACTCATCCAACGTCCGTATTGCTTTAATTGAACCCGGCCCTATCGAAACACAATTTCGAAGCAATGCTAAAATCGCTTTTCTTAAATGGATCAACGTCGAAGCCAGCATCCATAAAACCGAATATCAAAAGCAACTGCAACGCCTCTCCGTCACAGAATCGAACAATCAATTTGTGCTACCTCCAGAGTCCTGTCTCCCGGCATTGATTCATGCCCTAGAGTCCACACGGCCCAAACTCAGGTACCGAATCACTACGCCAACGAAGATCTTTGCGGTACTAAAAAGACTGTTACCAGGAAAGTGGCTTGATCCTATATTGCGAAAAGCTGCATAGAATTCGTTCATTTGTAATTTTAGTGTCACAAAGTATCGATATATTACTCAATATAGGCTCACGGCAATCTGTTTTATCGCCGTGACTTTCTAAAAGGATCATCACAGATCCAATAACTTGCAGTGATTAATCTGGATACGACAATATGACGTTAAATCAGCTTAACTGGGTCGCTGTGGGGGTGACACTCGCCTATTTTGTTTGGTTTTAACTCCCCCAAACAGCGATACCAAAAACACCATGAACACCGTGCTGAAAAGTACGGTGTTTTGGTTTCTACGCCTTGCTTAATGTCTTTATGACCTTGAATCTTCTTATGACCTTGAATTTCTGCTCTTTCATACCAATCTTGCTTGTAGAACTAACGTGAATACAAACAAGGACTATTGGATGCAACCACCGTACATTGTTGATCTGAATGAGCAAAATTTTCGCCAAGTATTAGAAGGCTCCATGAGCACTCCGGTACTCATTCATTTCTGGGCGCCGATGAGTGAAGAAAGCGTTCAAATGATCCCATCATTGAAAGCGTTAACAGAACAATACAGCGGCGCTTTTACTCTAGCCCTGTTGAACTGCGAAGAGCAACAAGCCATTGCAGGTCAATTTGGCGTACAAACGCTGCCGACGATTGCATTATTCGTCAATGGTCAGCCTGTAGATGGGCTAGGCGGTCCTCAGCCTCTTGAAGCCATCACAGCCATGTTAACAAAACACCTTCCTAGCCAAGATGAATTGACGGCACAAAAAGCATTAGAATTGACTCAGCAAGACGCGCATACCGAAGCGCTAACTCTCTTTGCTACGTTATCAGAAGAGTACCAAAGCAAGGGTGAAATCAAGCTTGCAAGAGCAAACAGCTTATTAGAAACCAATCAATTCGAACTCGCAGAAGCTATGCTAGACAGCATTCCGCTAGAATATAAAGATAACTACTATAAATCGTTGGTTTCTAAACTTGAGCTGCATAAACAAGCTGCCGATAGTCCAGAAATTCAATCACTAGAGGCCGCTCTCAAAGCGTCTCCTGACGGACTCAAAATCGCTGCAGAATTGGCGCTGCAATACCATCAAGTCAGCCGAGATGAAGAAGCCCTTGCGCTGCTTTGGGGCTACGTGAGCCGCGATCTCAATGCTCTAGATGGCGAGCTCAAGAAAACCTTCATGGATATCCTCTCAGCCCTAGGACAAGGTAATCCCGTCGCCGGTAAATATCGCCGACAGCTCTACTCCTTGCTTTACTAATTAATTAAAAGGGAGGCTAAGCCTCCCTTTTAATTAAATAATTGATATTATTTACAATTTAGTTACTTCACTAAATACACACCTATACACTATTCCATTTGCGCTCACGCTCATATTGATCCAGAATGGATTAAATTTTATACAAGGAGTTGACTCATGGCTATTGATGCAATGGTTACTATTGGTGGTTTTATCCTCGTCGCTATCGTGTTTTTGGTGGCTGGGGTAAAAACGGTATCACAGGGCGACAACTGGACTGTCGAACGTTTCGGGCGCTACACCCATACTCTGAGACCCGGACTGAACCTCATCATTCCATTCGTCGACTCTATTGGCAATAAAGTCAATATGATGGAGCGCGTACTTGATATCCCACCACAAGAGGTCATTAGTAAAGATAATGCCAATGTGGTCATTGATGCTGTCTGCTTTGTGCAAGTCATCGACGCGGCTAAAGCCGCCTATGAGATCACTGATCTTGAACATGCTATTCGCAATCTTACTCTCACTAATATGCGTACCGTACTTGGCTCAATGGAGCTTGATGAAATGCTCAGCCAGCGTGACTCCATAAATACTAAGTTGCTTGCTATCGTTGATGAGGCAACCAACTCTTGGGGTGTAAAAGTAACTCGCATCGAAATCCGTGATGTCCAGCCACCAGCCGACCTCACCGCTGCGATGAATGCTCAAATGAAAGCCGAACGAAACAAGCGTGCTGAAGTTTTAGAAGCGGAAGGGGTAAGACAGGCTCAGATTTTACGTGCCGAAGGACACAAGCAATCCGAAATCTTAAAGGCAGAAGGTGAAAAGCAAGCTGCTATACTTCAAGCAGAAGCGCGAGAAAGAGCCGCCGAAGCAGAAGCTAAGGCAACTGAGATGGTGTCGATGGCTATCGCCCAAGGTGATATGCAAGCAGTTAACTACTTTATCGCCCAAGGTTATACTGACGCTCTAAAATCGATTGGCCAAGCCGAGAACGGCAAGATCATAATGCTACCACTCGAAGCAACTGGGCTAATGGGCTCAGTGGCTGGCATCGCGGAAATGTTCAATCAATCAAAAGCCGATAACAAGGATAAAGCGTGATTGAGTTATTAAACCAAGTTAACTACTGGCACTGGCTTGCATTTGGGTTACTTCTGTTATGTGGGGAGCTACTCGGTACCGCTGGCTATTTATTGTGGCTTGGGATCTCTGCTATGTTGGTTGGCATCATTGTCGCCTTTCTGCCAATCAGTTGGCAGCTACAATGGGTAAGCTTTGGCGTATTTGCCCTTGTGCTCACGTGGCTATGGTGGCGTAAGCAGCATAAGACCGACATACGCTCAGATAATAACCGAGAACTGAACCAAAAAGATAAGCAGCTGATCGGTCAAACCGCCGTGTTAGAGCACGATATCAGTAAAGGTAAGTGCAGAATTAATCTTGGTGACACCTCATGGACGGCCTATAGTGATGAACCCATAGCCTCGGGATCACTCGTACGAGTTATTGATGTAGACGGCATTACACTTTTGATCGAGAAAGCTGATTAAGCGATCTAAAAATCGTTAAAGTAATCAAATAAGCATAATCGGCAAAACATGTACCCTAAGCAGCTCAACCGAGCTGCTTATTCTTTCTCCATCAATTGAAAGTTAAAGGCTTTTCCTTTCGAGACTAAGGTATTCAATGTCTGACCAACACAGCTATTTTTGCTATGTTTGTTGTGCGCACTCACTAACCCTTTACGATCTATCTTGATGACTTGCTTTCCATCCATACTGCGATAATACGCAATCCGGTTTTGATCTTGATATTCCGCAAATAAGGTTATTGAGCCGCTGCGGTAGGGTTTACCGACCTCACACACCACAACATCAGGAAAGCCATCAAATACTTCGGCATTGGCCATAAAGGCTAAACAAATCCCCCCTAACCCCCACCAGCGTCTTACCATAATATTCCTCTCCCTCACACAACCGCCACAAATAATACGCCAGCCCTTACCAGCCAGCATTGTTAATAACCTAGTATAATTTCAACATGTAGTTAGGATAATTAGTGAATATTAGGGTAATGAATAACACTATTCTCCAAGCGTAAAAAAGCCCCTAATGAAACACTAGAGGCTATGGGTCATCCGTTATCGTTTATCGCTACGATTATCGCTCTTCGCTATTACGCTTATGCTTTGGTACATAATTTAAAATCGAAATCGGCACTGGTTTACGAGGTTCAAAACCTTCAATCTCCACGCGCTCAAGCAAGTGCCCTAATCGACTTTCGATCATGCATAAATTCTTAAAGTTGTCTTTCGATACTAAAGATACTGCCTCGCCCGCCGCTTCTGCTCGCCCTGTACGACCAATTCGGTGCACATATTCATCTGCCGGAAATGGTAAGTCATAGTTAATCACAACCGGTAAGTTTTCAATATCGATACCACGCGCTGCAACACCTGTCGACACCAAGTATTGAATATTCCCAGCCTTAAAGTCTTCAATCAGCTGCTGACGAACTTTTTGGTTACGGCCACTATGAAACGCTTCTGCTTGAATTCCGCGCTTCTCAAGCTGGCTTACTAGCTTTGCTGCGCCGTGCTTCGTCTCAATAAAAATCAGCGCTTGAGACCATGAGTTCTCTGTTAATAAATGGCTTAACAATGATGACTTAATATCTTTGTCAACCGTCACAATCCATTGCTTAATGTTTCCCTTCGACGCACTATGTTTAGCGATACTGATTTCTGATGGGTTATCAATTGCGCTGCGAGCCAATTCTCGAACTGGATTAGATAACGTGGCAGAAAACAGCAGTGTTTGCGCGTCTTCTGGTACCCGAGCAATAATCTTGTTAATCGCTTCAATGAAGCCCATATCAAGCATTTTGTCAGCTTCGTCCAATACCAAGCATTCCACTTCATCAAAGTGAATAGCATGTTGTCCATAAAGGTCTAACAATCTGCCCGGTGTTGCCACCACAATATCAATACCATCAATTAACGCTTGCTTCTGTGGGGCATAATCAACACCACCGTACATCGCCATCGATTTTAATGATAACTCTTGGCCGTATGTTTCAATGCTCTGGTGAACTTGTTGCGCTAACTCTCGTGTCGGAGTCAAAATAAGCGCTCTTGCCCGCTTCTTACGCTGGGTTTCCGCTCGACTTAATTTTTCTAGAATAGGCAACACGAAACTCGCCGTTTTACCTGTACCTGTTTGCGCCGCAGCAAGAAGATTGTCACCGTTTAAAATCAGGGGAATCGCTTTATTCTGAATCGTAGTAGGCTTGTCGTAACCTACTTTTTCAATCGCATTCAGTAATGGGGCACTGAGCCCAAGTTTAGTAAACGGCATAAAGAGTCTCTCACATTGTCGATGACGCGCTAGTAATAACGCGTGATGAATGACGCGCAATAAGGTGATGATAGTGTAGCAGATACGATATATATCGCAGAAAAAGCAAAACCCCTGATAACTCAAGGAGCTATCAGGGGTTTCTTAATAAATGGCGCGCCCTGTAGGATTCGAACCTACGACCACATCCTTAGAAGGGACGTGCTCTATCCAGCTGAGCTAAGGGCGCGCTACAGGGAAAGGATTATACGAGATGAACTCGGTAAATCAATGGCTTTCTTACTCTTTGTGATTCAAATGCCCAAAAAAACCACAACCTATCAGTCAATGGTGATATTTCAAACGAGGCAAACGTTTGCTTTCTGGCTTTTGAAATACTTTTCTGGGACAATACACACAAAAATAACAGCCAATTAACTTTCTCAAGGAAAATTATGACTGCTCAAAACATCGATGGGAAACTTATTTCTCAAACTGTCCGCTCTGAAGTCGCTGCACGAGTAAAAGCACGTACCGATGCTGGCCTTAGGGCACCGGGCTTAGCGGTTGTTCTGGTAGGTGAAGATCCTGCCTCACAAGTTTACGTCGGAAGTAAGCGCAGAGCGTGTGAAGAAGTGGGATTTGTTTCTAAGTCTTATGATCTGCCTGCAAACGCAAACCAAGATGAGCTATTAAGCCTTGTAGATACACTTAATAACGACCCTGAAGTAGATGGTATTTTAGTGCAATTGCCTCTCCCCGCAGGCATTGACGACACGCTTATTCTTGAGCGCATCATCCCAGAGAAAGACGTTGATGGTTTCCATCCCTACAATGTAGGTCGACTCGCTCAACGTATGCCTAAACTACGCTCTTGCACACCAAAAGGTATTATTACCCTATTAGATCGCTACAACATCCCAATGCGTGGCAAACATGCTGTCGTCGTTGGTGCATCTAATATCGTCGGCCGCCCTATGACACTTGAGCTTCTACTTGCTGGCTGCACCACAACGACGTGTCATCGCTTCACTAAAGATCTAGAAGGTCATGTTCGTCAAGCCGATATCGTCGTGGTTGCCGTTGGTAAACCTAACTTCATTCCTGGTAACTGGATCAAGAAAGGCGCTGTTGTTGTCGATGTGGGTATCAACCGAATGGACGATGGCAAATTAGTTGGCGATGTGGAATATGATGTAGCGAAGAATAACGCCAGCTTTATCACCCCCGTCCCAGGTGGTGTTGGCCCAATGACCGTGGCAAGTTTGATTGAAAACACCATGATTGCCTGCGAACAGTTCCACACGGTTAAAAAGTAACCCGCAACTTTTCAACGCTGCGAATACGCTAACACCTCAATTTGAGACATCAAGTTGAGGTGTTTTTACTTTTAACGCATATAAATCAATATAATAATTAATACTGGTTCTCATTTTTTCCCAATATACGTTTTGACAATTGGCATTTTGCACTTAGGTCACGGTTTTTCGACCGTTCCTCAGATAGAACTAGCTGAAACGGAAAAATCATACTGAATCATGAGGATAAGACACTATGTACAAAAAGAGTGCCACGATTACTGCTGAAAGCGGCCTTCATACACGTCCTGCCGCCCTATTTGTTAAAGAAGCAAAAAAGTATGCGGAAGACGTAGAGCTTATCTCGCAAGGCAAAAGCGCCACCGCAAAGAATCTCTTCAAAATCCAAACATTAAACTTGGTAAAAGGGACGGAAGTAACCGTTCAGTCCTCCAATCGCCAAGCGGTTGACGAGCTCACTCGCTTTTTGGAAGGGGTAACCGGCTAGGTAACGCCATCGGAAAAGTATAAATAGTTACCGGAATAGATAATAGAAAGGCCTTAAGGTAAAGATTCTTAAGGCCTTTCTTGTAAAATTCGTGTCATAAATACAAAGCTATCGATAAAGAACTGTCGATAATGAACTATCGACACAGAATCAACGCGTATTAATCCATTGCAATTCGGTCAGCCAAATGACTAACAGCGAGCGCAAAATAATACGAACGGTTCCACTTCATCAATACATTGTAATTGTTATAAACCAGGTACACGCGACCATTTTCGTCATCAGGCATAATTAACCATGCCTTAATGTCTTCATCTAGCTGTGGCAATGGACGACCATCATAACGAGTGACGCCAAGCTTACTCCACTCTTGAAGATACTTACCTTTTTCAGCCTCTCGCCCTTGTAACTCGGGTGAAATACCGTGAGGGACTTTAACTTGGCGTCCCCATGTATAACTGTCATCCCATCCCGACTGGGCAAGATAATTGGCAGTCGACGCAAAAACATCGGCTTCTGAGTTCCAAATATCCTTTTTCCCATCACCGTTACCATCGGCAGCAAAGTTTAAAAAAGAGCTCGGCATGAACTGACTTTGCCCCATTGCCCCCGCCCATGAACCTTTCATTTTATCCGGGGCAATATGTCCTTGCTCCAAAATAGTCAGTGCCGCTAATGCTTCTTTACGGAAAAAGGCTTCACGTCGCCCTTCATAGGCTAAAGTCGACAACGCATCAATAACTCGATAATTGCCCGTAAAGGTACCAAAGTTGCTCTCTACGCCCCAAAGCGCGACGATAAAGCGAGACTGAACACCATATTCATCCGCGGCTTGCTGAAGTTCAGCGTAGTATTTTTGGTGCAATTCTTTGGCTTTTTTGACTTTCCAGTCTGGCACCGCTCGCGGTATATATTCGTCTAGTGTTAGCTTTTTCTCAGGTTGATTTCGATCAGCAGTTACCGCTCTTGGCTTAAACTCAACGCCTTGAAATGCTTCTGTTAAGATCTGTTGCGAGATACCTAACGACTTTGCTTCTTGCTTTAAGCCTTCAACATACTCTTCAAAGCTTCCTTTTTCTGATGCTAGTACGCTCGCCGATAAGCTCACGCCTAACACAACTGATAACATTCTTTTCAAAGTGCCCTCCCCAGAGCGTCTTCACCGGTTTGTCTTTATTATTTTTTCTGCGCCTTTTTTCGCTCTTTGTAAGTTTCGAGCAAATTCTCTTGCGGTGGTGGTAGCTGTAAGAAAAAACCCTCATTTTGTAATGACTGTTTAACGATATCGACATCCACTTGGGCAAGCGTTCGGCCATCCAATTTTACTACCATAACTAACGTCGGTTTTCCGAACATTTCAAGTAAGGCGTCAGGAACCTGTGAAAAGTCATCTTTCTTAGTGATATAGAGGTAAGCCCCTTGCTTTTTTGCACTTTTATAAATTGAACAAAGCATTGATATGTCTCTTTTGCCATCGCGGTTTTTGTCGAAAAAAAGGCGATACAGGTTGTTTAATCGAAAATGAGAGTAAATTATCTATTTGGGAGCAAGATAGCTTGCTGTCTTTAGTGTTGAAATATAACATGATTAGCCTAACCTAAAGCAATGTCATTGGCACAAGGATTTGATCATTAATGTCACCATCCCCTGATTTGAAAGGCAGTAGCTTCACTTTATCGGTGTTGCATCTTTCTGACAACGATGTGTCTAAAGCCGTTCACTTTTTACAAGAAAAAGTTAAGCAAGCTCCGACCTTTTTTACTGCGGCACCCGTTGTCTTGAATATCAGCCAAGTCCACGACGACATACAGTTTCTCGACCTAAAACTCGGCATCGAAGAAGCCGGAATGATCCCTGTCGGCGTGACGGGCTGTAAAGATAAACGTACCCAAAATCTAGCATCTGATGCTGGGTTTGCCATTATGACAGCAAGTAAAGCGCCTGCTAAAGCGCCCGCTAAAATGGAGCCAACTAAAATAATTCGCACTCCCGTACGTTCAGGACAACAAGTTTATGCCAAAAATGGCGACTTGGTTATTTTAAGCCACGTGAGTGCCGGTGCTGAAGTGATTGCTGACGGTACCATTCATATTCATGGCACACTCCGAGGACGCGCGATTGCAGGCGCTAGCGGCTCCACCGAAGCAAAAATCCTCTGCCACGATTTACAAGCTGAACTAGTGTCCATTGCAGGTAACTACTGGCTTAGCGATCAGATTGAAAGTGAATACTGGGGAAAAAAAGTTATGTTTGGCATGACAGACGATAGCCTCAGATTTGACATTCTCACGATATAGAAATTAAGGAATAAGAATAATGGCCCGCATTATTGTTGTAACATCAGGAAAAGGTGGCGTAGGGAAAACAACCTCTAGCGCTGCTATCGCCTCTGGTCTTGCATTAAAAGGTAAGAAAACGGCAGTGATTGATTTTGATATTGGTTTGCGTAACCTCGATCTAATCATGGGCTGTGAGCGTCGCGTTGTTTATGACTTCGTTAATGTCATCAATGGCGAAGCAACATTGAATCAAGCGTTAATAAAAGATAAGCGTACCGATAACCTATTTATCCTTCCAGCTTCACAAACTCGCGATAAAGATGCACTAACACGTGACGGTGTGCGTCGCGTACTCGATGACCTTGATGAGATGGGCTTTGACTTTGTCATTTGTGACTCACCTGCTGGTATTGAGCAAGGGGCGTTAATGGCGCTGTACTTCGCAGATGAAGCCATTGTGACCACAAACCCAGAAGTGTCTTCTGTGCGAGACTCTGACCGAATCCTTGGCATTCTCGACTCTAAATCAAGACGAGCAGAAGAAAGCCTAGAGCCCGTCAAACAGCACCTACTGTTAACTCGTTACAACCCGACGCGCGTAAACCAAGGTGAAATGCTATCAGTAGAAGATGTTGAAGAAATTTTACACATCTCATTACTTGGCGTGATTCCAGAGAGCCAAGCGGTGCTAAACGCCTCAAACAAAGGGGTACCGGTAATTTTCGACAATGAGTCAGACGCCGGATTGGCCTACAATGACACGGTTGAGCGCTTATTAGGAGAGCAGGTGGATTTCCGCTTCCTAACCGAGCAGAAGAAAGGTATTTTCAAACGTTTATTTGGGGGTTAATGCATGTCATTACTTGAATTTTTCCGCCCACAAAAGAAAAACTCGGCAAATCTTGCCAAAGAACGACTGCAAATCATTGTGGCTGAGCGCCGCAGTGAAGGCTCGCCATCCCCCTCTTATTTACCGCAATTGAAAGAAGATATTCTGAAGGTCATTGCTAAATACGTCGACGTGGATCCATCAATGGTCGATCTTTCATTTGAGCATAAAGATGATGATATCTCTGTACTCGAATTGAATGTTCAATTGCCTGAGGATGAAAGGTAAGCGCCTCCTTATTTGAGATAAGGCCAAACGCTCACCTTTGAAAGCTAAGGCTCAATCATTTCTGATTGAGCCTTTAAATAACGCCTGTCTTATAGATCTAGGTCTTTATTATCAATGCTCACGGGTACCGGCTTACTGATTAGATTGACCAACATAATCGAACGCGTATCACCATCCTTCTCCTGAAAGATCGCATCAATACCTGCGAATTGACCTGCCGTCACTCGAACTTTTTGTCCAATGTCAGGGAGTGCACCTTCTTCCGCTTCAACATGCGAATAAACCGCTTGCTGAAGTTCAAACACCAGATCCCCTTGTACCTCTGTTGGCTGAGCACCAAAGCGAATAAAGTCAACCACGCCTCGCGTTGAGCGTATCGTGGTAAAAGAGGGACCAACTTCAAAATCAAACTGAATAAAAATGTACGAAGGAAACAGCGGCTCTTTGACCTTTTGTCTTTTTCCTCGTCGGATTCTTTCCACTTCGACTTCAGGGTAATAGCACTGTAAGCCTTGATTCTCTAAATGGAGCTTTGCTCTCGCTTGCTCACCGCGCTTACAATACAGTAAATACCAACGTTTCATTGTGTTCACTTAGCCTTAATTATTATAGTTCGCCTGCACTAACTGCCTTACATCGTACCACAAAGGCCACTTTTCCTAATAGGTAGTAGGGAGCTTCTTACAGCGCTTTATAGACAAAACAGTCACTTCCAACGCAATAAAAGTGAAATATTAGTTTCCAGCACGCAGCTCCCGTGCCTTCCTGGTTAAAAATTCTTACAATTTAACAACTTAGCTCAATCATTCAAATAGGCTATAAATCAACCCTATTGCAGTTTTTAATTTTGTTATGTATATCTTGATGCACATTATATTCTTTCATAACTAAAATTAGTAAAACTTATGACAGCACAACACAACATTTTAGGTCACCCTCGGGGGCTGTTTTTACTGTTTGGTACTGAGCTATGGGAACGTTTTTCCTATTATGCGATGCGTGCCATTTTGGTCCTTTTCCTCACTGACGCAACGATGAATGGCGGTATGGGTTGGTCCACTAAAGATGCTCTGGATTTATATGGCATCTATACTGGACTGGTTTATATCACCCCACTCATCGGTGGCTGGATTGCTGACAACTACTTAGGTCAACGTCGCTCAATCATCATCGGCGGCATTCTAATGGCCACAGGCCAGTTTACGCTTGCTATGCCTGTGGGTGCGATTGGACTGCCCGCTGAACAAGCTTTCTATCTAGGTCTGGCGTTGCTTATTGCTGGTAACGGCATGTTCAAGCCCAACATATCAACGATGGTTGGTGACCTTTACAAAGACGGTGACAACCGTCGTGATGGCGCGTTCACTATCTTCTATATGGGTATCAACTTAGGGTCGCTTTTAGCGGGTATCGCATCAGGTTCTGTAACTGGTTCTTACGGTTGGCGTGCAGGATTCTTGATTGCAGGTATCGGTATGGTGATCAGTATTGTGATGCAACTAACTCTGTCTAAGTCATGGTTAGGCGATATTGGTACCGTTCCTGCGGCAGCTCGCGCTCGAGCACTCAACAAAAGCAAGACGAAAGCGCCGTTAACTCGCGAAGAGCTAGATCGTCTTAAAGTCATTCTTATTATGGGCTTGTTTGTTATTGTATTCTGGGCTGGTTTTGAACAAGCTGGCGGCTTGATGAACATCTACACACAGCAATATACAGACCGCATGATTGGTAGCTTTGAAGTCCCTGCGGCTTGGTTCCAGTCTCTTAACCCGTTCTTTGTGATTACGCTTGCTCCCGTTCTAGCCGCACTTTGGGTAAAACTGGGTAAACGTGAACCTAACTCTCCAGTTAAATTTGCTTTGGCACTGTTCTTCCTTGCGCTTGGTTTCTTGTGCATGGTGGGTGCGGTAATGGAACAAGGCGGTGATACCAACGTGAAAACGTCTATGCTGTGGCTAGTGGGTGCTTTCTTCTTCCACACTTTAGGTGAGCTGTGTATTTCTCCTATTGGTCTGTCATTGGTAACCAAACTTGCTCCGCTACGTCTTGCTTCACTCATGATGGGTGCATGGTTTGGCTTTAACGCAATTGCAAACTACGTTGCTGGCTTGATTGGCTCACACGTGGGTGAGCTTGGCGCAATGTCCATCTTCGGTGGTATTGCTATCACAGCAGTTATTTCCGGCGTCATTTTGCTGTTATGCGCAAACACACTTGTAAAATGGATGCACGGTGCAGAGCAATCGACAACATCAAACGCTCAAGAAGTCGAAGAGCAACAAGCTCAGATCGCTTAATTGATTCGAAAAAAATAGATGCGTAACAAAAAACGCCACCCTAGATAGAGTGGCGTTTTTTATGTCTAATAGCCAGTACACGTCAATATCGTCTATGCTCGGTTCTTCAACACCGTTCGGAGCTCATAAGCTCGATAAACCGCAAACTATAAACGCGCTTGAACTAGGTTTACCATCATGTCGATATGAAGCTCTGAATCGTTCAAACACTCTATATATTGGTAGGACTCACCGCCAGCTTCGATAAAAATATCACGACACTCCACGGCAATCTCTTCTAACGTCTCTAAACAATCAACAGAGAAGGCAGGTGTAATCACGTTTAAACGCTTAATGCCTTGAGTCGGTAACGTTTCCAACGTCTTTGCTGTATAAGGCTGTAACCACTCTTCACGCCCAAAGATAGATTGATAACTCATTCCTATCTGAGAGTCGTCCAATCCTAGCTCTTGCGCTAATAACGCCGTCGTGTGCTCACAATGCTGAGGATACACATCGCCATTATCAGCATAGCGTTTTGGAATACCATGGTAAGAGCAAAGTAAGTAGTCTTGTCCGTGCTTATCCCAATGTGCTCGCACTTTTTGAGCTAACGCTTTGATGTAAAGAGGATGCTGATAATAATCTCGAATAAAGTCGATGCTCGGTATTGTAGAAAATGACTTACACGCTTTTGCTAACCCATCAAAAACGGCAGCGCTCGTTGTCCCTGAATATTGCGGGTACAAAGGCAACACTATCACTTTCTCAACCCCTTGCTCTAGCAAAGAGGACATCCCATGCTTCAATGATGGATTACCATAGGTCATTCCCAGCTCTACAGGCACGTTTAAGCGAGCCTTTAATGCCTCTGCTTGCCTTACCGAGTAAACCATCAAAGGAGAGCCCTCATCCATCCACACAGACTGGTAGAGCTTAGCTACTTTTGGCGAGCGAACTGGCAAGATAACACCGTGTAAAATGGGGCACCACAGCCAACGAGTCATATCTACGACTCTATGATCATGCAAAAACTCACCTAAAAATGCCCGTACTGCCTTTGGTGTCGGCGCATCTGGAGTGCCTAGGTTAACTAAAAGTACTCCCGTGTTTGCTGCCATGCTCATAGACTTCCTTTTGATTTAGCCAAATAACAATGGCAATTATACCCATTGAATCTAGGATTGGATCAATAAAAAAAACGACCCTAAAGGGTCGTTTTTTAACAAGATTCACGAATCAGCAATTAAGAGAGTGCTTTTTCGATGTCTGCGCTTACTGCTTCAACTTGCTTAGTACCATCAAATTTAAGGTACTGAGTGTTGCCTGCTTCGGCTTCTTTACCGTAGTAAGCAATCAATGGTGCAGTTTGATCATGATAAACACCTAGACGAGCACGAACTGTCTCTTCTTTGTCGTCATCACGAACCACTAGATCTTCACCAGTGATATCATCTTTACCTTCCACTTTAGGTGGATTGTAAGTCACGTGGTAAGTACGACCTGACGCTAGGTGCGCACGACGACCCGCCATACGATCAACAATCACGCTATCCGCTACGTCAAATTCAATCACGTAATCAACGTTAACGCCCATTTCTTTTAGGCCGTCAGCTTGAGGGATAGTGCGAGGGAAGCCATCTAGCAAGAAACCTTTCTCACAATCGTCTTGAGCAATGCGCTCTTTAATAAGACCTAAGATGATTTCATCTGAAACAAGTTGACCTGCATCGATAACCGCTTTCGCTTTCTTACCAAGCTCTGTGCCTGCTTTGATCGCTGCACGAAGCATATCACCAGTAGAAATTTGCGGAATACCGTATTTTTCCATGATGAATTGAGCTTGTGTGCCTTTACCAGCACCTGGAGCACCTAGAAGAATGATGCGCATGTTGTTTCCTCTTATAAATAAAAAGACTTTATACCGAAGCTCACAATCAAAGCATGGCTTTGAATAGCGTATCGACGATAAGTTTCGGTATAAAAGTGAAATGAATGATTATTCAAGCGTCGCATTCTAGCATAGAAAATTCTCGCTTGGCGTGAAATACGACTAAAGAATGCTCGTAGAAAAGATAAAGTTACGTAAAAACGAGATCTTCACTACGAAAAAACAATGAGCCCAGCACGCTGAGCTCATTGTTTTCAATAAACGTGACTACTTCACATTAGACAAAAGTCTGTTAACAGCACCCAGGAACTGCGAAGGATCCGTCATCGACCCGCGCTCAGCAAGCATGGCTTGTCCAAGCAATACTTCTACCCAGCCACCAAACGCTTCTTCATCAGCTTCATCAGCCATGCGCTTAACCAATTCGTGCTCAGGATTAATTTCAAAGATGTATTTCACCTCTGGCACTTCCTGACCCGCCGCTTCTAGCAACTTCGCCATTTGTGTGCCCATTTCGAAATCATCCGTCACCACTACTGCTGGTGTCGTGGCAAGCTTAAAGGTTGTACGAACCTCTTTCACTCGATCGCCTAGGTAAGCTTGAGTGCGCTCAACGACTGACTTGAATTCTTCTTCTGTTTCTTTGTGCTTCTCTTTCTCAGCTTCGTCTTCAAACTTGCTCAGATCAAGACCAGACTTTGTGATCGACTGGAACTGCTTGCCATCAAACTCAGTCAGGTAATTCATTAGCCATTCGTCAATACGATCAAACATCAGTACCACTTCGATGCCTTTCGCCTTGAATTGCTCTAAGTGAGGGCTGTTCTTCGCCGCTGCATAACTATCTGCTGTCAGGTAATAAATCTTATCCTGACCTTCTTTCATGCGCTCAATGTAAGCGGCCAAACCGACGGTTTGCTCTGCTGAATCCACCTCAGTGGAAGCAAAACGCAATAAACCCGCCACTTTTTCTTTGTTGCCCATGTCTTCTGCTGGGCCTTCTTTTAGCACCAAGCCAAACTCTTTCCAAAACGATTGGTACTTTTCTTCGTCGTTTTTCGCTAAACGCTCTAGCATTGTTAATACACGTTTCGTGCAAGCATTACGTAGCGATTGCGTCACTTTATTATCTTGCAAGATTTCACGAGATACATTGAGAGGTAAATCGTTTGAATCAATCAAACCACGAATAAAGCGTAAGTAAGAAGGCATGAACTGCTCGGCATCATCCATAATAAACACACGCTGAACATAAAGTTTTAAACCACTTTTATGGTCACGGTTCATCATATCAAACGGCGCTTTAGCTGGGATATATAGCAAGCTCGTGTAGTCGTTTTTACCTTCTACTTTGTTATGACTCCACTGAAGTGGGTCTGCAAAATCATGAGAAACGTGTTTATAGAACTCTTGATATTCTTCGTCGCTAATGTCTGACTTATTGCGAGTCCACAGCGCTTGTGCTTTATTGATTTGTTCCCATTTGGTTTCGCCTGTTTCTTTACCTTCCTCGTCGCGCTCTGCGGTTTGGATAGAAACAGGGATACCAATATGATCAGAATACTTGCTGATGATTTCTTTTAAACGCCACTCTGAAAGGAACTCTTTTCCTTCTTCACGCATATGAAGAACGATATCAGTACCACGCGTTTCTTTAGTGATGTCTTCAATCGAGTACTCACCTTCTCCAGCAGAGTGCCATTGCACGCCCTGCTCTACAGGCGCACCAGCCGCGCGAGTGCGAACCGTCACCGCATCGGCAACAATAAATGCTGAATAGAAACCTACACCAAACTGACCAATGAGTTGTGAATCTTTGCCTTGCTCTTCAGAAAGCTTAGAAAAGAACTCTTTTGTACCTGATTTTGCGATTGTTCCTAAGTGCTCAATAACATCATCACGTGACATGCCCACGCCATTATCAGAAACGGTTAATGTATTATGCTCTTCGCTAAACGACAATTTCACGCCAAGATCAGCATCGCCCTGATACAAATCACCGTTAGAAAGCGCTTGGAAGCGCAGTTTATCCGCCGCGTCCGACGCATTCGAGATCAGCTCTCTAAGAAAAATTTCTTTATTGGAATACAGAGAGTGAATCATTAAATGAAGTAGTTGCTTTACTTCGGATTGAAAGCCACGAGTTTCTTTATTGGTTGTTTCGGTTGCGCTCATGTTATCTCCATCACACTTTTCGTATCAAGTATCGACATTTATTTGCACTCGATACACTTAAGATTGCTCTGGTAAAGAAATGAGGCTGAAGATTGTAAATTCAAGGTCAAAAAACATAAAAATGCTGTTTTTTTGATTTGTTTTTATTATCCTTGTGCCCCTGACTATAAAAAAATCCTAAATTACTATAATTGGCACTGCGCGACATTCAGCGCCTAACTATTATTTTCCATCGCTCCGCGACAATTATAAAGAAGAATGCAATGAGTAACATAGGCACTAAGTTCATACTCGGCCAAAGATATATCTTTGATCCAAATAGCAATTCCTTGGTCGACCAAACCAACAATGATGAAGTAGTACGTCTTGGTAGTAACGAAAGTCGCATTTTGCTTCTGCTTGCAGAGCGTCCTAATGAAGTCGTCACTCGTCATGATTTACACGAATACGTTTGGCGAGACCAAGGCTTTGAAGTTGATGACTCCAGCCTAACCCAGGCGATTTCAACGCTTAGGAAGATGCTGAAAGACCCAACTAAATCACCGTTGTTTGTTAAAACGGTACCAAAGCGTGGTTATCAGCTCATTTCAACCGTGGAGCGCTCTGCGCCTTCAAGCTCTATTGACCTTAATAACGTCAATGAAGCGCCGGTGGCTGAACTGCCTAACGATCCAACGGACGCTCAACCTACCACCACTACGCCGCATGTCGCAGTGAGTAAGCCACCAGCAGAAAAAACACCACCAGCAGTGTGGGGAATGGTTGTTGCGGCCTTATTGTTACCAATCTTAGTACTGATTGGCACCAACCCTGCTGAATCCAGTTTTAGAGAACTTGCTATCGTTGATGAGGTGAAAATTGTCACACCGGAAAGTCACCCCGATGTTTCTACTTGGCAGCCTAAAATTGAACAATGTGTTCAAAAATACATTGAATCACACGAGCTTGATAAAAAACCCGATCAAGTCATTGTCACTGGTGATCAAAGCGATCAAATTGCACTTAACTTCATCCATACGGTGGAGCATTCTGGAGAGAACGTCACAATGAGAATCTTCACCGAGCAATCAGACCTAAGTAAAGTGTGCCAGTAGAAGGATATTATGATGAAAATGAAATACGCATCCATTCTACTTGCGGCCTCTACGGCGCTAAGTGCTTGGCTTTATTGGGGCAGCGACCTAAAACTGGAGCAAGTGCTCACCTCAAATGAATGGCAAAGTAACATGGTTGCTATCCTCGCATCCAGAAATGCGCCAGATACCGATATTGGCCCACTAAGCCGCCTAGAAATGTCAGCTAATGTGAAGTACCTCCCTGAAGGTACTTACATTCGTGAGTCCTCTATGCGTCTATTTGGTAAGGATCCAAATTCACACACCTTGCTTAAGATCTCTGAGACGGGCAGCTGGGCGGTAAGCGATAACTACTTACTAATTTCGCCTCGTGAATTCAAAGACACAGCAACCGCTCAGTCTGATGAATTTACCCATGAACAATTGGCGATGATTAAACAGTTTTTAAAAATGGAAGCGCAACAAAGTCGCCGCATCGATATTGTTAATGGCAAAACGCTGCTTCTGACTAGCCTAAACCAAGGTTCATCGGTGCTATTTTCAAACTAAGGCATTAGTAAAAACAAGCCATCAATTGAAACGAGAAGGAGGCCCTGATTTGGCCTCCTTTTTTGTGCTTTCGTCCTAAGGTAATTCAGCCACCAATGGATAATAGTGAAGGCCACAATCATTTATCGTGCATCTCACCGACCTTACTCCTCCGATTATCGGTCATCGCGTTCAGGTAGCTTACACGCCTAATTCAGCCATAAAAAAACCAGAGCCCGAAAGCTCTGGTTCTTATCTGTCACACTAATCTGTAACGTTTATTGGCTACGCTGTTAAGCGTTTTACCTACTGATGCGCTTAGCCTAATAGGCTCATTGCCGCTTGAGGCGCTTGTTTAGCTTGCGCTAAGATTGAGCTTGAAGCTTGAGAAAGAATTTGGTTCTTCGTCATCTCCGTTGTCTCTTTAGCGAAATCCGTATCTTTAATGCGGCTCTTCGATGCATTAACGTTTTCGTTAATGTTATCAAGGTTGTTGATAGCGTGGTCAAAGCGGTTTTGGAATGCACCCAGCTCTGCACGATGACTGTCGACATATTTCAGCGCAGAATCAAGAATAGCAACGGACTCTTGTGCCCCACCAACACTTGTCACGTCAATCGTGTTCACGGTTACAGCTTGGCCATCTTGCATGCCTAGCTCACCTGCGAGTGAACCGCCAAATGATACTTCACCGTCAACTTTGTTGGTGCCAGCAAACATTTGTAATTTACCGTCTTCGTCTACAGATGCTTTCACTAGGTCCGTTTGACCATTGATGTAAGTCGCTAGCTGTTCAATGTCATCACCCGCTTTCGCTGTGATAGCAATGTTTTGCTCCTCACCAAAACTGTCTGTAAGCGTAATGTTTAGCTCGTTAGAACCTGCTGCTACGCTCCAGTCTTTATCTTTTGCGTTTTCAGCTTGGTAGCTCGTGCCACCCATTCTAACGTTGTCAGAGCGCATGTCGTTGAGGTTAAGCATTACTGCTTCACCATTATCCGCACCGATTTGGAATGATTGCGTGCCGTACGTGCCATTCAATAGGCGGTTACCACCAAAAGATGTGGTTTCTGCTATACGGTTAAGCTCATCATTTAGCGCTGTCACTTCTTCTTGAATCGCCACACGCTCAGATTTTGAGTTTGAGCCATTTGAAGATTGCAGAGACAAATCACGCATACGTTGTAAGATGTTGGTCGTCTCATTCATCGCACCTTCAGCGGTTTGAGCAATCGAGATACCATCGTTTGCGTTACGTACTGCGACGTCAAGACCACGGCTTTGCACATTCAAACGATTAGAGATTTGTAGACCCGCGGCATCGTCTTTTGCGCTGTTGATTTTAGAACCAGAAGCCAAACGCTCCATTGACGTCCCTTGCGCTTGACTTGCATTGTTTAGGTAACGCTGAGCGGTCATTGCCGATACGTTGGTATTTACATTCACTGCCATGTTAATTCTCCAATTGATTTTCCGGTGTAGCGGTTTCCGACGTCTCGGAAAACCAAGTAGTTCTCTCAAAGTTACTTTCTTTATCGCCTTGCAAAGCAATTACTTGAGATTTTTTTAACGATAATTGGATTTTTTAGGGGATATCGGCTTAGAGTGTGATAAGGCAGGTAAAAGCAGAAGTTAATAATAAAAAAGTCTAAAGTTATTCGATGTGACGTCGAATGCCAACGTTACGATTGCAATAAGGTCATGGCTAAATTCGGGGTTTGCTTCGCTTGTGCCAGAATAGTCGTGCTGACTTGCTGCAATATCTGCTGCTTAATCATTTGTGTCGTTTCTTTAGCGTAATCGGTATCACGGATCCGACCTCGCGACGCTGACAAATTCTCTTCCATATTGGCTAAGTTATTAATGGTATGGCCGAGTCGATTTTGGTTGGCACCCAGTTCTGAACGATAGCTATCAACAAACTTCATCGCCTTATCAATAACAGAGACTGACAACTGAGCGCCTCCTACCGAATCAATTGACAGGTCATCAACGGTCACCAAACCTTGTGTCTCCATCTGTAATTCGCCCGCTAATACCCCTGAAAACGCCACTTCGTTAGTCACTTGCTGTGAATCAGCAAACAGCTGCAATTGCCCATGTTCATTTACAGATGCCGATAACACGCTTGTTTGGCCATTGATGTATGTCGCCACCTGCTCTATGTCATCGCCAACCTTCGCTTCAATCGTTTCTGTTATGCTGCGGCCTGTCGAATCCTGATAGCTAAAGCTTAGCTGTTGCTGCCCTGGCATAACACGCCAACTCTCTGCTGCTCCGTTAAATGACTGGTAAGCCGCTCCGCCCATTTGCAGTTGATCGGTTCGCATACTCTTAAGCTCAACCTGCAATGCCTCCCCAGAGCCCGCACCAATTTGAAAAGAAGTACTACCAAACTGACCATTGAGCAGCTTTCTGCCGCCAAAAGAGGTGGTTTCAGCAATACGGTTTAGCTCATCGTTAAGTGCGGTGAACTCTTCTTGTAGCGCACGCCTATCATCCTGCGAGTTGGCGCCGTTAGATGACTGTAAGGACAAGTCACGCATACGTTGAAGAATTTGTGACGTTTCATTCATTGCCCCTTCCGCGGTTTGCATGATGGAAATACCATCATTGGCATTTCGTTGTGCGACACTTAAACCCGAGATCTGTGCATCTAAACGGTTGGAAATCTGTAGCCCTGCAGCGTCATCTTTTGCACTATTAATACGACTGCCCGACGCCAATCGCTCTAACGACTGATTTAGGGCGTCAGTCGCCTTGTGGAGCTGATTCTGCGCCATCATTGCACTAACATTGGTATTAACGGTAATAGACATAACAATCCACAAAACAGACGATTGTCATTTATATCGGCAGGCAAAGGGAAAACTTAAGGGAGGTAAATCGGGCCAGTGGATGAGCAATGTGAGTTTCTTGCTAAAACCGCAAGAAACTCTTTATTGATCGGTTAGACGGTAAGAATGACTATTTAACCGCTAACTCGGCTAGCATGCCCTGAGAAGGAGCGAAGAAGTACGCGCCAGTGACCGCTTTAGTAAAACGCAACAATTGGTCGGTTTTCCCGTCTGTTGCCCCGTACATACTTTCAAGCATCGCATCAAAATTATGGACAGTATTACAGTAAGCGATAAACAGTAAACCATGCGCGCCACTTACGCTGCCATATGGCAAGCTGTGACGAACAATTTTTAAGCCTACACCTTCTTCTTTCAAGTCTACTCGCCCTACGTGAGAGGCTGCTGGGACATCATCGAGTTCAATTGAATCAGGCTTAGTTCGACCAATCACTTTTTCTTGTGCCGCAACGTTAAGTCGGCTCCAAGCCGGAAGATTATGTTCAAAACGCTGAACCATCACATAACTGCCGCCCGCCAATTCGCCCTGATTGATGATCGCGACTTCTGCGCGCTTTTCACCTTTAGGGTTTTCGGTGCCATCTACGAAGTCGGTCATGTCTCGTGAGTCCATGAATCGGAACCCTTGAGTCTCGTCGACAATCGTAACGTCAGCTGAAATATCTAACATCAGTTTACGCAGCACAAAGAAATGCAAATCATGACGCTTAGAATGACAATGAATCAGTACATCAACGTCGGTTGAGGGAGCATGGATCTCACCTTCCCCTAACTCAGGAAACGGCTTCAACTCAGCAGGCATTGACTGAGCAAGCCCTGACCAAAATTGGTGGCTGAATGCTAGCGATAGCGTCAGTGCTGCGTCAGGTTGAGATTGATTGAGATCGTCCACCAGCTTTGGTAAAGCTTGTAATGCAGCGAGCACTTGTTGCGGATTTTGATTCACTTTCAATTGCGTATACAGCGCGAAAGGTTCCGCATCTGGGATAATGGCACTTTGTGGTAATGACATAAAAAGTCCTCTATTTTTGCTCAGTGTATTTTTAACTAGTGAGTAGAGTTATGATTGTGATCAGTAACCGAACGGATATCGTTTGGAGTTGCCAAACAATCTACCACAGTACGGCTGTTGACTAAATAAATGGCGAACCAAAGCAGTAGCACTAAGGTCACCGCATTGGTCCAACTGAACCCCCAATGCTGTAAATTGACTAAATAAGTGGTGTGTATCAACTGACCTGCCACCACGATCAAAGAAATGGGTTTTAAGTAGTTCACCAATCCGTTTATATACGTCGATTCGGGCTTCCTTAAGCTAATCAACCACATCGCAATGGCAATCGGCAACCCCATTGCTAACCCTATATACAACATCTTCTGATCAGGATAGACGTATTCTAAAATCGTGACTCCCTCATTACGGCTAGCGCCAGCAACGACGAATACCACCCATGCTCGGACAAGAAAAAACCACCCAAGCCATAACCAAATAGGGGCTTTTAAGAAACCATGTTTGTCGTATTGCTCAAATGCATAGCGCATGTGTCTATCTCTCTTTGTCTCATATCACATAATATTGAGTTCCACGTATGACTATTCAAGCTCATGCGCGACATTGTGATAAAATAAACAAAACGTATTTGCGAGTAGCTTGGTATTTATAAACGATGAAAAATCAACAACCCATCCCATCAGCTGAAACTCAGCAGGAGGCAATGAAAATTGCAAAATCCACACAAAAACCTGGTCAAACCAAAGAACAAACGCGTCTAGTCGCACAAGGTATTGAAAAAGGTATCGCTCTATACAAGAAACAACAAAAAGAGAAAAAACGCCAAGCGGATAAAGCACAGAAGAAACAACGAAGAGAGAAACTAAAGCCCGCAATATCCGATAACACTATGCAAGGTGACAACACTATGCAAAGTGACGCGACGTCTCATCAAGCAACACAACCCCCTTCCATACTCCCTTGGGGGCTATTAACGATTAGCTGGATAGGCTTTGCTGCGTATGTTTTCTACCTACAACAATAAAATATCGGCGGCATTACTCTGCCTTGTCATTCTACCCGGGTGCTCGTCACCTGCGCATAAGGTCACGCAACAATCGGCATCCGTGGTACTGAGATTAGACCAAAACCTAGATACTTCACATTGCCAGTGGAAAGGCGAAGTGACTGGTTCAGAAGGTCATTGGTACAACTTTCTCTTTTTACTCAACAGTACCATGGCAAGAGGCGCAATGAATGACATTAAAAACAATGCAGCCGAACTAGGTGCCAACACGGTCTACCTATTGTCGCCAGTCGACTTCCAAACTTCTGTTACGCTGTTTGGGAGCGCTTACCATTGCCAAAAATAAAGCCAAGGTCTAGACCTTGGCTTTATTTTTTATTCACTCGCACGTTTTTAATATTTCATTCGCGTTCAATGATTACCGTTGCAGCTATACACCTAAGGTTGATTCTATATCAACTTTACGCTGTACGACCCATTGGCTATCAAACGGTCCCCAGTCAGACAACTGGTAATATCCATCATTGTGTCTGCGCCCATCTTGAACAAACATAAGTTCAATACCGATACCGGGCAGCGCCTTAATAACATCTTGTATGGTGCGACGAGGCCACCCCGTTCTTTCAATCAGTTTTGGCACATTCGGTCTGTCTAGGCTCTCAACGAGCAGGGCAAGATAGAGACGACGTGCAAATACAGGACTCAGTTCCATTGACACCTCCTAATTATGTGCTTCACCAATATATTGAATTTCACCACAATCGTGTTGCGCTTGATCAATTTCTCGATAATCGGTTTTGTTTCAATTACCTTGATTTTGTAACGACTCTTTAGAGCTTCGCAGCAAATACCGTCAATTCTTGCTCAAAGTGGCATAAAAACCGAGTGGCAAAAAACCGACAAAGACCGACAGGCTTTGTCTCTCACAACACTTCTTGATAGGATGCAAAGAACAACACCCATAACAAGAACCCTCATACTAAAGAGGGATCATCAGCGCTCAAAGGACACTACTATGTCGACAACAATGTTTGGGATTCCAAACTGTGACACCATCAAAAAAGCCAAAAAATGGCTTGAAGCTAATAGTATTGAATGCCAATTTCATGACTATCGTAAGCAAGGCATTACCCCAGAATTGGTTGAACAGTTTTGTCAGCAGCTCGGCTGGGAACTCGTACTCAACAAGCGTGGAACCACGTACCGTCAATTATCAGCTGAGCAAAAAGAACAATTGAATGAAAGTAATGTTGTCGCTCTGCTTGTTGAGCATCCAGCCATGATTAAACGCCCAATCCTCAAGGTTGAGGATCAGCTTCACGTTGGCTTTAAAGCAGAACAGTACCAACAAATTTTCAATCTATAACCACATCGGAATCTGTGACTAGCTCCGATAACACCGTTTAAAAAATAAGAGACAAGGATCCTCAAGGATGACAGACAGCCCCGTTTTGGCACTAGCAAAAGACTTAATTAGCCGCCAATCAGTAACACCCGAAGATGCCGATTGCCAAAAGGTAATGATAGAGCGCCTTAAAGCGCTGGGATTCGAAATTGAAATTATGGTATTTGAAGATACCACTAACTTCTGGGCTCGCCGTGGAACCGCCGCGCCACTCTTTGCGTTTGCCGGTCACACCGATGTTGTGCCCGCAGGGTCTCTCGATCTTTGGCACACCCCTCCATTTGAGCCAACCGTCATTGACGGTCACTTACATGGCCGCGGTGCGGCAGACATGAAAGGCTCACTGGCTTGCATGATCGTCGCCGTTGAACGCTTCATCAAAAACAACCCTGATCACTCTGGCTCCATCGCGTTCTTGATCACTTCTGATGAAGAAGGCCCTTTTATCAACGGCACCACCCGAGTGGTCGACACCTTAATGGCGCGCAATGAACTCATCGATATGTGTATCGTGGGTGAACCTTCCAGTACCGAACATGTCGGAGACGTGGTTAAAAATGGTCGCAGAGGCTCCATCACTGGCGATCTATGCGTTAAAGGTATCCAAGGTCACGTTGCGTACCCTCAATTGGCGCGTAACCCAATCCATCAATCCCTCACCGCATTAGCTGAGCTAGCGGCAACCAAGTGGGATGAAGGTAACCAGTACTTTCCACCAACGAGCTTTCAAATCCCAAACCTGCATGCAGGTACAGGGGCGAGTAACGTCATTCCTGGTGAGTTTAATGTTCAATTCAACTTCCGCTTTAGTACTGAATTAACCGATGAAGACATTAAGAGACGTGTACATTCCACACTTGACCTGCATGGTCTAGAGTACGATTTGCAGTGGACTCTCAGCGGTCACCCCTTCCTAACGGATACCGGAGATTTGCTCACAGCCGTCGTCGATGCGGTCGCCACAGTGAATGAGCAAAAACCTGAGCTTCTTACCACAGGTGGTACATCTGATGGTCGATTTATTGCAAAAATGGGGACACAAGTCGTTGAACTTGGTCCTGTGAACGCGACCATTCATAAAGTAAACGAGTGTGTTAACGTGAGCGATCTTGAAAAGCTTACTGATATGTATGAGCACACTCTGATCAACTTACTCGGTCAATAAACATGATAAATAAGTCGCTTGTAGGACTCGATGACACCCAACTGATCGATTTGAAAGTCGCTCAACGTTTATTTCAAGTCCACCCAAATGTTCACCAGGATTTGGCACATTTAATACAAGCGGCATCCTCCGCTGGCTTTGAGCTATTCATTGCCAGTGGCTATCGAAGTTTCCAACGACAGCTAGCCATTTGGAACAATAAAATGAATGGCACACGACCGATACTTGATAGCCACGGCGTTCCACTTATCACGGAACAACTTAATGAAAAAGATAAGGTCTTTGCCATTTTAAAATGGAGTGCCCTTCCCGGCGCAAGCCGCCATCACTGGGGAACTGATTTTGACGTCTATGCTGGAAATTTACTACCAAAGGACACGCAATTACTGCTCGAGCCCTGGGAATATTTAGACGGACACCAACACGCCTTTTATCAGTGGCTAAAACAGCACATTTCAGAATATGGATTCTTTTTTCCATACCAACAAAGCCTAGTTAATGGTGTCGCTTTTGAGCCTTGGCATATCAGCCACCGCCTAGCCGCACAAGAAAACATGAATCATATGACGCTTGAAGCACTGGGTGAGGTCATTAAGCAAACTGAAATTTTGGGACGAGATACCATACTTTCTGAGCTCAATACCATCTACAATCAATACATCACTAACATCAGCCTTTGAGAACGAATTATGATTGAGTGGCTATTTAACCCTTGGGTGATCATCATCGTGGTTTTAGCGGTCGTATTTGGCAACATTGCCGCTTTAAAATACACCGCTAACATGAAGTTCGATAACCAAAAGAATGCTGCAAAGAAAAGAAAATATGAGCTCGATAGACTGAACGAGCTCGACAAAGAAAAATACGGGAAGCATGATAAAAAATAAAAAGGACCATAATGGTCCTTTTATTTTATTGGCTCTCTTTACCCTGTTTTATCACCGTCGAGATTAACGGCTCCAACGAACGTAATAAGCTCTCGTTGACAGGTTTACCATCTTTGTCCGTAACGTTGATTGACGTACGGTTACCAAGATCACCAAACAGGAAGGTGTATTCCCCTGGCTCTAAGTCGATAGGCTTCAAACCGACATCATTCCAAAACTCATCATCTGGTGAGGCATACTTGGCCTTAGCAGTCCCCTGAGACTGGTTGCGTGAATCAATAGTAAAGCCCATTCTAGGCAATAACTCTGGGACTTCTTGCCACATTACGTTATATGGTGTGCGCGCAATAATGACAGGCAAACCACTACGGTCTGTTCCCATACTGATTGGGATTGATTTCACCAGTTGTTGGGCTTTAAGTGCCGCTTCTTCTCTTAAATCACGATCATAACGTGCTGTGACCAAATTGGTCATCAAGGTGTTATAACGCTCTTCATTAGTGCGGGTTACTGGTTTCACTGTGTTCGCTTCTCGCCAGTCGATCAACACCATTTTAAAACCAAAGCGACGGTTAGCTTCAAAGCGGGTGATTTCGTAACGGCTACCAATTTCAACATCTTCATCTTCAGAAACCCAAGTTACCCAATCCGTTTCAATTCGGTCATCAGTTTCTTCCAGCGCTTTGACTTTGATCTCGGTAAGCATTTTTTGGACCGTCGCCCATACTTTGTCCATTTCGTCTTGCTTGAGTAGCCATAACGTCACTTCTGAACCTTGACGCTCAACTCGGGCACCAGGAATCAATTCCAGTACTTGTTGTGGCGGTCGAATGTCAACTTCGCGCCCGATTCCACCCTTAAAGTCACCCTCAGGGATCTCATAGTTAGGGTAAAACTGTGGAGTAGCGTCTTCAGCTAATTGCCAACTGCGAAGCTCTGGCGCTTCTAAATAGTTGAAATCATCTTTGGCTTCACGACGAGTGTTTGGATCACTGGAGCAAGCGGCTAATACAATAACAGCTAACGAAGAGACCGCTAGCTGACGAGAAAATTTCATTGAGACTCCCTTAAAAGAGGAGCATAACGCTCCTCTTACATAATCTATTTTAGTAGATACAAGCTTCCGACATTGCCTGAGCAACGATCGGCTTAGCTTGTTCTGACAATTCTGTCAGCGGCAAACGTAGACCACCTTCTTCAATCAAACCCATTTTGTGAGCTGCCCACTTCACTGGGATTGGGCTTGATTCAACAAACAGGTTTTTATGCAGCGTCATCAGTCGCGCGTTGATTTCATGCGCTTCTTCAAATCGACCCTCTAAAGCAAGGTCCATCATCTTGGCCATATCCGCTGCTGCGATATTATTGGTCACAGAGATAACACCTTTACCACCTTGTTGGATGAAATCCAACCCGGTTGAGTCATCTCCACTTAGTAAGATAAAATCTTCGCCACAAAGTTCACGATGTTTTTGAATTCGTGATAAATCACCTGTCGCATCTTTTAATGCAACAATACCTGGAATCTTAGACAGGCGCGCCACCGTTTCTGGCAAGAGATCCACACCAGTACGTCCTGGGACGTTGTATAAAATTTGTGGGATGTCACTCTCTTCAGCAATCGCTTTATAATGCTGATATAAGCCTTCTTGAGTTGGCTTATTGTAATATGGCGTCACACTCAAACAGCCTGCAATACCCACGTTATTTAGCAATCGGCTAAAAGTAATGGCTTCATGTGTAGCATTCGCTCCGGTACCAGCAATAATTGGTACTCGTCCAGCGGCAAATTCAACCGTCTTAGCGACAACCTTGACATGTTCTTCTACAGTTAATGTTGCAGACTCACCCGTCGTTCCAACCGCAACAATGCCGTCAGTACCCGCGTCAACGTGAAAATCCACTAGCTTCTTCAAGCTAACAAAATCCACCTCACCATCTGGAGTGAATGGGGTTATTAATGCAACAATACTTCCTGAAAACATGGCTATCTCCCTAAATTGATACTTCTTGCATGGTACTGTAATGATATTGATAAACACAAGAGATTAAAAACAGTTCCCATAAAGAAGTGAATGATTAATTACAGATTTCAGATATGAGGCACGTATAAGATGCGCTTTTGGTGAATATCGGTGTCAACCAATCGTTAAATTTAACCAGAATATCTTGGTTTCCTTCTCTATACCGAGGTAATCTCAGGGGACTAAAACCTAATATAGCGAATGCACATAGGTCACGTTGGCAAAGATAGCTTCCTTTAACGACATTTAAGGCGACATTAGAAAACGGTTTCGACAAAAAATATCCGTGGTTTTCGTTACAGCAACCACAAGAGCTTTAATTTGAGTTGTGCTACCATATCAACAAACATGGAATAGAAGTCTCGCTATGAATCAATACTTAGTCATTACCGCCGTTGGTACCGATCGCCCAGGGATTTGCAATGAATTGGTACACCTTGTCACCCAGTCAGGATGTAATATCGTCGATAGCCGCATTGCTATGTTTGGCAATGAGTTTACCCTGATTATGCTGATCTCCGGCAACAGCAGTCACATTACTCGCGTTGAAACGACGCTACCGCTACTTGGCCAAGAGCATGATCTCATCACCATGATGAAGCGCACCTCTAAGCATGATCTTCTCACTAACCAATATACCGTCGAAGTCTTTGTTGAATCAGAGGACCGTGTCGGTCTAACCGAAAAATTTACGCAGTTTTTTGCAGACCGAGATATTGGCCTTGCCTCATTAAGCGCGCAAACCATTATTAAAGAGCGAGCTGGAACAGATATTGACCAGTTCCAGATCGCACTTAGTGCCAATGTCGAAGAAAACTGCAACCTAATGCAGCTACAAGAAGAGTTTGATGCGCTGTGCCAAAGCTTGTCAGTACGTGGATCTCTTAACTTCATTAGTAGCAATAAGTTATAAGTCAATTACCTATAAAAATAATCACTTCAAAGGAATCAACATGAATACGCTGACGGCTGGCTCACCAGCACCAAACTTTAGCCTTCTCGACCAAGACGGCAATACGGTCTCGTTGGGCGACTTTAAAGGTAAAAAAATTCTCTTTTATTTTTACCCAAAAGCAATGACGCCTGGCTGTACAGTGCAAGCACAAGGTTTGCGTGATATTCAATCTCAGCTGGCTGAGCACAATGTCGTCGTATTGGGCGCCAGTATCGATCCAGTAAAGCGTTTAGGTAAGTTTATAGAGCGTGATAACCTTAATTTCACCTTATTATCTGACGAAGAGCACATTGCGGCAGACCAGTTTGGCGTCTGGGGTGAGAAAAAGTTCATGGGTAAAGTCTACGATGGACTGCACCGCATTAGCTTCCTTATTGATGAAAATGGCGTGATTGAGCATGTATTTAACAAGTTCAAAACCAAAACTCACCATGAAGTTGTTTTGGATTACCTAAAAGACAACGCCTAGTTAAACCTCACTCTAAACACAAAAACGCCTCGCAATAGCGAGGCGTTTTTGTGTTTAGATAAACCATCATATCCCTAAGTGACCTGGCATGACGGTTTTAAAAATCTTAGGTTGCCGCTCTGGGATCTTCATGACTTGGCAGTGCATTCCAAACCGCTTTTACCAAAGTTGCCAGTGGTATTGCGAAGAATACGCCCCAGAACCCCCACAAACCACCAAAGACTAAAACGGCAACGATAATCGCCACTGGGTGTAAATTAACCGCTTCCGAGAACAGCACTGGAACTAAAACGTTACCGTCTAAGGCTTGAATGATGCCATAAGCAAGCAACAACCAGTAAAACGGTGGCGTAAGCCCCCACTGGAATAGCCCAACAATGGCGACAGGTACGGTGACCGCCGCAGCGCCAATGTATGGAATCAACACTGAAAACCCTACCAGCACAGCCAACAACACCGAATAACGTAAGTCTAAAATTGCAAAAGTGATGTAACTAACACTACCAACAATCAGTATTTCTAGTACCTTACCGCGGATATAGTTTGAAATTTGCTGATTCATTTCAACCCAAACTTCATTCGCTAAGCGGCGATTACGCGGTAGCACACCACTCGCCATTCCCACCATTTCTTCTTTATCTTTCAATAAGAAGAAAACCAATAGCGGAACCAGTATCAAATATACGGCTAATGCTGCGAGACTCACTAATGAGGCAAGCGATCCTTTCACCACATTTTCACCCAACATCAAGACCTTATTCTTAAGGTTGGTCATCACCGACTCGACTAAGTGAATTTCAGCAAGATCGGGGTAGCGCTTAGGGATCTCGACAACAAATTTCTGCATCCCTGCATACATGTTCGGCACGTCGTTAATTAGGTTACCCACTTGGTTCCAAATCGTTGGCACCAACCCAAAAATAGCCAGCAACATTAAGCTAATGAATAATAAAATGACCCCGACTACCGATACGGTTCTTGGGAGCCCTATTCTACAGAGTTGACTCACTGGCCACTCCAGTAAATAGGCCAGAACGATAGCGACAAGTAGAGGTGCGATCAAATAACCAAAAAAGTAGATGGTAATAAAGCCAAATAGCAATATAAGAACGAGGCTCACTGCCTCTGGATCGGAAAAGCGTCGTTTGTACCAACGACGAATCATATCTAGCATCTACTAATCTTCCTGTTTACTGACCGTAAGTGTAGTGACGTTCCCTGCTCTAAGGCAATGTACGTCGGCATTTTGGACTTTAAGATAGTTGAGTATATCTTTTATCGAGCTCTCATCGGTTAATTGAACCTGTAAATACTCCCCACACCCTAAAGGTTTATAGCAACGCTTCACTCGTAAAAGTGACATCGGGCAGCGCTCTTGCGTAAGATCTAGGGTTTGCATCGACAGTGATTTCTTAATAATTTGAGCTAGGTCTCTCTATAGTAACATCTTAAACATTCGGCGCTATTGTACATTGCTTTTCATTTCTGTCTCAAAGTGCATATGTTACAAGCCATAGATTTTAATAATGGTCATTTATCTTCTTTAACAGTGTACCTAATACGCCATGGCTGGCAGGCTTTCGGCGTTAAGTGCTTCCTTATCCGTAAGCCATATGCAAAAATGTCTGCGATATGGAGAAAGGTAGGAAACCAAGCTCAACATTAATGGTCAAAACTACCAAATCACAGGAGTTACTTGAATCAGTATGTTAAAACGCGCTCGTTCTTTAGTTTGCCTATGTGTAGCGACAGCTCTAGGTGTGCCGCAAGTCACGTATGCAGAGGCGGATCTGCCTGAAATTGGTACGGCTGCAGGCGCCACATTAACCATAGATCAAGAAATCATCTATGGTGACGCCTATATGCGAATGCTGAGAGCAAGCTCGCCAATCGTCAACGATCCCGTTATGAATGAGTATGTTGACTCTATTGGTCATCGGTTGGTATCCAGTGCCAATGATGTGAAAACACCGTTCACCTTTTTTATGATTCGTGACCGCAACATTAACGCCTTCGCCTTTTTTGGTGGTCATGTCGCCTTGCATACTGGCTTATTTCTTCACGCTCACACGGAAAGCGAACTTGCCTCTGTTATGGCGCACGAAATTGCCCACGTCACTCAACGCCACCTCGCGCGTAGAATGGAAGACGAGGCACGACGCTCACCGGCTACGGTCGCAGCGCTCGTAGGGTCATTACTACTGGCGATTGCCTCTCCTCAAGCTGGTATGGCGGCGCTAACAGCAACGACCGCAGGGTCAATGCAAGCGTCCATTAACTACACGCGAAGTAATGAAAAAGAAGCAGACCGTTTTGGCATCGCGACGTTGGCTCGGGCTAAATTTGATGTGAATGACATGCCTCGTTTCTTTGGCCGACTTGCTGATGACTATCGCTATGCCAGCAAACCGCCACCCATGCTACTGACTCACCCATTACCCGAAGATCGTATTACCGATACGCGAGCACGTGCACAAAACTACCCACCATTGCGCGTATTGCCTTCTATTGATTATCACCTAGCAAGAGCAAGGGTTGTTGCCCGCTACGCCAACATAAAACAAAGTGCTGCGTTAGATTGGTTCGAGCGCACAGCAAAGAAAGCTGACCCTGCCATTAAAGACTCTTTTGAGTACGGTAAAGCACTCGTTTATTTAGATAATAATCAGCTCGATAAATCCGAAGCGATTTTAACCAAACTGCTTAAATCAAGACCAAACGATAACTTCTATCTTGATGCCGCTTCCGATCTTTATATTGCACAAGGTAAGCCTGAGAAGTCGGTGCAGCTGATGCAAAAAGCCTTAAAGACCAAACCCAATAATCCGGTTATTACTCTCAACTATGCCAATGCATTACTAGAAAGTGACCAATTAGACCAAACCGTTCAAGTATTACAGCGCTATACCCATGATCACCCCGATGATACCAATGGTTGGCACTTACTCTCTGAAGCTCATATTAAATTGAGTAATAGTGATGGTGATTTGGCGGCGCGTGGCGAAATTATGGCACTCAATGCGCAATGGGATAAGGCGATACAGCTCTACTCACAAGCTAGCCAAATTGCCGAATTAGGAAGTTTAAAACAAGCCCGCTATGACGCTCGAATAGACCAGTTACTGGTTCAACGAGACCGTTTTATGGCACTACAATAAAAAGGAATCTACATGTCAGTCACTATTTTTCACAACCCTCGCTGTTCTAAAAGCCGCCAAACGTTAGCGCTACTGGAAGAGAAAGGCATTCAAGCCGATGTCGTGAAATACCTCGATACGCCACCTAATGTCAGCGAGCTAAAGACACTGTTTAAGCAGCTTGAGCTAGACAGTGTTCGTGCCATGATGAGAACCAAAGAAGATCTTTATAAATCACTCAATCTAGCCGATACAACACTCACTGATGAGCAATTATTTCAAGCGATGTTTGAAAACCCAAAACTTATTGAACGTCCAATTGTCGTGAGCAATGGCAAAGCCAAACACGGACGTCCACCAGAGCAAGTGCTTGAGATTATATAGTGCCTTGCCGTATTTTAGTGCTGTACTACAGCCGACACGGTAGCACTCGCCACTTAGCCCGCGCGATCGCGAGAGGAGTGGAGAGTGTCGCTGGCTGTGAGGCGATATTAAGAACGGTTGAAGAACTCAACACCACCCAAAGTGAAGCTAGTGACGCCTTCGCAACACTCAATGACTTGAAGCAATGCGACGGTCTGGCGATGGGAAGTCCAGTCTGGTTTGGTAACATGGCAGCACCATTGAAACACTTTTGGGATCAAACCTCGAGCTTGTGGATCAGTGGTTCACTTATTGATAAACCTGCCTGTGTATTTACTTCCTCATCCAGCTTACACGGCGGGCAAGAAACCGTGCAGCAGTCAATGCTACTGCCATTGTTGCACCATGGAATGCTCGTCATGGGGATCCCCTACAGCGAGCCTTTACTCCACACCACTACCTCTGGTGGCACCCCATACGGCGCCTCTCATGTTGCCAATGACAGTAACCAATTGACAGCAGAAGAAGCCACGCTATCGCTCGCACTCGGCAAGCGTTTGGCGACCATGGCACAACAACTAAAACAATCATAATGGACATGACACGATTGCAACCAAAAGTTCACTACGTTCGCTACTTTGCTCTGTTTAGCAACTTAGCGTTACTCACATGGGTCGTTTTATGGCACAGCACCCTTTCGCCTCACCCGCACGTTAATGCGCTTACCATTACCGTCGCATGGGCGATTCCACTACTGCTGCCTTTACCCGGTATCATTGCTGGTAAACCTTATACGCATGCATGGGCTAACTTCATGCTCATGCTCTATTTCTTACACGCCTTTACTTTGTTGTACACCGATGAAGGTGAACGTTGGTTAGCGGCGATAGAGTTGCTGCTCACAACATTGACCTTCATTGGCAACACACTTTATGCAAGAGTCAAAGGGAAAGAGATGGGACTCAAACTACCGCGCTTATCCAGTGTTGAGAAAAAAGAAAAAGAAACCTTTGAAAATAAAAAATAAACAATAAAAAAGGAGGCTGAGCCTCCTTTTTTATTATTTGCTGTCTGTCATTGATGTAACTAACACGACGTTAGTACAACCACTCAAATACAAGCTTAGGTTTTGAGATTAGCCCCGACGCTGTTTTATCATCGCTAGCGGTCTCTGTCGAAGAGTCGGTTGCAGACGACTCTAAGCCATCAGATACAGTAACATCAGAAACATTTGCACCCGCTTCATTAGGGGTTTGCTGCGTCTCTTCCGCTGATACCAATGCTGAAGTCTCTGGCAGTTGCTTCGGTTCAACGGCTTCAGGTACCTCTTCAGCCACCTCTTCAACTACTTCAACCTTGTTAACTAAACCAAGCTTAAGCACTTCTTGCTCAAAAGAGTCGATAGAACCTAATAACGCCACACGGACGATAACATTATTGCCACGAATTTCTGCCACATCGACACGAGCCGTAGAGGCAAGTCGGCCTAACGCGCGCTCTAAAGTAAAGAAAGCATCGGCATTCACTAGACCATTAAAGGCGACGGTAATAGTACCCGCACTATCACCACTGACTACTGAGGTATTTTTCGATGCATAGTAATCACTCACTTGAGCAATTAAGCTTTGAGCCGCTTGCTCTCCAGATGCGCCACCAGTAATAGGAGCAATCTGAGTTTTACCCATACTAGCAGGAGATTGATCATATAAAGACCAACGTAGCTGGCGACCATCCGCTTTGATCACCATCACGGCATCAACAGGGTAACGCATCGTCGCCTGCCCTATTGTTCCAACAAAGCCGCCCCATAAGTCAGTCGACTGGATACCGGTCATATCATCAAAGTCCCCGACAGGAAACGTTAATGGTAAACCGCGCTTTTTTGCCTCTATACGTAGCTGAGTCGCCATCGCAGAGTTGCTATGCTCCCACGTGATGTTACGATCGTATCCACTGTCTTCAACTAGCCACACCATAATGTTACTGCGCTCTGCTGGCCAAGATGCCAATTCAGCTTGTTGCAATAACACATCAATTTGATTGCTATTAAACTTCATGTTTAACGCTTGCTGACCATCCACTTGGGTATAGCCCAACTGAGAAATATAGCGCGAGCTCTGGCCCAGTGCTTTTTTAACGACACTGTTTGAGGCGACACTCGCGTCACCACTAGCACGCACGAGCACCTCTAGCATTCCCTGCTGACGTGCAATTTCATCGGCGTTTGGCTCTTCCGTATTCACCGCAATTTGAGTTGAGTAAATATCAACTTTAGTCAACGCATACGCTGGTAACGAACATAGTCCAACCAACAGCCAAGCAAAATAACGCATAGGAATCCTAAATAACAAAGATATAAGTCGGAATAATAAGCAAACATGAGGACAGGAGCAAGCAGACTGCTTCAAGGTTTGGTTAAATTATCCAAGCATAAGGCGATCTGAGTACTCACAAATAGAATAGCGAAGCAAGTATTGCGATATTTGTAACAATAAAACGGATTTATTTACCAAGATCATTAAGTAATCGATTACAAAGTGATACTATCGCGCGAATTTGCCTGACAACGGTTGGGTGTGCCTATGACTTGCTTGGAATATTAAATAATGAAAACGATTCTTCAGGGTTCGCAAATGCTGTTCGTCGCATTTGGTTCCTTAGTTCTGGTCCCGTTGCTGACAGGACTTGACCCTAACGTTGCGCTATTTGGCGCCGGTGTTGGTACTCTCCTTTTCCAACTGATAACTAGACGCAGCGTACCCATTTTCCTAGCTTCTTCTTTTGCGTTCATTGCTCCAATCATGTTTGGTATTCAGACGTGGGGCGTTGGGGCGACCATGGGTGGCCTAATGGCAGCCGGCGTTGTTTACGTGTTAATGGGCGTACTCATCAAAGTGCGCGGCGTCGCGATCATTCATAAACTACTGCCTCCAGTGGTCGTTGGTCCCGTCATTATGGTGATCGGCCTTGGCCTTGCACCTGTTGCTGTTAATATGGCGCTGGGTAAAACCAGTGATGGTAGCGTTCAGCTTATCGCAGCTGATGCATCGCTGTGGATCTCTGCAGTTTCACTGCTAGTAACCGTGGGCGTGAGCGTTTTTTCTAAAGGCTTCCTTAAATTACTTCCTATCGTGAGCGGTATCCTAGCGGGTTACATCACCAGCCTTATTTTTGGCGTGGTTGATTTTAGCCCTGTCGTTCAAGCAGCGTGGTTATCCCTTCCTAACTTTACCGCGCCTGAATTCAACATCAATGCCATCCTGTTTATGCTGCCAGTAGCTATTGCTCCTGCAGTAGAGCACGTCGGTGATATGCTGGCTATTTCCAATGTAACTGGAAAAGATTACCTTAAAAAACCAGGGTTACACCGCACTATTGCCGGTGACGGGGTAGCAACAATCGCAGCATCAATGATGGGCGCGCCGCCTAACACTACCTATAGCGAAGTGACTGGTGCAGTAATGCTCACTAAAGCATTCAACCCTGTCATTATGACGTGGGCTGCGGTAACGGCAATTGTACTTGCGCTGGTTGGAAAACTCGGCGCAGTGCTACAAACAATCCCTGTCCCAGTTATGGGCGGCATAATGATCTTGCTGTTTGGGTCAATCGCAACGGTTGGTCTCAATACACTGATTAAGAATAATGTTGATCTTCATAAGTCTCGCAACCTTGTGATTGTCGCAATAACTTTAGTATTCGGTATTGGTGGTATGGCTTTCGGTATTGGCGATTTCAGCCTTCAAGGCGTGAGCTTATGCGGTATCGTCGCGATTATCTTGAATCTTGTTCTCCCTCATGACCTAGGTGAAAACAAAGTTGTTGATAACGCACAAATGGAAGACTAAAACGCTATCGACAAAAAAAGGCTGACATTATGTCAGCCTTTTTAATCACCAATTCAATCGTAATCTAAGCAAAGAATGACTTAAATTATCGCCGACCGGAATTACAGTGTACCGAAGATTTTATCACCCGCGTCACCAAGACCCGGAACAATGTAACCTTTGTCGTTCAAGCATTCATCGATAGCAGCAGTGTAAAGCTCCACCTCAGGGTGCGCTTTCTCCAGCGCTTCAATACCTTCCGGCGCTGCAACGAGTACAAGTACTTTAATCGACTTACAACCTTTCTCTTTAAGAAGGTCGATAGTGGCGATCATTGAACCGCCCGTTGCTAGCATTGGGTCAACAACTAGTGCAATACGCTCGTCCATGTTTGATGCTAGTTTGTTAAAGTAAGGCACTGGCTCAAGTGTTTCTTCATCACGGTAAACACCAACAACACTAATACGTGCACTTGGCATATGCTCAAGAACGCCATCCATCATGCCTAGACCAGCACGAAGAATTGGAACAACCGTAACTTTTTTACCCTTAATCTGATCCACTTCAACTGGACCATTCCAACCTTCAATTGTGACTTTTTCAGTCTCAAAATCTGCAGTTGCTTCATAAGTCAGCAAGCTACCAACTTCAGTCGCAAGCTCACGAAAACGCTTTGTGCTGATGTCCCCTTCGCGCATCAAACCAAGTTTGTGCTTAACAAGTGGGTGTTTAACTTCAACAACTTTCATGTCCAACTCCGGCAATTTTTACAAAACGCCAAAATTATACATGCTTTATTGGCTTATTTCAGGTGAGTTTCATCATTAACGGTAACTTTCCACGGAAAACTTTGATCTAATCCTGCTTATTCTGGTTAAACCATGCCTTAAAAAATAGTTTAAATTTTCTTACGCAAACGTTTTCCTTTTTGCGCAAAGCCCTGTTAGAATAGCGCCGCTTTTCACTTCCAATTATTTATCGAGGACTGTCCCGTGAGCGGAAACAACACTTCCCTAAGCTATAAAGACGCTGGTGTAGACATTGATGCAGGTAACGCGTTAGTTGACCGTATTAAAGGCGCAGTTAAGCGCACTCGTCGCCCTGAAGTAATGGGAGGCATCGGTGGATTTGGTGCTTTATGTGAGCTGCCAACTAAATACAAAGAGCCTGTATTGGTTTCCGGCACTGATGGTGTAGGTACCAAACTTCGCCTAGCACTAGACCTGAAAAAACACGACACCATTGGTATCGACTTAGTCGCAATGTGCGTGAACGATCTTATCGTTCAAGGTGGTGAGCCACTATTTTTCTTAGATTACTACGCGACAGGCAAACTGGACGTTGATACTGCAGCAGACGTTGTTTCTGGTATTGCTGAAGGCTGTGTTCAAGCAGGTTGTGCACTGATTGGTGGTGAAACTGCTGAAATGCCTGGCATGTATGAAGGTGATGACTACGATGTTGCTGGCTTCTGTGTTGGTGTCGTTGAAAAAGCAGACATCATCGACGGTACAAAAGTAGCGGCAGGTGATGCACTCATTGCTGTAGGTTCAAGTGGCCCGCATTCAAATGGCTACTCTTTGATCCGCAAAGTGCTTGAAGTATCTGGCGCAGACAAAAACGAAATTCTAGGTGAGCGCACCATTGGCGAGCACCTACTAGAACCAACAAAAATCTATATCAAATCGGCATTGAAAATGATCGCAGAGCATGACATTCATGCTATTTCTCACATCACTGGCGGCGGCTTCTGGGAAAACATCCCTCGCGTACTTCCTGAAGGGACTAAAGCGGTTATCGACGGTAAGAGCTGGGAATGGCCTGCCATCTTCAACTGGCTACAAGAGAAAGGCAATGTCGAAACATTTGAAATGTACCGTACATTTAACTGTGGCGTAGGTCTTGTTGTCGCTCTTCCAAAAGAACAAGCTGACGCTGCAGTAGCTTTGCTACAAGCTGAAGGTGAAAACGCTTGGGTTATTGGTGAGATCGCAACTGCCGAAGCTGGTGAAGAGCAAGTAGAGATCAAGTAATTCATGAAGAATATCGTTGTTTTAGTTTCAGGGAATGGCACGAATTTACAAGCGATTATTGATGCTTGTGAAACGTCGATCACCAACGCAAAAGTGCGCGCTGTATTCTCGAATAAAGAATCCGCCTTCGCTTTAGAGCGGGCAAGAAAAGCCGGTGCCGAAGCAGAATTCCTTGATCCAAAAGCCAGTGAATCACGAGAAGCCTTCGATGCCGAGCTTATGCGACGCATTGACGTGCATAATCCTGATTTATTGGTACTCGCTGGTTACATGCGTATTTTGAGTGGTGAATTTGTTCGCCACTATATGGGGAGAATGATCAATATTCATCCTTCACTATTACCAAAATATCCAGGTCTCAATACGCATCAACGCGCCATTGATAACTGCGATGAGCATCATGGTACTAGCATCCACTTTGTCACCGAGAAACTTGATGGCGGCCCAATCATTTTGCAGGCTAAAGTTCCAGTATTTGATAACGACACAGTGGAAATTTTAGAACAACGAATTCAAACCCAAGAACACCAAATCTACCCATTGGTGGTGAAATGGTTCGTTGAGGATCGCCTGTCTATGGATGGCAGTAAAGCGATACTTGATGGCAAAGAGCTTGGTGTTCAAGGTTACGCTGATCAATAACAAAGCACGGCTTTAACTAGCAAGATGCAGATACAAAAAAGCGAGTGTTTTTAACACTCGCTTTTTTAATGCTTCCGCTGTTTCAATGAACTCAATTAAGAAAACAATCAAAATTGGCATTCAATATAACTTGCGCTATAGCGGCTCCGTCGGAGCCTGACTCGCGGGTTTTGCTGCCGCGTACGGAATATCCTTCAATTGCTCAGAATTGCTCAATACCAACTCACCAAAATGAAACAAATTAAACTCACCAGGCTTCATTCTATGCCAAGTTTCATTACCGGTTAATGGCTGAGTTGCGATCACCGAGACCACATCATTCGGTGTGGTTTCCACCTGAAAGTTTATCGTGACATCTTCATCCAATAACGTCGCTTTTCCAAATGGCGCTTTACGGGTGATCCAATACAAATGGTTGGTACAAAATGTCATAACGAACTCACCATCACTCAGCATCATGTTATAGACACCAAACTGGCGCAGTTCATCGCAACATTCTGCCACATAAGCGAACATGGCCATCATGTCTTGCGGAGGCTCAGGAAATCGACCTTCCAATTTACTGAGCAACCAGCAAAACGACAGTTCACTGTCCGTTTCACCGACAGGTCGATGACGCCCTGTTCTCAAACTTTGGTAATCACTCAATTGACCATTGTGCGCAAATGTCCAATAGCGTCCCCACAACTCTCGCGTAAAAGGGTGAGTATTCTCTAGGTTCACCTGACCACGGTTGGCTTGACGAATATGGCTCACCACCGCTCGGCTTTTTATTGGATAACTTTGCACTAACTCCGCTATCTGCGAATCACAACTCTGGTTTGGGTCTTTAAACGTTCTAAAGCCCTTCCCTTCATAGAAAGTAATTCCCCATCCATCCTTATGAGGACCTGTATTCCCACCTCGCTGAATCAAACCAGTAAAGCTAAAACAGATGTCCGTTGGCACATTGGCGCTCATGCCAAGCAATTCACACATTACGTTCCTTATTCTCCATAACCTATTGTTCTACAGCTCGCAGCTCTAAAATACGACGCAACGACTATTCCATTTCCTTTTCAATCAACTGAATGATGATATGAATAATCTTAATGTGAATCTCTTGAATACGATCGGCATAACCAAAATGTGGTACTCGGATTTCAATATCAGCGAGTCCAGCCATTTTGCCACCATCTTTACCGGTTAAGGCAATGGTTGTCATGCCTTTCTCTTTTGCCGCTTCAATCGCTTTAAGAATATTACCAGAATTACCGGATGTAGACAGACCAAACAGGACATCACCTTTGCGGCCTACCGCTTCAACATAACGCGAAAAGACATACTCATACCCAAAATCGTTACTTACGCAAGAAAGGTGACTTACGTCTGAAATAGCAATACCAGCATAACCTGGACGATTTTCACGATAGCGTCCTGTCAGTTCTTCCGCAAAATGCATAGCATCACAATGAGAACCGCCATTACCGCAAGATAAAACTTTACCGTCTTGCTTAAATGATGCCGCTATCATTTTTGCTGCGGCTTCAATTTTTGCGATGTTATCGTCATCACTTAAAAACGCGTTCAAGACATCTGCAGCTTCGCTTAATTCACTTTTAATCAGATCTTGGTACATAGGGTTCTTCTCTTTGTTTCACCGATATGTTCGGTTGTTATCGATTAACTTGAGTGTACCTATAAATCAGAGAGACTGTCGATAGTCATCACAGTTCAATCGGCTCCACATCATCAATTTTTTCTCTGAATTCAGTCAAAGGTTCCCAAAGCCACACTCACCATCTCTTTATTCTGTGATAGCAAACACCTTCAAGTTTTACATTTTTGCAATAATTAGTTTACAATAACAACTGGTACGACCTCCTACCTTTGCTATTTTTGCTCATGAAGAGGCGTTATAGACCCAATAACAAAAACCCAATAACAATACCCAGATAAAGGAACCATCATGGACATCTTGCTCTCTACTGTCATATTGCTCGGAGCGGTTGGCGTTAGCTTTTATCAACGTGCATCGTTAGCAAAATCTCTTTTACTTGTTTCTGCAGCTTTGGCAATAGGAACACTACTTGGCACTTTTGGCTTTATTGCTTGGAGTGTCTATGTGCTACTCATCGCGGTGACTTGTGTTCCTGCTATACGTCAAACACTGGTATCAGAAAAAGCACTCGCACTTTTTAAGAAAGTGCTGCCAGCGATGTCTCAAACAGAAAAAGAAGCACTCGATGCCGGTACGGTATGGTGGGAAGCCGAGTTGTTCAAAGGCAAACCAAATTGGCAAACGCTGCAACACATCAGCGCCCCTAAACTTAGCCAAGAAGAGCAAGATTTTTTAGATGGGCCAGTCAACGAAGTCTGTGCGATGGTCAACGATTATCAAGTCACTCACGAACTTGCCGATCTTCCTGCTGAAGTTTGGCAATACCTAAAAGATCATAAATTTTTCGCCATGATCATTAAGAAACAATACGGTGGGTTAGAGTTTTCCGCTTACGCTCAATCACTGGTACTACAAAAACTAACCGGTGTATCTAGCGTCCTATCCTCTACCGTTGGTGTCCCAAATTCACTGGGTCCAGGTGAGTTATTACAGCATTATGGTACCGAAGAGCAAAAAGATTATTACTTACCTCGCTTAGCGGTGGGTAAAGAAATTCCATGCTTTGCATTAACCAGTCCAGAGGCTGGCTCTGATGCGGGATCCATCCCTGACTTTGGCGTAGTCTGTAAAGGAAAATGGGAAGGCAAAGAAGTATTAGGGATGAACCTCACCTGGAATAAGCGATATATCACGTTAGCACCAGTCGCAACGGTTCTGGGACTAGCTTTTAAACTTCAAGATCCCGATGGTCTACTTGGAGACAAAACCGACCTCGGTATTACTTGTGCGCTGATCCCCACTGACCTTAAAGGTGTGGAAATCGGTAATCGTCATTTCCCATTAAACTTGCCGTTCCAAAATGGCCCGACTAAAGCGCAGTCTCTTTTCGTTCCTCTCGATCTCATCATTGGTGGACCTAAAATGGCCGGTCAAGGCTGGCGCATGTTAGTTGAGTGTCTGTCAGTAGGACGGGGGATTACCCTGCCTTCAAACTCCACAGGTGGCATAAAAACAGCAGCATTAGCGACAGGGGCCTACGCACGCATCCGTCGTCAATTTAAACAGCCTATCGGCTATATGGAAGGGATTGAAGAGCCGTTGGCACGTATTGCTGGTAATGCTTACGTGATGGACGCGGCAAGCAGCCTAACGGTCACAGGTATCGATTTGGGAGAGAAGCCTTCGGTGATTTCTGCCATTGTTAAGTATCACTGTACGCACAGAGGTCAGCGCGCCATTATCGATGCAATGGACATTGTTGGCGGTAAAGGCGTCTGTCTTGGTCCATCAAACTTCCTTGCACGAGGCTACCAAGGTGCACCTATTGCGATTACCGTTGAAGGCGCGAATATCCTGACACGTTCAATGATCATTTACGGGCAAGGTGCGATTCGTTGTCACCCTTACGTCCTAAAAGAAATGGAAGCCGCTTACTCAACACAGGGCAGCGCCGTCTCAGACTTTGATAAGGCGCTAGCAGGTCACGTGTCATTTGCCATTAGTAACTTCATCCGCAGCTTGTGGTTAGGTATTACCGATGGTCGCGGCTCAGATGCTCCTCATAAAGATGCGACAAAGCGATACTATCAACAGCTTAATCGTTATAGTGCTAACCTAGCCTTATTGTCAGACGTCTCGATGGCAGTGCTAGGTGGTTCACTAAAACGTAAAGAACGTCTCTCTGCTCGTCTTGGTGATATTTTAAGCCAATTGTATTTGAGTACTGCAGCACTTAAACGCTTTGATAACGAAGGTCGTCAAAGTGAAGATCTGCCGCTGATGCACTGGGGCCTGCAAGATAGTTTGAAACAAACCGAACAAGCTTTGGATGACTTTTTAACCAACTTCCCTAATAAGACCATTGGTCGACTGTTACGCGTTGTTGTTTTACCGTTTGGCACTGTGAGAGTCGCACCATCGGATAAACTCGATAGCCAAGTGGCGCGAATCCTTCAAACGCCTTGTGGTGCACGTAGCCGCCTTGGCCGCGGTCAATACTTAGAGCCGACGGAGTTTAACCCTGCTGGCCGTATTGAGCGTGCTTTAGAAGTGGTATTAAAAGCAGAACCTATTTTCAATAAAATCTGTAAAGAATTAGGTCAACGCCGTCCATTCACGAACCTCGATAGCGTCGCTGAAATCGGTTTAGAAAAAGGCATTATTGGTCAAGACGAAGCGATGGTATTAAAAACGGCGGAAGCCCATCGTCTCTATACCATTAATGTCGATGACTTCTCATCAGAGGAACTCGCAGCAAAGCCTGTCTATCCAGCCATGGAGGAAGTGGCATAAACAGCGATAGAGAGGAAGTTGAAGATAGAGATTTAGTTGAAGATAGGGGTTTAGTTGAAGATAGAGATTAGCCTATTTTTATTCTCCTAATAAAATGCCAACCATACGGTTGGCATTTTTTGTTCCATACACCACGGAGTAGACCGCAGCGCGCCCTTACCGGTTAGCTTGGCATCTTCAACTGCATTTCGGGGGTTACCGCACGTATTGCCCGCTTTCGTCTGACAATCCACCACACCAACGCTCCCACCAGCAGCAATACCGTATTACCAACAACAATCGCAATAAGCGCACGCTGTTTTACCTCTGCTCGATGTTGCGCGATTTGCGCTTCTTGCTGCGCTTTCTTCTTCGCTTCTCGAGCTGCCTCTTGCAATTCTTGTGCTTTGTTCAGGTCAATCGCTCCCACCACACTAAATGAGCGACTAGGTAAATCAAAGACGAGCTCTCGCTCTGTCACCGCCTCATCGGCATAAACATGCCCAGACCAATGATAGGTGCCAACTTCATTAAGATCGGTAAACAATGACGTCACTTCCATCTCACTGCCATCAGCTTGAGCTTGCACAACCTGCTCACTCTCACTAGGAGAAATCAACTCTATTGATGTCGCCAAACTGCCGGCCTCGATAGTGGCCGCTTCACCACGCAGTAATAGTTGGTGAGGAGAGTTCTCATCGCCTTGTATAAAGCGAGTGACAAACGGTGTCGGATAGACAAACACCTCTTGTTCTAATGCCCGTAGAAATACGCCATTACCCGTGGTAATTCGTACATTATACTTACCCGGTTCTATGGTGATAGGAAGTTCGACGGTAAAGATACCATCGCCAGAACGCTCATCGAGCCCTGCACCATTATCAAAAAACTCACCGATAACGATGGGAATAGGTGTCACCTTAGAATCCTTGGCCCCCTGCTCCTCAAGATAGCGTGTCATGACAACTTTTAAATTCACATGAGTCAGAATGCTGTCGATAATAAGCGGCTCGCCGTCACTGAGAAGACGAGCTGTAAATTTAACTTTTTCACCTTGATACAGACGCTCAGGCAGGGTTTGCGCTTTTAACGACAGCTTAGAGACTAACTGGATATTATTCTTAGGGGTGACTTTGCCAATAGCTTGCCAAGGGCCTGGCATAGGGCGCTCAATCGTCACAATATCAGCGGTAGGCTCTTCAATCCAATGCACGTTGGCAGGGTGTTTCCAAGCATAGTATTTTCTGCCATCAGGGCGAACTAAGGTGACAGGGCGGGAATTATCTTTGCGATAAACAAGAAACGTAATTCGCTCAATGGTTTCATCTACACGAAATCGGTTATCCAAAAATGACATAGCAGAGTCACTGGCCATCGCTGTCCCAATGAGCGTCAACCACAGACTAAACGCTATGAAAATCCTCTGCATGCCTTTCTCCTACTGGCGCCACAAACAGTTACCGCCTTTTGCTACGATATCCAAACGCGAATTATGCGCTTCTATTTCATCGGCCGTTGCATGCAAAACCTTTAGCGCTTTTCGTCCTGTCGTTAATCTTTTGATCATTTCTGAGTCCGAGTCCCCAGATTGACCAGCATTGAACTGCAAGTGCGTCTGCCCACCTGTCATTGCTAAATAAACGTCAGCAAGAATTTCCGCATCGAGTAAAGCGCCGTGCAATATACGAGCAGAGGTATCGATGGTGTAATGCTTCGCTAAGGAATCAAGGTTTTTCCTTGCGGGCATGTTGGCCATACGCTTTGCCATTGCCAAGGTATCGGTAACCTTGCAATGATCTTCCGTTTTGCCAATGCTCGCATCCACCATGGAAAACTCAAGATCCATGAAGCCCACATCGAAGGGCGCGTTGTGAGCCACCAGCTCAGCACCGGCAATGAATTCAAGAAACTCGGCATGGATTTGCTTATATTCTGGTTTGTCTAATAAGAACTCATCCGTAATACCGTGAACGGCAATCGCATCGGGCTGGATCAGACGATCGGGCTTGATATAAACGTGGAAGTGCCTTCCGGTGAATTTTCGATTGATGATCTCAACCGCACCAATTTCTATAATTCGATGCCCTAGGTAGTGAGGGCCACCTTCACGGTTCATACCCGTCGTTTCCGTATCGAGTACGATGATTCTGCGTTGTTCTGAATTGAGACTGGTATTCATGATGTTTTGTATGTCAGACTATAGAAATAAAGTTACAGACCTACATAGTATCAAATCATGGCGAAACAGGTTGAAATTTTCACTGACGGATCTTGCTTAGGTAATCCGGGGCCTGGCGGGTATGGCATCGTACTGCGCTATAAACAAACTGAAAAAAAATTATCCAAAGGCTATCAGCTCACAACCAACAATCGCATGGAGATGATGGCAACCATCGTTGCACTTAAAACACTCAAAGAGCCGTGCAATGTCATTCTTACCACCGACAGTCAATATGTACGTCAAGGCATTACACAGTGGATTCACAACTGGAAAAAGCGCGGTTGGAAAACCGCCGACAAGAAACCCGTGAAAAATGCCGACCTTTGGAAAGCGCTAGATGAAGAGACCGCGCGCCATTCTGTCGATTGGCGCTGGGTCAAAGGACACGCTGGCCACCGCGAAAATGAAATGTGTGATGAACTGGCAAGACATGGGGCTGAAAACCCGACCGAAGACGATGTAGGCTATCAGCCTAGTTAGTCTTGCGTTTATCGGCGGTTCGATAATTCAAGCTCACCGGCGTGAGCTTTTTCTTTAACTGCCAATGCGGCTTTATTGGTTTCAGCGGATACGTCCGCTTTCGAGCAACAATGAAGTACAAACTCCCCATCGGTGAAGCCCAGTCTCCCACGCTACTCTCTAGCCATGTCCACATCGTGCGATGTCGCTTCATTGGAAACAACGCATAGGTGTCAGCATGGATGACCTGATAATTAAGTACACTTAGCCAATCTCGAATTCGATTGGGCGTAAACATGCGCCCACTCCATGGAAAGTTATTACGTCTCCAAGGCATCAAACTCGCAAGCCCGGTGAAGCTAATTGGATTAAAGCCGGTGATAATAAGATAACCGTCATCAATCATCACACGGTCAACCTCGCGTAATAAGCGATGGGGATCATCGCAGTACTCAAGTTGGTGGGAAAGAATCACCGCATCAAAACTTTTTTCTAAGAAAGGCAATTCATAACGATCAGCGATCACATTGTGCAGTGGGTTTTTAGCGTCTAAATTAACTTGATGCTGTATATTGCAGTTACAGCTTGTCAACTCACAGCTTAAGCCACCGAGTTTAAGCATATGATAACCAAAAAGCTTTGGGCACCACTCATCTAAACGAGTCTGAATAGATTCAGAAACCCATTGACCGTTGGCAAGTTCTTCCCAAGAATGGGGATGGTCGAGCTTTTTCTTGCTGCGTGCTGGCTTCATATTTTCGCGCTCTCTCTCAAAGTGAATTGGAGAAACAACAATGTTACATATCAAAAGCATACCCGCATTTAATGATAATTACATCTGGCTGATTCAAAATAACCAGAAGTTGTGCGCTGTTGTCGATCCTGGTGATGCGGAACCCGTCATTGCCTATTTAGAAAAAAATCAGCTTGAACTCACCACCATCATGATTACCCATCATCACTGGGATCATATTAATGGTATTGAAGCACTCGTAGCCAAGTACCCTAATCTCACCGTAATAGGCCCAGAAAACAACGCCATTCCGCACTTAACGCATCAAGTCTCCGAAGGACACCGCATTCACTTATTTGGTGAAGAATTCTTAGTCTTAGATTTACCCGGGCATACCCTCGACCATATTGGCTATGTTGGCGACGCAAAACTATTTTGTGGTGATGTGTTGTTTTCAGCCGGGTGTGGTCGAATTTTTGAAGGGACGCCAGAACAGATGTTCAACTCCTTACAGAAACTGACATTGTTACCAGAAGAAACTGACGTATATTGCACTCACGAGTATACGCTGAGCAATCTTGCTTTCGCGATGGCAATCGAGCCTCATAATGCCTACCTTCACGATTATCGAGAGCAAGCCAATCAGAAGCGAGTACAAGGCATTCCTACTCTGCCGACCTCAATTTCCATCGAGAAACGCATTAACCCATTCTTGCGAACTCAGCAAATAGAAGTGATGAAATCCGTTGCAAATAGAAGCATCAACAACGATCCTGTGTCTACTTTTACCGCATTACGTGAGTGGAAAAACGAATTTTAACGTTTTCCTGCTTGTATTGGCACCAACCGTATTAGTATTATGCACGACCGTTCAAGTAATCGTTTGTAGTAAAGACTATGCATAAGAAAATCAGTTGGGCCTTAGCCCTGTTGCTGGCTGGGTGTCAAATGACTCAGCCAGATTCAAGCAGTACCACAACAGAGCCGACCAACTCTCCTTCAGAAACAGCAAAAACTACAACCACCAAACCTGCTTCTGTTGAGCCTGCTGTCGCGGAACCTAAAACCCTTACCCCACAGCAACAAGAAGATGTGTGGAAGCGCATTGCGATGCAGCTGAAAATGCCAACGCCAGATCACGCTAAAGTCGATTACTATCGCCAATGGTATATCAAGCACCCAAGTCACCTAAAAACGGTTTCACAACGCGCTCAGCCATTCCTTTATTTAATTACCGAGGAAATTGAAAAGCGTGGGCTACCTTTAGAGTTAGCACTGCTACCTGTCGTTGAGAGTTCATTTGATGCCTTTGCGTATTCACATGGTAGTGCTGCAGGCTTATGGCAATTCGTCCCCGCAACAGGCAAAGCATTCGGACTAGAGCAAACCTATTGGTATGACGGACGAAGAGACGTCACCGCCTCGACAACCGCAGCATTAGACTTCCTAACACAACTTAATAAACGTTTTGATGGCAACTGGCATCATGCTATCGCGGCTTATAATAGCGGCGGTGGACGTGTAAACAGCGCCATTCGTAAAAACAAAAAACTCAACAAACCTACTGATTTCTTCTCGCTTGATCTCCCGAAAGAGACAAGCAGTTATGTACCAAAATTACTTGCGCTAGCTGACGTACTCGCCAATCAAGAAAAGTACGGTCTCAACATCCCTGCGATCCCAAACCAACCAGCATTACAGTTGATCGATCCAGAAGAGCAGCTCGATTTAGCCATCGCGGCAAAATATGCTGGTATTTCAGTGAAAGAATTGCAAGGTTATAACCCTGCCTATAACCAATGGGCGACGGCACCATCAGGGCCACAATCGTTACTACTGCCAATAGCAAGTGTTGAGCAATTCCAAGAAGAACTAAAGAAAAACCGCGGAAAAGGCATGCGCCTGGTACGTTATAAGGTTCAATCTGGGGATTCGTTAAGCGTGATTGCACAAAAACATCAAACCACGACCAAAGTCATTCAAAAAGCGAACGGATTAAGAAATAACAACATTCGCGCTGGCCAGTATTTACTGGTCCCGACTTCAACGAAAAATGATGACATCTACGCGTTAAGTGCCTCTAACCGCCTAGCAAAGACACAGTCAACATCTCGCGGTAATTACAAAATCACTCATAAAGTCGCCAGTGGTGATAGTTTATGGTCGATTGCAAAAGCCAACAAAGTGTCTCATCAATCGTTAGCAAAATGGAACGGCATGGGACCACGAGATACCCTTCGTATTGGGCAAGAGATTGTCATTTGGAAAGACCAGTCAAATGGTGCCATCATTCGAACGGTATTTTATTCGGTGAGAAGTGGCGATACCGTCAGTGGTATTGCGCATAAATTTAATGTTCGCACTAATGACATCGTCAAATGGAATGGTCTTGAAAAGCAGCGATACTTAAAGCCAGGTCAAAAGCTCAAGCTTTATGTTGATGTCACTAAAACTAGCGCTTAATCGCTTAACCTGACTAAAACAAGTCATCGCTATTACGAAATAAAAATCAAAAAAACGGCCTATCAAGGCCGTTTTTTTATGCTCTATTCACAATGCATCAATCAAGGCGAAACTCAGCCATCATGGGGTTATGATCCGATGCCGTGGATGGCGGTGAGGATGAAGACAATAACGTCATGCCGCGATAAAAAATATGGTCTAGTGGCAAACCGGTAATAAAGCGTTTTCGGTTATCATCTTTAAAGGTCACTTCTTTAATGTGGTACTTTTTAAGCACACTACGCAAAACCTCAAGACGCTCCTCGCTCCAACTATTAAAGTCCCCGGCGATCAATAATGCGCCTTTATGGCTAATTAACACCTGCTTAAACGACTCTAACTGCGCCTGATATTCCTCTGTCCCGACCGTAAAGTTAACAGAGTGAAGATTCACGGTAATGAGTTTTGTCCCATTACTTAATGCGTACTCTGCATATAAGCCCGATTTAGGTAACCGCAGCCATGGTTCAACTTGCAAATTAGCACACGCAATAGACGGCATGTGAGTACTAAGATTAAGCACGCCAGCAGACACATCAAAAGCCTTAAAAGCACTGGCTTGTTGGCTACTCCAACTTGAGTTCTTTAGCCATTGCAAAAAAGGCGCGTCGAGATTGGCCTCCTGCAACAATGCGAGCTGCTTGCCCTTAGACAAACGCTCCAGCTCAGACAATAAATTTTCACGGTTCTGCTTATAGATGTTCCACACCAATATATTCAACCGACCGGCATCATCGATAGCTTGCGCACTATCGCTTTGATGACATTTCAGCTCTGTGGCGACGTTACCGCTATGAATGGACGTCACTTCAGGGGTAGCTCGCGTGGTAAAAATCAGTTGGAAACTGCCGAACATCATTAGGGTGACAACAAAGACTCCCCATATCAGCCACTTCACTTTCATTCGTTACTACCTCCCAATAAAAAAAGGAGTAGATAACTACTCCTTTTTACAGTGTATCCGAGTTGGATTAAATTGCGTCTTCATCTTCCTCGCCAGTACGAATACGTACCACACGATCGATATCGGTAATAAAGATTTTACCATCACCAATTTTGCCAGTCTGAGCGGTTTCGATAATAGTATCAACACACTGGTCCGCAACATCGCTAGAGACAACAATCTCTAGCTTCACTTTAGGAAGGAAGTCCACCATGTACTCCGCACCGCGGTAAAGCTCAGTGTGTCCTTTCTGACGCCCAAACCCTTTGACTTCAGATACTGTCATACCTGTGATACCCACTTCTGCTAGCGCTTCACGCACGTCATCTAGCTTAAAAGGTTTGATAATCGCTTCAATCTTTTTCATGTTCTTCCCTTACATCACTTTTATGTCGATATTATCTGGCAGCCAGTAAAAACAATCAATCAAAACAAAAAGCCCGAAGGACAGCTTCGGGCTCTAGATTAGAATTTTTTGTAATAATTACTTCAAGCTTGCATAGTAAGCGGCAACATTGGCGATATCTTCATCGCTAAGCATAGAAGCCTGAGCCTGCATCACTGCCGCTAAGCCACCATTACGATCTTTGTTTTTGTAAGCCTTAATGGATGACACTAAATATTGTTCGTTCTGACCTTTAAGGTGTGGGTAGCCCGGTATTACAGCCATGCCATCGGCTCCGTGACAAGCGGCGCAAATCGCTGCTTTTGCCTTACCTGCTTGTACGTCAGCCGCGACTGCGGTTCCACTCAATACACTGACAGCGAGTGCTGCACCTATCACGAATTTATTCATTGCATTACCTTTTTGCTATTTCCATATATACCAGATAACAAGTTATCGAAGACGCCTTCCCGTATCTGGCGATTTATTATGCTTACGATTGTGACATGAAATTGGTTCACTTGTCCCAAATTAGTTCACAGTCTGAGCCATAAAAAGCTTTATCGACAAATAAGTTAGCCACCGCTACTACTTTCTCATTAACCATTAAGATAGGCAAACGACGACGCTGCCAACTTGGTATTCTGTACTCTTGATATAGTTTTTTCATTTTCCGTGAACCGCTGCGCCCCTGAGGATGAGCACAGAGGCCTTCCGGGTTAAACGTGACAGTGACGGGAGCCGTTAGCGCTGAGCGATTTAATGTCATGGTTGCCGGTTGAGTAGCACTGATAACACGCAGCAGTCCCAAATCATCGGGTAAAGGTAACTTGCTCGATAAATCCCAACATTGCGAACTCCCCGACACATCTTGACTATTAGCAACCCAATATAATTGCCCATCAAAGCGCCTTATAGAGCCTGAGGTTAACTTCAACTCTGGATTCGCATCATCTTTAGCACAGGCCACTTCTTGCCAAAGTACCTGTAACTGCCGCTCACTAGGAAGCGCTACTGACAACAACTCCAGCCACAGCCTCAACAGATAATCACGCTTCACAGCGGACAAGGGCATTAATGCTGATATGGATAATCCACCCAACGCGCCAAGCATCGCGTCCAGCTCAGGGCGCAGAATTTCATGGAGCAACGCTTCTTGATTAGCACACAAACGAGCACTTCGATGTACAGCGTGAGCAAAACTCGGCCAACGACGATTAACAACAGGCATCACTTCATGACGAAGAAAGTTACGATCGAACCGCGTATCCTCATTGCTCTCATCCACAACCCACTCCAGGTTTTCTTGCTGAGCAAACGAGGCAATAGCCGATTGAGCCGTCGTCAATAGTGGACGAACAAGACGCCCTTTTCCCCAGGCCATGTCTTCAGCCATTGAGGATAACCCCTTAGGTCCGCTTCCTCGTTTTAACGCTAACAAGAACGTTTCTGCTTGATCGTCTAAATGCTGTCCGGTTATTAAAACATCACCAGCTTCAACATATTGTTCTAACGCGTGATATCGAGCGTCGCGCGCGGCCTTTTCCACACTTTGCCTGTCACCAAGACTAAGTTGTACTCTCTCTGCCGCAAACGTAATACCCTCTTCCGAAGCCCAACGCTGACAGTCCGCCAGCCATCGTTCCGCGTTATCACTTAACCCATGATGGATGTGAACCGCAAGACATTGTCGGGTCGGGTGTTGCTTGGCGTAAATAGCAAGCAATCGCAATAATACACGCGAGTCCATGCCACCACTAAACGCGAGAATGATTTTAGAGCTATCGGTTAATGACGCAGATAAAGCGTTTGAGAATTGCTGATAAAGTACCATTGCTGATCCTAAAAACAAATAAAGCGAGCCTATGCTCGCTTTATTATACTAATGAGATGGGCTTAACAGTAGCCGTAACTCATTAAACGCTTATAACGACGGTCAAGCAACGATTCATGATCCAGTTGCTCCAAGTCCTCAAGCTGACGCAATAGCGTTGCCTTGAGGTTTTCTGCCATCTTAATTGGATCACGATGTGCACCACCTAATGGCTCTTCGATGATATCATCAATAAGCTCAAGCTCTTTTAATCGAGGAGCGACTAAGCCCATCGCTTCAGCAGCTTGTGGGGCTTTGTCTGAATCACGCCATAAAATAGACGCACAACCTTCTGGTGAGATTACCGAGTACGTAGAGTATTGAAGCATATTCACGTAATCACCCACACCAATGGCTAATGCGCCGCCAGAACCACCTTCACCAACAACCGTACAAATGACCGGCACAGTCAGACCAGACATCACTTTCAGATTTTTTGCGATAGCTTCAGACTGGCCACGCTCTTCCGCGCCAACACCAGGGTACGCACCTGCCGTATCAATAAACGTAATGATCGGCATTTGGAAGCGCTCAGCCATTTCCATTAAGCGCAATGCTTTACGGTAACCTTCTGGCTTTGGCATACCAAAATTACGCTTCACTTTTTCTTTCGTTTCGCGGCCCTTTTGATGACCAATAATCATCACTGGGCGACCGTCTAGTCGTGCCATACCACCAACAATAGCTTTGTCGTCAGCAAAAGCACGGTCACCAGCAAGCTCATCGAACTCAGTAAAGGCGTGCTCGATGTAATCTAGCGTATAAGGACGCTGAGGGTGGCGAGCCAATTGTGCGACTTGCCATGCACCTAAATCACTAAAGATCTTCTTTTTAAGCTCTAGGCTTTTCTTCTCTAGTTGTTCAATTTCTTTGTCTAAATCAATCGCGCTATCACCACCATGGCGAGATACATCGCGCAAGGCTTCGATTTTAGCTTCTAGTTCTGCAATTGGCTTTTCAAATTCAAGAAAGTTCAAGCTCATCAATGAATCCTTTTCGATTCAGTCCTCAGATAATGTTGAGGACCCAATTAGTTAAATTCGAGTTCTACCTGGTCTTGACCAAGTAACTGCTGTAATTCTTCTAACAACGTGTCGTTTGGTGTGACACGCCATTCTGTTCCCAGTGTCAGTTTTGCTCGCGCATCTTCACGCTGGTAATAAATATTAACCGGTACTGTTCCAGCTTTATGTGGCGCTAGAATATCAGTAAAGCGTTGGTAAAAACGCTCATCAATTTGTTTATCTAGCAACGAAATTGATAATCCGCGAGTAAATTTCTCGCGTGCGCTTCCCAAGTCTAAAACTTCGCGGGCGGACATTTTAAGCCCACCATTGAAGTCATCAAAGCTGACCTGTCCAGAAACAACCACTATTTTGTCTTTTTCGAGCAATTCAGCATATTTATCTAGCGCATCTGAGAACAACATCACTTCCATACGTCCAGAACGGTCGTCCAATGTCATCAAGCCAATACGATTACCACGCTTTGTTGTCATCACTCTTGCGGCAATCACTAAGCCGGAAAGTGTTAACGACTGATCTCGTCGTGTTGGCGTCGCTTCATTTAGTCGACAACTGGTGTATTTATTCAGTTCCCTTAAATACGCATTTATGGGATGGCCGGTCAAATAAAGACCGAGTGTTTCTCGTTCTCCCTCTAGCCACACTTTTTCAGGCCATGCTGGTACCTGAACGTATTTATGCTCAACGTCTTCTGGTGCTTCGGTCAATACCCCAAACATATCCGACTGGCCGAATGCTTCAGCCTGATGATGTTGGCTGGCGGCCTTCACTGCATCGTTAAGTGATGCCATCAACGCTGCTCGGTGTGGACCTAATCGGTCTAGTGCGCCCGCCATAATCAGCTTTTCTATAACACGCTTGTTGACTTTTTTAAGGTCAAGACGTGCACAAAAGTCGAATAAGTCTCGGAAATGTCCACCTTTATTTCGTGCATCAATAATGGCTTCAATTGGACCTTCACCCACCCCTTTGATAGCGCCGATACCATAGACGATAGCACCATCATCATCGACATTAAAGCGATACAGCCCTGAGTTGATATCTGGTGGCAACAACTTAAGCTTCATGCGTAGACACTCGTCCACCAGTCCAATCACTTTTTCTGTGTTGTCCATATCCGCCGTCATTACCGCAGCCATGAACTCGGCAGGATAATGGGTTTTAAGCCATAGCGTCTGATAAGACACCAGCGCATAAGCGGCGGAGTGAGATTTGTTAAAGCCATAGCCTGCAAACTTCTCAACCAGATCGAAGATCTTCATCGAGAGCTCACCATCCACGCCATTCGCCACCGCACCTTCTTCAAAGATAGTACGTTGCTTTGCCATCTCTTCTGGCTTTTTCTTACCCATCGCACGACGAAGCATATCGGCGCCGCCTAGCGTATAACCGGCTAAAATTTGGGCAATTTGCATCACTTGTTCTTGATACAAGATAATGCCGTACGTCGGCTCTAACGTCTCTTTTAGTGACTCATGTTGCCATTTTTCATCTGGGTATGAGACGGCTTCACGACCATGTTTACGGTCGATAAAGTTATCCACCATCCCCGACTGCAATGGACCTGGACGGAAAAGCGCCACCAAAGCGATAATATCTTCAAAACAGTCAGGCTGGAGTCGCTTAATCAAATCCTTCATACCACGCGATTCCAGCTGGAAAACAGCCGTGGTTTCGGAGTTTTGTAGTAACCTAAACGAAGCAGGATCTTCCAAAGGAATCGATTCAATTCGAACCGGTTCTTTGCCTTCTTTTTCCAAACGAGGATTAATCAGACCTAGCGCCCAATCAATGATTGTGAGGGTTCTTAGACCTAAGAAGTCAAACTTAACTAGGCCCGCGGTTTCTACATCATTTTTGTCGAACTGGGTAACTGGGAAGTTCCCCTCTGCATCCGCATAAATAGGCGCAAAATCCGTGATCGTGGTTGGCGAGATAACAACACCACCGGCGTGCTTACCCGCATTACGAGTACAGCCTTCTAAGATTCGACACATATCGATCAAATCTCGGACTTCTTCATCGCCGTCATATAACTGAGGCAGTGCAGGTTCAGCCTTGAAGGCTTTGTCCAGCGTCATCCCTGGATCCGGTGGGATCAGCTTTGAAATGCGATCCACAAAGCCAAAGGGGTGCCCTAGGACACGTCCAACATCTCGAATAACCGCTTTCGCGGCCATTGTACCGAACGTTATGATTTGAGATACCGCGTCACGCCCATACATTTCAGCCACATGATCAATAACCTGATCACGCTTGTCCATACAGAAGTCGATATCAAAATCGGGCATCGAGACACGTTCTGGGTTCAAAAAGCGCTCGAATAGTAAATCATATTCCAACGGGTCTAAATCGGTAATTTTTAGCGCATAAGCAACAAGTGAACCAGCACCTGACCCTCGGCCGGGCCCAACGGGGATATCATTATCTTTTGACCATTGGATAAACTCCATTACGATCAAGAAATAACCTGGGAATCCCATTTCATTGACAACATCGAGCTCTACCTGCAGACGTTCGTCATATTCTGGGCGACGCTTCGCGCGCTCTTCTTCATCAGGAAATAGAAACTCAAGTCGCTCTTCTAGCCCTTCCTGTGATTTTTTCACCAAAAAGTCAGTTTCAAGCATCCCTTCTGTCGGGAACGCAGGCAAGAAATATTCATCTAGGCGAACCGTCACGTTACAACGCTTGGCGATTTCTACTGAGTTTTGTAATGCTTCTGGGATATCAGCAAACAGTTCACACATTTCTTCTTCAGAACGAAGATACTGCTGTGCGCTATAACGCTTTGGCCGTTTTGGATCATCAATGGTATAGCCATCATGAATCGCTACGCGAATTTCATGAGCATCAAACAGTTCAGGCTCAACAAAAACCACTTCATTCGTCGCAACAATCGGCAAGCCTCGCGCTTCTGCGATTTCAATCGCAAAGTGCAAGTAGCTCTCTTCGTCAGGACGACCAGTACGCAGTAGCTCAAGATAAAATCGGTCAGTGAAATGGGTCTCGTAAAACTCCAGACATTGATTAGCTAACGCTCGGTTGCCTTTTAATAATGCCCTACCGACTTCGCCATTCTTGCCTCCAGAAAGTACGATTAAACCTTCAGAGAGCTCTGGTAGCCATGCTTTGTCAATGACTGGCTGGTGTTGCACATGACCGCGAAGATAAGCTTTGGAAATCAGTAATGTCAGATTGTTATAGCCAGTGTTATTGATTGCAAGAACCGTAATACCCGTCAGCTCGTCGCCAAATTCATCGGACTGCATTGCAAAATCAGCCCCAATAATAGGCTTAATTCCGCAACCATGAGCATTGCTGTAAAACTTCACTAAGCCACACAAGTTAGTAAAGTCGGTAAGCGCCATGGCTGGCATATTCATCTCAGCGACTTTCTTGACGAGCGGCGGCACTTTCGATAGGCCATCCACCATAGAGAAATCACTATGTACACGCAGGTGTATAAACTTGGGATCTGACATACTAAATCCTAATTGTCACAATAGTGTGGTTCATGGTCATCATTGCTTATTCAATACCCAAAGCGCGCTTAACCGGCTTAAAACTTTTGCGGTGCTCGTCAATAACACCATGTTGCTCAATCGCATCAAAGTGTGCTTTTGTTGGATAGCCTTTATGTTGAGCAAAGCCAAATTGAGGATGACGTTTATCCAACTCGTCCATTTCAGCGTCTCGGACAACTTTAGCAATAATTGATGCGGCACTAATTTCTGAGACGCGTAAGTCCCCTTTAACCACAGCTTGTGAATCCATTGGCAAACTTGGTGTGTGATTGCCGTCAATTAACACAAGATCAGGATTAACCTGAAGCCCGGCGACCGCTCTTTGCATCGCCACCATCGTCGCTTGAAGAATATTCAATTCATCGATTTCTTCTGGCGAACAACGTCCAACCGCCCACGCCAGCGCTTTTTCTTTAATTTCTGGGTAGAGTGCTAGCCGTTTTTTTTCTGACAGTTTTTTGGAGTCAGCCAGCCCCGAGATTGGGTTATTTGGGTCTAGAATGACCGCGGCAGTCACCACGTCCCCAACGAGTGGTCCACGCCCAACCTCGTCCACCCCTGCAATCATGCTATAACCATGCGGATATTCAAAAGGCGGATACTCTACAGGCGTTTTCTTGGTCATGTTCTTCACTTATTAATTAGTTTCAATACGGCTTGAGCAGCTTGCTCATCGGCGTTTTTCCGGATCCAATGATGCATTTCGGTGAACTTGTCTAGCACCGCGGTGTTATCTTGGTTTAATAATACGGTTAACGCATTATACAGATTTTCGACCGTACACGCGTCCATCAAGCATTCTTCTACGATCCCATCATCGGCTAAAATGTTAGGCAATGACACGTATTTGGTTTTCACTAAGCGCTTGGCTAAAAATGTGGTGATCGCATTCATTTTGTAACCAACAACCATCGGCCTTTTTATCAACATACACTCTAGTGCTACGGTTCCCGATGCGAGCAATACGACATCAGCAGCGGTGATGACGTTTCTCGCGGTATCTTGAACTATGTGAAAATCTAACTCTGGGGCGAAGGTTTTCCAAGCTTCAACAAACTGCTGTCGGCGCTTGTCATTGACAGCAGCAACCACGAAGCCTAAGTTAGGATTATCAGCGTGCAGTCGTTGACAAGTTTCGATAAACGGCTGAGATAACATCTTAAGTTCATTATTTCGGCTTCCTGGTAACACTGCGAGCCAAGTTTTATCTTGCTCAAGACCTAAGAGTGCGCGAGCGGAGTGCTGATCTGACTGCAAAGGAATAGCATCGGCTAATGTGTGTCCAACGAATTCGCAAGGCACATTGTGCTGATCATAGAATGCCTTTTCAAATGGCAAAAAAGCCAACACAAGGTCAGTGGCTTCACCAATTTTGATAATACGTTTTTGTCGCCAGGCCCAAACAGACGGGCTGACATAATGTACTGTCGGTGTGCCCGCTTTTTTAAGGTCTAATTCTAGCCTTAAGTTAAAATCCGGGGCATCAATACCAACAAAGACATCAACAGGATTTTCAGAGAAGTAACGAACAAGCTCCGCCTTAACATGCAATAAACGTCTTAGGCGACCCAATACCTCAACCAGGCCCATGACTGCAAGTTCTTCCATATCAAATAGAGACTCACAACCTTGCGCAATCATTTTAGGGCCACCAATGCCGACAAATTCTGCATCAGGGTAGCGTTGTTTGATTGATGTGATGAAACCTTCACCTAACGTGTCGCCAGATAACTCACCGGCGACAATGCCAATTCGAAGTGGTCTTGCCATGCTTTTTCCCTTTGTTGACGTCATTCTTGTCCAAGTAAGGTTATATCGAATCTAAAAGACAAAAAGACCGCTAAGTATCACACCAGCGATCTTTTGTTCTCGTCATTTGCAGACGATACATGTCTGTCCGTATTTAGCGGATAATGCCGCGCTCTGAATTTTCGAAACTGTCGATCAGACGGCTTACAGCTGGAAACTCTACCGCCATTTCTTCTAAAACAGGCTTCACTTCAGCCAAAGTTTTGCCAGAGCGGTATATTTCTTTATACGCTTTTTGTAGTGCTCTTAGTTCTGGCTTTTCAAAACCGTTACGCTTCAAACCAACTAAATTGAGACCGAATGGCGTTGCATGATTACCTTGTGCAAGTACATACGCAGGGACATCTTGAACAACGGCTGAACATCCGCCAACGTAAGCATAAGCACCGACGGTGCAAAATGGATGAATCGCAGACAGAGCCATCACACCAGCATAATCACCGACTGTCACATGCCCACCCAAAATAGCATTGTTACCAATGTGAGTATGATTTCCAACAATCACGTCATGGGCAATATGCGCGTTAACACACAACAAGTTATCATTACCTACGACAGTTTGTGTCTTATCTTGAGTGGTGCCTCGATGAATCTGAGCACTTTCACGGATAACGTTACGATCGCCAATAATAACTCTTGTGTCTTCACCACCATATTTTTTATCTTGGTTTTCTTCACCAATGATAGCTTGGGGGAAGATACGGTTATCGCAACCAATCGTCGTGTTACCTTTAATGACAACATGCGACATGATTTCGTTATTTTCACCAATCGACACGTCACCTGAAATGTAAGTAAATGGGCCAACGCTGCTGTTCGCACCAATAGACACATTACCTTCAATCACGGCACTTGGATGAATTTTCGCGGTTTCATGAATCATACTAGAACTCTCGACGGGCACATTTCAATTCAGCAGAACAAACCACTTCGCCATCTACTTTCGCAACGCCATTAAAGGCTGCAATGCCACGGCGTTCTTTCAGAAATTCGACTTCGATAACCAATTGGTCACCGGGTGTTACTGGCTTACGAAACTTCGCTTTATCAACACTCGCAAAGTAGTAGAGCTCGTTACCTTGAGGGGCGCCAAAAGATTTAAACGCCAATAGCCCAGTTGCTTGAGCCATCGCTTCAAGAATCAATACACCAGGAAACACTGGCATTTGAGGGAAGTGGCCGGTGAACTGAGGTTCGTTAACTGATACGTTTTTGATCGCCTTTAAGTATTTTGCTTCTTCGTAGTCGGTAACACGGTCAACCAACAGAAAAGGATAACGGTGAGGTAATAGTTCCTGAATTTCAGTGATGGTCATTGTTTTAGTATCAGTACTCAAAGCTATATTCCTATTTCAATTCTTATATCTTACTACAGGCATTATATACCCAAATCCACTCAAGTGGCAGTGAGGGCAGCTAAGATGTAGATAAGCAGACAAACAATAAAAAGACCCGCCTATTGCGAGCCTTTTTGAAAAAGATAAAAGTGTTAATCTTGTTTATCAATTAACTGTTTTTCAGCGGCTTTTAGTCGCTTATTCATATCATCGATTCGATGGACTCGAGCCGCTGTTTTACGCCACTCTTTATTGGTTTGCAATGGGATACCAGAAGAATAAATACCCTTCTCTGTGATGCTTCGCATCACCATCCCCATACCGGTGACAATCACTCCGTCGGCAATTTGAATATGGCCGTTAATGACACTGCCACCACCAACTTGGCAGTACTTGCCTATAGAAGTGCTGCCAGCAATGATTGTACCACCAGCAAGAGCCGTACCATATCCGATGTGCACGTTGTGAGCGATTTGTAACTGGTTGTCGATAATGACATTATCTTCAATTACCGTATCATCGAGCGCACCACGATCTATCGTTGTACACGCTCCGATTTCAACTCGGTTGCCTATGCGAACAGTGCCAACTTGTGGAATTTTCACCCACTCGCCTTTCTCATTTGCATAACCAAAACCGTCTGAGCCAATTACCGTGTTCGCTTGGACTAAGCAGTGCTCACCTAGCTCAACACGATGATAAATGCTGACATTTGACCATAATTGAGTATGTGCCCCTAATTTAGCACCCTGACCAATAAAACAGCCTGGTCCAACTCGAACGTTGTCACCAAGTTCAGCTCCAGCTTCAATCACCGCATTAGCGCCAATAGAAACATTCGCTCCCAATTTAGCCTCAGAAGAGATAACAGCACTCGCTGCAATTCCTTCGGCAACTTTAGGAGTTGAGTCCAAAGCTTGTGCCACTTTTGCGTAAGCCACATAGGGATCGGCAACCACTAGAGCATTGGTATGACAATGCTCTAGCTCAGAAGCTTTGACCATGACGGCAGAAGCGTGACTGTCTGCTAAATGCTTTGCATACTTTGCGTTTGTCAGGAAAGTAATCTCACCTTTACTGGCACTATCCATCGGCGCAACAGCATGGATTAGAGTTTCCCCTTCGCCATGTAGCTGGCCATTAGTGATTTCAGCAAGTTGAGCTAAAGTCATTTCTGTCATCGTTGTCCTACCGCTTTGTTAATCTATTGCTTTTGATCAATTACTTAAGTGAATCAATAACGTTTTGAGAGATATTGAACTCTTCTTTCGCGTAACCTACCGCTTGAATGTCAATGATCATGTCGTAGCCTTGCTTCTCTGCGACTTTCTCTACTGCCTCTTGGATCACTTTAAATAGCTTTTGCTTTTCTTCCGCTTCACGACGTTGGCTCGCTTTTTCTAGAGCCTGGCCTTTGATTTTGTACTTACTATCAAGTTGACCGATCTCGATACGAAGTTTTTCTACTTCTTCTGTACCTAATAGCTCACCATCACGTTGTAGCTTTTCCATTTTCTTAGCCGCATCAGCTTGAATAGCTTGCAATTCCGCCGCTTTATCTTTGAATTCACTTTGAAGCTTCTGAAGAACAGCCTCACGTTGTGGTAAAGCTTGGAACACCTGAAGCGTATTCACATAACCAATTTTTTGTGCCGCTTCCGCTGCATTAGCAAAAAGTGAAGACGTTAGGATTACCAGGCCAAGACCAGCCGCTTTCATCATGTTTTTCAAGGTCAATTCCTCTATTTATATGCAATATTTTATCGCCTATCAACCAGGCTCTAAAGTTTAAATTCTGCGCTCTAATACTAGAACGTATTACCAATCGTAAATGTGAAGGCTTCTGTTTTGTCACCTTCAAACTTCTTAACTGGCGTTGCTAGTGAAAATACCAATGGTCCCATTGGAGACATCCATTGAACCGCTACGCCGACAGATGCTCGATAATTCGATGGATCCGAGTAATCGTAATAGTATTTCTGCCCTGACATGTTAGGGTCCGGTGACAAATACGTAAACTCTGTATCCCACAAGCTAGCGGCATCAAAGAACACACTGGTACGAATTTGGTTGCGAAACTCGTCAGACGCGAACGGTGTCGGTACGATAAGTTCTACACTCGCCAATGCAACCGCATTACCACCAACCGACTGCTCAGTTGCGGAGTAACATGGGTTGTTACCGCCTGCGTTACTTGAACAGCCGTTAGGATCATCATAAACGGCTTTCGGGCCTACCGAGTTTTGTCTAAAGCCACGCAACGTAGAGAAACCACCTACATAAAAGTTCTCGTAGAATGGCAACAAGTTGTCATTGCCATTGGTTTGCCCATAACCATTACCGTAACCCAGTCGACCTTTTAACAATAACGTAAAATTGTGACTTTGTGTTATCGGAAAATACTGCCTAACGTCATATTGCGTCTTGAAGTATTGAACATCCGAGCCAGGTACCGTCACTTTACCATAGAGTTTTTGATGGTTACCCGCCGTTGGGAAACGACCGCGGTTCAAATTATTTCGAGTCCAAGCCGCCGTCATGTGGAAATCATCGGTAATAAGGTTACCTTCCGCATCACGGTTCTTTTCTTGGGCTTGCAAGAATTTTTCAATCTGTACGTATTCTTTGATGTTGCCAAGGCGACTGTGGGTATAGCCTCCACCAAATTCCAGATAATTTAATTCGTCAACAGGGAAACCCCAAGTCAGCGTTCCGCCGTAGCTTTGGTCGGTATAGTCAATAATACCCGCTTTCGACGCTTCAAATTCGTTGTAGAAAATCTGCCCACCTAAGCTGACACCATCCAAGTTCCAGTATGGGTCTCGGTAGTCTAGGGTAATGTTCTTTTGGTATTTGTTGGTCATTGCGCTGATACCAACACGGTCGCCACTACCAGCAAAGTTATCTTGCTGTAGACCAACCTGGAAACTGATCCCTGATTCCGTACCATAGCCGACACCAAAGTTGACACTGCCAGAGTTTGCCTCTTTGACGTCATAAACTAAATCGACTTGGTCTTCAGAGCCTGGCACTCGAACCGTTTGTACATCTACGGTTTCAAAGAAGCCAAGACGGTTTAATCGGTCTTTACCTACATCGATAGATTTTGAGTTCAACCAACTGGCTTCCATTTGACGCATTTCACGACGTAACACTTCATCTTTCGTTGAGTTGTTACCAGTGAAACGAATGTCACGCACGTAGATACGATTACCGGACTCGACATTAATTACCAAGGAAACTTGGTTATTCTCATCGTCAAACTCAGGAATAGTACGTACTTGTGGGTAAGCATAACCTGATTCACCCAGTACTCGCTTAATGCTTTCTTCTAGCGCAGTGACACTTGAGCCATTGTAGGTATCGCCGTCTTTAAACGGAACCATCCCTTGGAACTCAGCTTCTTTACCAATGAGTTGTCCGCGGAATTTCACCCCTTCGACTTGGTAAGGTGCGCCCTCATCAATGCCTAGCGTAATGTAGACACCTTTTTTATCCGGAGAGATAGAGACTTGTGTGGTATCGACTTTAAACTTCAAGTAACCACGATCAAGGTAGTATGATTTCAATGCTTCAATATCACCAGCCAATACTTGCTTCTGGTATTTATCGTCGGCAAGGAAGTTCCACCATGCAACATCCACATTCAAATTAAAGCGAGAACGCAACTCATCATCGGTAAAGACTTGGTTGCCGATGAAGTTAATCTGCTTAATTTTCGCAGATACGCCCTCGGTAAAAACAAATTTCAAATCCGAACGATTACGTGGTAATGGCGTCACAACCGCCTGCACTTTAGCGTTGTATTTACCCACGCTGTAGTAAAAGTCTTCTAACCCTTTTTCTATATTGCTCAGCGTCGTACGATCGAGTGCTTCACCAACAATAACACCAGACGCGTCCAAGTTTTGCTGTAGCTGCTCTTCCTTGATAGCATCATTTCCTGAGAATGAAATGCTGGCAATTGTCGGGCGCTCTGTCACCTGAACAACAAGCGCATCTTGATCTCGCAATACCTTGATATCTTCAAAGTTGCCAGACTTGTAGAGCGCGTTAATAATTTCTGAGATATCCTTCCCATCAACGGTGTCACCAATTCGCACCGGCATTTTCAATAGCGCAGCACCCAGTGCTACCCTTTGCAAGCCTTCAATACGAATGTCCTGTACAACAAAATCCTCAGCTCCATTCGCCGACACACTGGTCGCTAGTAGAGACGCGAATAGAATATGCTTAATCGCCATACCTGCTCTAATTAATCCTTTGCTAATACTGCTGCCTAAATTCTGATATCAGAGGCGTGTAAAATCGTTAAAAATTGCGATCAACATGAGTGAAAAAATAATCGCCCCACCCACTCGATAACCCATTTCTTGTATTTTTTCTGGCACCGGTCTACGAATGACCGCTTCGATTGCAAAAAACAGCAAATGACCACCGTCTAGCATCGGTAATGGCACCAGATTTATTATTCCAAGGTTGACACTAATCAGCGCTAAAAAGCCTAAAAAGTATACCAAACCATAATCGGCTGTCGCCCCTGCTCCCTTTGCAATGGAAATAGGGCCACTTAAATTGTTAAGACCCACATCACCCGTAATCAGCTTTTTCAGCATGGAAACAGTGAGTTCTATAATCTGACCAGTTTTAACAAACGCTCGCCCAACAGATTCAATCGGACCATACTGGAGTTCAAAACGATAGTCTTCGGGCCACGCTTCCATTTCTGGTGCGATACCAGCGAAACCAATTTTCGTCCCATCCTTCAATGTTCTTGAATTTGGCATCAGTGATAGCGTCATGTCGTCGCCGTTTCTATCAACCGTGACATCAACCGGTGTGTTAGGGTTCGCTTGAATCGCGTTAACAACTTGTTGCCATTGCTGGATAGCTTGTCCGTCAATCGCAATAATTTTGTCGCCGGCTAAAATACCTGCAGCCGCACCAGCGCCATCACTACTCACATTTGCTAATGTCGTCTTGATAGACGGCGAGTACGGTCTAAAACCAAGCGTCCCCATAGCAGACTCTGTTTCTGGGTTAAAGTTCCAACCAGACAGGTCAAATGTTAATTTTTTATCCGTTCCTATTTGGTCACTGGATGAAACTGTGACCGTCATTTGATTATCTCCAATATGAGATACCAAACCCAAATTCACCGACTCCCAATCCAGTGTTTGCTTACCATCAACAGATTTAATCTGCATTCCGGGTTCGAAACCGGCTTGGGCAGCAATAGAATGCGGAGTCACTTCACCGATCACAGGCTTTACAGCAGGAACACCAATCAGAAACACTAGCCAATAGGCAAACACCGCAAAAATAAAGTTAAATGCTGGTCCTGCACCTACGATAGCGGTTCTTTTCCAAAGAGGCTTTTTATCAAAGGCATACTTGTGATCCGCTTCAGAGACTTCGTCAACACGGCTATCTAGCATCTTGACATAGCCACCAAGAGGGATCATCGAAATACTGTATTCTGTGCCATCATTTGCCGTTTTTGACCAGATGGCTTTACCGAACCCAATCGAGAACTTTTCGACGTAAACGCCACACTTCCTTGCCACCCAAAAATGGCCAAACTCGTGTACAGCGACGAGAACCCCCAAGGCGATCACAAAAGAGGCAAAGTTCCACAGTATGTCTGTCATAGTCAATTATCTCTCATGGCTCATACGCCTTGTGATGATGGTTATTAGTGATGGTTACTAATGATAGTTATTTAGTATGTGCTGAGTTCAGATTACTGCCAGCATAGCTACTTGCGGTGAGTAAGCTCACTTGCATAGATTCGAGCCATTCTATCTAGCTCAAGAATGCTTTCCAAGTCACTTAACACGTTATATTGGTTTGATGCACAAACCTTCGACATAACACGCTCATTTATCAGGCTAATATCTGTGAAGTTTATCCCACCAGATAAAAAGGCTTCAACCGCGACCTCATTGGCAGCGTTAATCGCTGTTGTCGCATGCTGACCTTCATAACAAGCGTCGATAGCTAAAGCAAGGCAAGGGTAACGCTCAAAATCAACCTCTAAGAAAGTCAGCTCATTCATTTTAGTAAAATCTAGAGCAGGAACACCGGCAGGTATTCGCTGTGGGTACGACATCGAGTAGGCAATCGGTGTAGCCATATCCGGCTGCCCCATTTGAGCAAGTACTGAACCATCTTGATATTGAACCATTGAGTGGATCACGGACTGAGGATGAATAATAACTTTTAGCTGTTCCTTGCTGGTATTAAACAGCCATTTGGCTTCTATAAACTCCAACCCTTTATTCATCATGGTCGCAGAATCCACCGAAATTTTAGGTCCCATAGACCAATTCGGGTGAGCAATCGCTTGTGCTGGCGTCACTGAAGACAGAGTAGAAACATCGCTGTAACGGAATGGCCCGCCCGACCCCGTTAATAATATATGGTCAATTCCAGCTTGCGCTAAATTACAATAGCCAAGATCGGTTTGAATTGAATTCGGCAAGCATTGGAAGATAGCGTTATGCTCACTATCCACAGGAAGGAGCTGAGCCCCAGAAGTACGAACCGCATCAATAAATAACTGCCCAGACATGACCAAGGCTTCTTTATTGGCAAGGAGTATACGCTTACCTGCTTTAACCGCAGCCAGAGTCGGTAACAAGCCTGCAGCACCCACAATAGCAGCCATAACCATATCAACGTCATCATCTGCTGAAACCTGGCACATTGCGTCTTGTCCGAACAAAACCTGAGTATCGACCAAACCGTTTAGTTCTACTCTCAGACGTTTCGCATCACTCTCTTCTGCAACTACTGCAAATTTGGGCTGCCATTGCAGGCACAGTGCGGCCATTTTGGTCACATTTTTGCCGCCCACTAGAGCATAGATTGAGTAAAGCGAAGGGTTTTGAGCGACCACTTTAAGGGTGCTTGCGCCAATAGAGCCTGTAGCACCAAGGATGGTTAAATTTTGCATGCTAGTACAACCGCTTATCGAACATAAAGAGGGTGATGAACACCCTCTTTATGAGATTAGAAAATGAGATAAAGAAGAGCAAAAATTGGGAAGGCGGCCGTTAAACTGTCAACGCGATCCAATACGCCTCCATGACCAGGGATAATGTTGCTGCTGTCTTTTATTTTAGACACTCGCTTGAACATACTCTCAACAAGATCGCCCAACACTGAGATGACAACCGTAGCTAACGTAATAACAATCATGCTTGCTACACTGGTAAACTCAATATCAAACATAACCGAGCTTCCCCATGCCACACCTAGCGCAGCAACAATCCCCCCTAACAAACCTTCAATAGTTTTATTAGGACTCACGTGTGGCGCCATTTTTCGTTTACCCAAGCTTTTACCAGCGAAGTAAGCACCACTATCTGCCGCCCAAACAATAAGGCAAACAAACAACACGAGCTTAGCGCCGTGATAAGGGTCTTGATGATACGACTGGGCACGAAGTATGAGTATACTCCATAAAAATGGTAGTAACGTTAATAAACCAAATAGGTGTCGTAGCAAATTAGAATGTTGCCAATAATCGGCAGATTTAGGGTATGTCATAGCAAGACCACTCGCGACTAACCACCAACTAAACCCCACACCCAATATGACAATATGTGCCAACCCAACTTGATTAAATGTTATGACGTCGACTGGAATAAGCAGTACCGATAACGCGATGGCAACCACAGGTGGCAGCATTGCTACAAGGCGTGATGGCGTTAACGTAAATTGTGTCCACTCCCATGCGCCAATCAGGGTAATAGCGGCAACCGCTATCATAAACCACAAAAATGGCAGAGAGAAAATACCCCAAACCACCAGCGGAGCGAGGATTAGAGCTGTGATAATTCGTTGTTTCAAACTAAATCGTCCTTAATTGGCTTCCATTAACGCTTTGACTTGTTCTCCGGTACAACCAAAACGCCGTTCGCGATTCACAAACCAAGTGATAGCTTCCACTAAGCTGTCTTCATTGAACTCAGGCCAAAATTGTTCAGTAAAATACATTTCTGCATACGCCATTTGCCAAAGCATGAAGTTACTAATACGGCATTCGCCACTAGTACGGATAAGTAAATCAACATCCGGCAAATCCGACATTGTGACATGCTCGGATATCAACTCTTCCGTGATATCTGCAGCCTTTAACTCACCAAGCTCAACTTGGGCTGCAACTTTCTTCAGCGCCTCGGTGATATCCCATTTACCGCCATAATTGGCTGCAACATTAATCACCGTCCCCGTATTGTTAGCTGTCAACGCTTCCGCATCAGCAATTTTACGCTGTAGTCGGTCATTAAAACGGGTGGTATCACCAATAATGCGAAGTCGTAGATTATTCTTATGCAATTTTTTGATTTCACTAGATAGAACCGTGATAAACAGCTCCATTAGCAAGCCTACTTCTTCTTCAGGTCGTCGCCAGTTTTCACTACTGAACGCAAAAAGAGTGATGGCTTTAATCTCTAGCTTAGCGGCTGCCGAAATGGTTTTTCGAACCGCAGAAACGCCTTTCTTATGTCCAAATACACGTGGTTTTCCCTTAGATTTTGCCCAACGTCCATTACCATCCATGATGATAGCAATGTGTTGAGGAAGGGAATCATTGAAGACTTCTGAGTTCTGCATAAAAGAGTTTAGTAATAATTTGGGACAAACAGAGTAGCATAAAAAAACGCTGGGCTGTCAGCACAGCGTTTTTCGCAGGTGTAAGTGGTTAAGAATTAAACTTCCATTAACTCTTTTTCTTTTGCTGCTAATGTGTCATCTACATTTTTCACAGCAATGTCAGTCAGTTTTTGGATCTCATCTTGCGCTTTACGATCTTCGTCTTCAGAGATCTCTTTGTCTTTTAATAGTGCTTTAAGGTCACCATTTGCATCACGACGAATATTACGGATAGCCACACGACCACCTTCAGCTTCACCACGAACAATCTTAACAAGGTCCTTACGACGCTCTTCTGTTAGCGGTGGTAGCGGTACACGAATAACCGTACCTGCAGACATAGGGTTTAAACCTAAGTCTGACATTAGAATCGCTTTTTCAACTTTTTGCGTCAGCTCTTTATCAAATACTGTGATAGCAAGAGTACGTGCATCTTCAGCAATAACGTTAGCAACCTGGTTCAAAGGCGTTGGTGCGCCATAGTACTCAACAGAAAGACCTTGAAGTAGGCTTGGGTGCGCACGACCTGTACGAATTTTTGATAGATTGTTTTTCAGTGCTTCAACACTTTTTTCCATACGCTCTTGAGCGTCTTGCTTAATTTCGTTAATCACAATATCACCTTAATAATGTGAACCTAAATGCGGATCCGCATTTAGGTTGTTTTCGATAATTTCTAGCGACAGAGTCTACTATTATTCTACGTCACTGATAAGTGTGCCTTCCGCCTCACCCATCACAACTCGACGAAGTGCACCTGGCTTATTCATGTTGAACACGCGAATCGGCATTTTATGATCACGAGCCAGAGTAAATGCAGCTAAGTCCATAACCTTAAGTTCTTTATCTAGAACGGTATTGTAGGCAAGCTTATCATATAATTCTGCATCTGGGTTAGCGACTGGGTCAGCACTGAATACACCATCTACTTTTGTCGCTTTTAGTACCACATCAGCTTCAATTTCAATACCGCGCAAACAAGCTGCAGAATCAGTAGTAAAGAACGGGTTACCAGTACCGGCTGAGAAGATAACAACACGACCCTGTCTTAATTCACGGATAGCATCCGCCCAGTTGTAATCATCACACACACCCTTAAGTGGGATTGCTGACATCACACGCGCATTCACGTAAGCACGGTGCAATGCATCACGCATTGCTAAGCCGTTCATTACCGTCGCCAACATACCCATGTGGTCGCCCACAACACGGTTCATACCCGCTGCAGCAAGGCCTGCGCCACGGAAAAGGTTGCCGCCGCCAATCACGACACCAACTTGAACGCCCAGCTCCACCAATTCTTTCACTTCTTGAGCCATGCGCTCTAAGATAGATGGATCAATACCAAAGCCTTCTTCGCCTTGCAGCGCTTCACCACTGAGTTTTAACAGAATACGTTGATACGCTGGTTTTGGGTTCGTTGTCATGGAGTTCACCTTCCAAAGAGAGTTGTCGATTAACGGTCATGGATTAAGATTCATTACTAATATAGCACTTGTGCCACTTAGCACTTGTGACATCTAGCTCTTACGAAATGTAGCAATGCTGATGCTAGCCAAGCAAATCTCAATTCATGACGGTTAAAAAATTACCACCTAGTCTACTCGCAAAAAGACCGCAGCCTTGGCTACGGTCTTTATATCAACGAGACAGAGAAGGATTAACCTTTCTGTACCGCAGCTACTTCGTCAGCGAAGCTCATTTCAGCTGCTTTCTCGATACCTTCACCAACTTCTAAACGTACGAAGTTAGTTACTGTAGCGCCTTTCTCTTTCAAGATTTCGCCAACAGTTTTCTTAGGTTCCATGATGAAAGCTTGACCTGTTAGAGAGATTTCGCCCGTGAATTTCTTCATGCGGCCGATAACCATTTTCTCAGCGATCTCTTGTGGCTTGCCTTCGTTCATTGCGATTTCAACTTGAACCGCTTGCTCTTTAGCAACTACATCTGCAGGTACGTCAGAAGGGTTTACGAACTCAGGCTTAGATGCTGCAACGTGCATAGCAACGTGCTTGATCGTTTCTGCGTCAGCTTCACCAGCTACAACAACACCGATACGGTCGCCGTGGCGGTAAGAACCAACGTTTGTGCCTTCGATGAATGCAACGCGACGGATGCTGATGTTCTCACCGATTTTAGTTACTAGAGCAATACGTGCATCTTCAAATTTAGCTTGAAGAGCAGCAGCGTCTAGTTTCTCAGCTAGAGCAGCGTCAGCTACTTCGTTAGCGAATGCAAGGAAGCTTGCATCTTTTGCTACGAAGTCAGTTTGGCAGTTCACTTCAACAAGAGCAGCAACGCCAGCATCTTCTTTAATGATAATTGTGCCTTCAGCAGCTACGTTGCCTGCTTTTTTAGCAGCTTTAGCCGCACCACTTTTACGCATGTTTTCAATTGCTAATTCGATATCAGCATTTGCTTCAACAAGCGCTTTTTTACATTCCATCATGCCAGCGGCTGTGCGCTCGCGAAGTTCTTTTACAAGAGCAGCAGTAACAGTTGCCATTCTTAAATCCTCAGTTGATTCTACACAAGGTAAAAATCAGGGGCTCTCATTGGGCCCCTGATGCTAACTATAACTTAGTTTATATGAAAACTAGACGTCGCCCAAAACTAAGTGTGACTTATAGTCGCTATTATTCAGCTTCTTCTACGAAACCGTCTTTCTCAGCAGCTACAGCAGCAACATCTTTGTTACGACCTTCTTTAACCGCGTCTGCAGCAGCATTTAGGTAAAGCTGTACTGCACGGATTGCATCGTCATTACCAGGAATGATGAAGTCAACGCCATCTGGGTTAGAGTTAGTATCAACTACAGCGTAAACTGGGATACCTAGGTTGTTTGCTTCTTTAACAGCGATGTGCTCGTGATCAGCATCGATTACGAATAGTGCGTCAGGAAGACCGCCCATGTTCTTGATACCACCAAGAGACTTCTCTAGCTTCTCCATTTCGCGAGTACGCATTAGAGCTTCTTTCTTAGTGATTTTCTCGAAAGTACCGTCTTGAGCTTGCGCTTCGTATTCTTTAAGACGCTTGATAGACTGACGAACTGTTTTGTAGTTCGTTAGCATGCCGCCCAACCAACGGTTGTTCACGTAGTACTGGTTGCTGTTGATTGCAGCTTCTTTAACAGCTTCAGACGCAGCGCGCTTAGTACCAACAAAAAGAACTTTACCTTTTTTCTCACCGATTTTAGCTAGCTCAGCTAGTGCATCGTTGAACATAGGTACAGTTTTTTCTAGGTTGATGATATGAACTTTGTTACGAGCACCAAAGATGAATGGCTTCATTTTTGGGTTCCAGTAACGAGTTTGGTGACCGAAGTGAACACCAGCTTTAAGCATATCGCGCATTGATACAGTTGCCATTTTAAAATCCTCTATGGGGTTAGGCCTCCACATTTCCCATGAATCCGACTTGGTATGAATGATTACTCAAGCACCCCGGAACATGTGACGAAATGTGTGTGATTTAAATTAAAGTTAATGAGAAAACAAAGGCAGCTCGCCGCAAGGGAGAAACTGACTCTATATTCTGGCGCGCTTTATACCATATTTTACTACCTCAATGCCAGAAAAATCACAATAATTGAGCAAATTCGAACCACCAAGGAACAACGTAAATAGCTAAACTGAACTACCGTTATCAGTACAACAATCTTAGAAACGAGTTTTATTCTTGTTGCGCTTAATCTCGTCGTTGTTAGAATAACGCGTCAAATTAGAGAGTAGAGAACACAAATGTCTATCAAAATCAAAACTGAAGCTGAAATCGAAAGAATGCGTATCGCAGGTAAACTTGCGGCCGAGCTTTTAGAAATGATCGAGCCCCACGTCAAAGAGGGCGCGACTACCGAGGAGCTTGATAGAATTTGTGCTGACTACACACGAGAGAACGGCGCATATTCCGCTCCTCTCGACTACCATGGTTATCCAAAGTCTATCTGTACTTCTATCAACCATATCGTTTGCCACGGTATTCCTGCAGATAAAGATGCCATGGGAACAACCGGAAAAACAAAGCCTGCTGTACTTAAGAGCGGTGATATCGTCAACGTTGATGTCACCGTCATCATCCCAAATGATGACAATGCCTCACTCGATACTCGACCAGAAGGCTATCACGGCGACACATCAAAGATGTTCTTAATTGGTGATGTTTCTCCAGCAGATAAACGCCTATGCATGGTGGCTCAAGAAGCCCTGTATTTAGGTATGAAAACCGTTAAGCCTGGCTCAACGGTTGGCGCTATTGGTACTGAGATCGAGAAGTACATTAAGACCAATAATAAAAACAACCCTCGCGCAAAATTCTCAATCGTAAAAGATTTTTGTGGTCACGGTATTGGCTCTGAATTCCACGAAGAGCCTCAGGTTGTTCACTATAAAAATGCCGATCGCCGCGTGTTAAAAGAAGGCATGGTGTTTACCATTGAGCCAATGATTAATGCAGGCAAATTTGGTTGTAGCATCGACGCCGATGACGACTGGACTGTCTACACTGGTGACGGCAAGAACTCAGCACAGTGGGAACATACGATAGTCGTGACTAAGACAGGTTGTGAAGTCCTAACACTGAGAGCGGAGGAAACCATTCCTCGCCATATGAACAACGCCTAATTGCTCCATCATTCCGTCTTTTAAAAATATCCTCACAACGTGAGGATATTTTTTTATCTTCACCATTTTGGTATAACCGTAGTTAGACTTTTCTTTTTGCTTGCACGGATTGCGCCTTTTATGACTTTTCAGACGCCCACAACTCTCAGCGATGAACAGCTGACGGTTGAAGAACTCAAAGCCCAGTTGGATACCTTTTCCGACCATCAAAAGTACGAGTTTTTAAATCACCACCCCATCGCAGATTTGATTCTTGGTCGTTCAGACTATATTGATTTATTACTTAACCGACTTTGGCAGCACAGTGGTCTTAACAACCAGACCAACCTTGCATTGGTCGCGGTCGGTGGTTATGGCAGGGGTGAACTTCACCCACTTTCTGACATCGATATTCTGTTTGTCTCTCGTAATAAGCTCACGCCAGCGCTAGAAACTACCGTCAGTGAATTCATCACGTTATTATGGGACTTACGATTAGAGGTCGGTCATGCGGTTCGAACGGTCGCAGAGTGCGTTGAAATAGGACAGTCAGATCTTACGGTCGCAACCAATCTACAAGAAGCAAGATTGCTATGTGGTAGTGAGGATACGTTTTCACAACTGAAAAACGTCGTGGATTCCGACACTTTTTGGACATCAGAAGACTTTTATCGAGCAAAAATAAACGAACAAAAAACCCGTCACTCGAAGTATCACGATACCACTTACAATTTAGAGCCCGATATCAAATCTACACCCGGCGGTCTGAGGGACATCCATACTCTAAGTTGGGTAGCTCGTCGCCACTTTGGCGCCACGTCTTTATTTGAAATGAGCCGTTTTGGCTTTCTCACTGATGCGGAATATCGCGAGTTGGTCGAATGTCAGAATTTCTTATGGCGCGTGCGCTTTGCCCTGCATATCGAACTCAGACGTTATGACAATCGACTCACCTTTGGTCATCAAGCCCAAGTTGCAGAAAGCCTTGGCTTTGTCGGTGAAGGCAACATTGCCGTCGAAATGATGATGAAAGAGTTCTATCGCACGCTAAGACGTGTCGCTGAACTCAATAAAATGCTGTTAAAACTATTCGACCAAGCCATCATCAACAAAGGACAAATTGTTGCCGCTGAAATCCTCGATAGTGACTTTCAACGTCGGGGGCACCTAATCGAGGCCAGGAAACCCGCTCTGTTCCAAGCGCGTCCAGAAACCATCTTGGATATGTTTATCCACATTGCCAACGATTCAAGCATCGAAGGCGTTAGCCCAGCTACGCTGCGACAGCTGCGTACTGCTCGTCGTCGGTTAAATAAGTTTCTACATGAGATTCCCGCGGCGCGAGACAAGTTTATGGATCTTGTCCGTCACCCCAACGCCCTCCACCGAGCTTTCCGGTTGATGCATAAGTTAGGGGTGTTAGCGGCCTATCTGCCACAGTGGAGCCAAATTGTTGGCCAGATGCAATTCGACCTGTTCCATGTTTATACCGTCGATGAGCACAGTATCCGATTGCTCAACCACATCCATACCTTTAGTTTGGAAGAAAACTATTCTAAGCACCCTATCTGCTGCGAAGTCTATCCAAGAATGCAAAAGAAAGAACTGCTGATCCTCGCGGCTATTTTTCATGATATCGGTAAGGGTCGCGGTGGGGATCACTCTGAAATTGGCGCGGTTGAAGCATTCGAGTTTTGCATTGAACATGGGCTGTCAAAACCTGAAGCCAAGTTAGTCTCATGGCTGGTGCAAAGTCACCTGTTAATGTCAGTCACCGCGCAAAGACGCGATATTTACGATCCAGACGTGATCATTGAATTTGCCAAAAAAGTACGTGATGAAGAATATTTGGAATACTTGGTCTGCCTCACCGTGGCCGACATTTGTGCCACTAACCCTGAACTCTGGAACAGTTGGAAACGAACGCTCCTCGCGGAGTTATTTCACTCCACCCAACGCGTATTAAGACGAGGGCTTGAAAACCCCGTTGATGTTCGAGACCGTATTCGCCACAACCAACAACTCGCCTCTGCATTGCTAAGAAAGCAAGGCTTTGCTGCCCGTGAAATTGAAGTCTTGTGGCAACGATTTAAAGCGGATTACTTCCTACGCCATACTCACAAACAAATCGCCTGGCATTGTGAGCATATTTTAAACTCCGAAGACCAATCTAAACCGCTGGTGTTGATGAGTAAAAAGGCCACACGGGGCGGCACTGAAGTTTTTGTTTACAGCAAAGACCAACCCGCTCTATTTGCGACAGTGGTCGCTGAGCTCGATCGACGTAATTTTAATGTCCACGACGCACAAATCATGACGAGTAAAGACGGTTATGTTCTCGATACGTTTATGGTACTCGATCATCACAGTAAAAAAATCGATACCACTCGTCACTCAGCTGTCATTAAGCACTTAATACGAGTACTTGAAAGTGGCAAGCCAACCAAAATAAAGGCGCGCCGTGCACCGCGAAACTTAAAACATTTCAACGTAAAAACCAAAGTGGACTTTCTACCAACGAAAAGTAAGAAGCGGACATTAATGGAACTCGTCGCACTCGATGCACCTGGCTTACTTGCGAAGGTAGGTGCTACATTCGCACAGTGTGATATAAGCCTCCATGCTGCCAAAATCACGACCATTGGCGAGCGCGCAGAAGATCTATTCATTTTAACCAGCGCCAGTGGAGGACGCCTTTCTGAAGAGGAAGAAGAAGCATTGAAACAGAAACTGCACGACACCATTTCAGAACAAATATCGGCCTAATGGCAAAATTTTCAATCTAAAAAGCTAGGTTCTATTATGAACCTAGCTTTCCCTACTTATTTAGAATGAATATTAAGCGATCTCCCCCACATTTCTTCTTAATCGTTCAACTTATCAACTATCTACCACACCAATAGACTGCTACATTTGTACTTAGAACACACAATGAAAGAGGTAAACTATGTATCCAAACCTCACGAGTTTAGGCATTCATGAACCTAAACAAATTGAGCGTTACTCAATTCGACAAGAAGCGCACAAGGATGTGTTAAAAATATATTTTCGTAAACAGAAAGGCGAACTGTTTGCTAAGAGTGTTAAGTTCAAATACCCAAGGCAAGTTAAAAACGTCAGGGTAAATAGCAGCAGCCAAAGCTATAAAGAAGTCACAGAGATCAACCGCAACTTAACCTTAGTCATTGATGAGCTCAACAAAATCACTAAGCCCGTTGAGGTGGCAGAAGTCGATGTGAAACAAAAAATCCTATCTGATCTTCGTCACTTAGAAAAAGTCGTCTCTGGTAAAATTGCAGAGATTGAAGCCGATTTAGAAAAACTAAAATAACACCCTTCAACAAAAAAATGCTCCCAATTGGGAGCATTTTTATTTTGATAACGCTGTACCACCGACCATTAACTAAGGCGTGTAGTACGTCGCGGCACCAGGGCCAACAGGTAAGCCAAATACGAATACCCAAATATAGAACAGTACACTCCAGCCTACTAAGAAGCAGATAGAGTACGGCAGCATCGTGGCGATCAAAGTACCAATACCAAGGTTCTTCATGTAGCGTGTCGCTACCGCTAAGATAAGGCCGAAGTAGCTCATCATTGGTGTGATGATATTCGTCGTCGAATCACCAATACGATATGCCGCTTGAATCGTCTCAGGCGCGTAGCCAACCAACATTAACATTGGTACAAAGATCGGTGCAGTTACTGCCCACTGAGCAGATGCAGAACCAATCATAAGGTTGATAAAGCCACACATAAGAATGAAGGCAAAGAACAACGCCGGACCAGTCAAACCAATGGTTTGTAAGAAATCAGCACCGCCTACCGCAAATACCTGACCAAAGTTTGTCCACTTAAAGAATGCAACAAACTGAGCCGCAAAAAATACCAGCACTATGTACATGCCCATTGAAGACATCGATTTAGACATAGCATTGATTACATCACGATCGTTATTCATGGTTCCTGTTACTTTACCGTAAACAAAACCAGGAATAGCAAAGAAAACAAAGATAAACGCGACGATACTCTTCAAGAAAGGTGAACCTGCCACTTCTCCCGTAGCAGAACGAAGTACACCGTTCGCAGGAACGATCGTCGAAGCAATCACAGCACTCACAATCAGTACCGCAAGACCGGCCATTTTTAGACCTTTCTTTTCAACATCAGACAGTTTACCCATACGGTCGTTGGATAAGTCTTCAGCCGCCTCTTCTTCATTGTATTTACCCAACTTCGGCTCAACAATTTTCTCGGTAACAAATGCACCAGTAATTGAGATGAAGAAAGTAGACACAAACATAAAGTACCAGTTTGACTCTGGGCCAACGGTGTAAGTTGGGTCAATCATTTGTGCTGCTGTCTCAGTAATGCCTGAAAGCAACGGATCCACCGTACCAATTAATAGGTTTGCAGAATAACCACCAGATACACCGGCAAATGCGGCTGCTAGACCGGCTAGAGGGTGACGCCCTAGAGAGTGGAATAGCATCGCAGCGAGTGGAATTAGAACCACATAGCCAAGCTCTGAAGCGGTATTAGAGATAATGCCTGCAAAAACTACCGTTACAGTAACCATGCGTTGAGACGCGCCCATAACCAGGCCACGCATTGCAGCAGACAACATGCCAGAGTGTTCAGCAATCGCAACACCAAGCATGGCAACCAATACGGTTCCTAAAGGAGCAAAGCCAGTAAAGTTCTTAACAAGGTTAGTAACGATAAGCTGTAAGCCCTCAGCATTGAATAAGCTGACAACTTTGATCATTCCATCAGCAGCACGACCAGGTGCGCCTTCTGGGCGAGGGTCGACAACCGCAACGTCAAAGTAACCGGCAATACCAGACATGACTAAAATGGCGACACAGAATATAGCGAAAAGTGTGATTGGGTGGGGTAATAAATTCCCCAAATATTCAACGCCGTCTAAAAAACGGGTAAATATCGGCTTTTTTGGTTTGTTGTGTTTCATTGCGGCAGATGAACTCATCTGTCCCCTCCTTTTATTATATTGTCCTGGCTTATTTAACAAAGCTATCGTCCTTTTCTGACAACTTTGTAAAAAGCAGGCGAAGGGTACGTGACCAAAAGCGCAATTAAAAGCCCAATATGTTGCTAAATGTAAAATTAGCGCAATATTCAACCAGTCGATTTAATAGCAATCAATCATATATACTGATATCTATATCAATTAAAAAATAACATTCTTATGACAAATGCGTTTTTTGATCAACACACCAATATGTTATACGCCAAACTTGCCTCTCGCCTCCTATTGAAAACCCCAAGCACATCTGAAATGATGAATCTTTAATTTTGTGACCTAAAGTGACGCCTTTGACCTACCACATTGAACCGATTGGCATTATCAGCTCGCCTTATAAAGAAAAATTTGCCGTGCCGAGACAACCGCGCCTCGTCTCTTCTGCGACAGCGACCGTAACACTGCAGGGGCAAGCAAACTGCCAAGAGGCCATTAAAGGCATCGAGCAATTCTCTCATCTGTGGTTGCTGTTTTTATTCGATCAAAACATCGACGCGGGCTGGAAGCCAACGGTTCGGCCCCCTCGCCTTGGAGGCAATGAAAGAATGGGAGTGTTAGCTACTCGTTCTACTTTTAGACCCAATGGTATCGGCATGTCCGCGGTTGAACTAAAAGGCGTTGAACAGCAGGGTTCACAAACCTTAATACATATCGGCAGCGTTGATTTAGTTGATGGAACGCCCATCGTTGATATCAAACCCTACATCCCTTACTCAGATGCCATTCCTCAAGCGCAAGGCGGCTATGCTTCCGATGAACCTGAACTCATTGATGTCCAGTTTTCGAGCAGTATCGAATCTGTCTTTAATCAGCGACAAGATGGCGAGCACCGACGTCAGGTGATATCACAGGTTCTCGCTCAAGATCCTAGGCCTGCATATAAAAAAGGCAAACCAGACAATAAAGAGTATGGAGTGAAACTGTACGACTGGAATATTAAATTCAAAATAATAGATGAATCAGCATTAGTTACCGCGATTGAACCTTTGTAGAACGGCAATACGCTGATATCATAGTCGGCTTAACTCGATTTAAGCGATGGCTTGAATCTCTTACAATCATGATGAAACGGATACCATAGAATGCGTACCAGTAACTACCTTCTTTCCACTTTGAAAGAAACTCCAAACGACGCAGAAGTTATCAGCCACCAGCTGATGCTACGTGCAGGTATGATCCGTAAGCTAGCTTCAGGTTTATATACTTGGCTACCTACTGGTCTACGTGTACTGCGTAAAGTAGAAAATATCGTTCGCCAAGAGATCGATAATGCCGGTGCCGTTGAAATCTTGATGCCCGTCGTTCAACCGTTTGAGCTTTGGGAAGAGACTGGTCGCAGCGAGAAAATGGGTCCGGAACTGCTTCGTTTCACCGACCGCCACTCTCGTCCGTTTGTACTTAGCCCTACAGCGGAAGAAGTCGTCACAAGCCTAGTTCGCAACGAGATTAGCTCTTACAAGCAGCTTCCTCTTAACCTGTACCAAATCCAAACTAAATTCCGCGATGAACGCCGCCCTCGTTTTGGCGTAATGCGTGCTCGCGAATTCTCTATGATGGATGCGTACAGCTTTGATATCGACAAAGACGGTCTAGAGCAATCTTACCAAGCCATGCACGATGCTTACTGTAAAGCCTTCGACCGCATGGGCCTTGAGTACCGTCCAGTATTGGCAGACTCTGGCGCAATCGGCGGCAGCGGCTCTCAAGAGTTCCACGTTCTTGCTGAAAGCGGCGAAGACCTCATCGCCTTCTCTTCTGAATCTGATTACGCAGCGAACATCGAAAAAGCAGAAGCACTAGCTCCTACAACTGACGCGGCCGCGCCAACTCAAGAGATGGAATTGGTTGATACACCAAACGCAAAAACAATCGCAGAGCTGGTTGAGCAACACGGTCTAGCAATCGAGAAAACCGTTAAGACTCTGTTCGTTAAAGCTTCTGATGAAGTAGATGCCGATATCATTGCTCTTATCATCCGTGGTGACCACGAACTTAACGAAGTGAAAGCAGAAAACCTCCCACAGGTTGCTTCTCCACTAGAAATGGCTGATGAAGCTGCCATTCGTGCACTTGTTGGTGCTGGTCCGGGTTCACTTGGCCCTGTTGGCTTAGAGCTACCATTCATCGTTGACCGCTCTGTTGCTGTAATGAGCGACTTCGGCGCTGGCGCAAACGTAGACGGTAAGCACTACTTCGGCATCAACTGGGGGCGTGACGTTGAGCTTGCTCAAGTTGAAGACCTACGTAACGTTGTTGAAGGCGACCTTAGCCCATGTGGTCAAGGCACTATCCAACTTAAGCGTGGTATCGAAGTGGGTCATATTTTCCAACTGGGCACTAACTACTCAGAGAAAATGAACTGTAACGTTCTTGGTCCTGACGGTAAGAGCGTAACACTAGAGATGGGTTGTTACGGCATTGGTGTATCACGTGTTGTTGCCTCTGCTATCGAGCAAAACCACGATAAATTCGGCATCGTATGGCCAGACGCCCTTGCCCCTTTCCAAGTGGCGATTGTGCCAATGAACATGCATAAATCAGAGCGTGTGAAGGAAGCGGCTGAGAAGCTATACGCTGAATTAACGGCTATGGGTATCGAAGTCCTGTTTGATGACCGTAAAGAGCGCCCTGGTGTGATGTTTAAAGATATCGAACTTATCGGTATTCCACACACCATCGTTATTGGTGACCGTAGCATGGACGAAGGCAACTTCGAATATAAGAACCGTCGCAATGGCGAGAAAGCACCAATTGCTATCTCAGACATCGTTGAGCATGTCAAAGCGCAATTAGCGTAACGCTATACCGCAATTGATCAGCGCAACTGATCATCGCAAATGAAACGACCTCGGTCGTAGAAGGCAGCCTATTGGCTGCCTTTTTAATGCCGATAAACAAACCGACCTGATCTTCATCTTCAGTTCAGATTCACTCTATTACCATCATAGATACGACGTGCCAATCGCATTAGATCTTAAGCACGAACCGCTCGAAAACCTAAATTCTACTCATATATTTTGGAGAATACGATGGATCTGAAATCACTACTTAATCAAGCACTCAAATCAGATGTCGTGAGTAAAGCGACCCAAAAAGCCTCTCAGTCATCATCGAGCCTTAGCTCTGCTCTCAGTGACAAGAAAACCATGGGTGCATTAGGTGCAGGGGCCGTCGGCGGCGGCTTACTTGGTATGCTCATGGGATCGAAGAAAACCCAAAAAATTGGTAAAACAGCACTAGGCGTTGGCAGCGCAGCCGCTCTTGGCGCTCTGGCATTTAAGATTTACAACGATTGGGATAAAAAGAATGCCTCAGATTCACAAGGGGCAACCATCAATGAATTTGCCAATACCAATCATGAAGAAATCGTTCTCAAAGCCATGATTGGGGCTGCCAAAGCCGATGGTCATATTGATGAAGCAGAAATGAGTAAAATTGACCAAGCACTACAACGAATGCATGCCGACGCTCACCTTCAGGCATTAGTTCAAGCTGAAATCGCAAAACCGCTTGATCCTAGCTATATTGCGCAGCTTTCACACTCACCAGAGCAAGGAGCGGAAATTTATCTTGCGAGTTTACTTGTAGTGGATGAACAAAACTTTATGGAAAAAGCCTACTTACAAGAACTGGCAAAACAACTTCAGCTTCCACCAGAACTAGTCAGCAAACTCGAAGAACAAGTATTTTAAGTCGAAGATAACAAAGGCCTTAAGGGTGTATGCTCGACCCGTGAAAAACGTGCATAAAAAAACCGCTGATACTTCAGCGGTTTTTCATTGGTACCTATCAACGAATCAAAGCTCGTCAACCGTACTAGAAACTATTACTCTTCGTCTTCTTGCTCAGCGCTATCTTGGCGAGCGGCAGCTTTTACCGCTTTTAGAGCTTCTTTCGCGTGCTCTTTGGCTTCTTTCTCTTTACGAGCTTCAGATTTACGAGCATTACGTTCAGCTTGGCTTGCAATAAAGCCTTGCAGCTCTTTTTCTGCCCAAGCTTGTGCTAATTCTTCGCTTTCAAAACCCATCTCACGCTTAGATACTACCGTTCTACGAGAGGTTACTTGGCGAGTAATTTCTGCAGACCAACCATTGCGCTTTTCCGTTAGACGGATAGCAAATTTTTTATTTTCAGACATTTAGATGATTCCTAAGGGTTTTGTTAAGGGATGTTCCAACATAATTATCATTACTTTGTCAGCCATCCCTAAGCCAGCGCGGTATTAGAACACAATTAGTCCAATTACGCTCCACTATTTTTTGCAACAACAACGGTTTTTTTATCGCGCTTAATGGCGAATAATCGCCATAAAACAGCCCGCAAGAAAACAACTCGCAATAAAAAAGGTCGCCAGTAGTAACACTGACGACCTTTCCAATTGACTATGTCATTAACCTAGCGATTAACCGATATTCTTACGCGCGTTTTGGAACATACGCATCCAAGCACCGTTTTCACCCCAAGTCTCCGGAGCCCAAGAGTTAGCAACCGTACGGAATACTCGCTCTGGGTGAGGCATCATAATGGTTACACGGCCATCCGTTGTCGTTAGACCAGTGATAGCGTTTGGCGAACCATTCGGGTTATTCGGGTATTGCTGCGTCGGGTTACCGTTGTTATCAACGTAACGTAGCGCCACTGTACCTGAATTTTCAATCGCGTTTAGGTGCTCGTTATCACGAACTTCTACACGGCCTTCACCGTGAGAAACCGCGATAGGCATACGAGAACCTTCCATGCCGTTGAAGAATACAGAATCAGACTTCTGAACTTCTACTAAGCTGAAACGAGCTTCAAAGCGCTCAGATTCGTTACGTACGAAACGAGGCCAGTACTCTGCACCTGGAATCAATTCACGTAGGTTAGACAGCATCTGACAACCGTTACACACACCTAAAGAGAAGGTATCTTCACGCTTGAAGAAGTTTTCAAATTGGTCACGTGTAGAGTCGTTAAACAGAACTGACTTAGCCCAACCTTCACCAGCACCTAGTACGTCACCGTAAGAGAAGCCACCACAAGCCACAAGGCCGTTGTACTCTTCTAGAACCGCTTGACCCGTTAGGATATCGCTCATGTGAATATCGGTTGCTTCAAAGCCTGCACGGTCAAATGCCGCTGCCATTTCAACGTGAGAGTTAACGCCTTGCTCACGCAAAATCGCCATCTTTGGTTTCGCGCCTGTCGCAATATATGGCGCTGCGATATCTTCATTAACATCGTAGCTCAAGCTAACGTTTAGACCTGGGTCTGAGTTATCTTTCTTCGCTTCATGCTCTTGATCGGCACACGCAGAGTTGTCACGAAGTGATTGCATTTTGTGTGTTGTTTCAGCCCAAATCGTACGAAGCTCCGTACGGTTGCGCTCGATAACAACTTGTTCACCTGACTTAATGACGACTTCATCTGAAGCTTCTACTGAGCCGATAACGTGTGAACAAGCTTCTAGGCCATTCGATGCTAACGTAGACAGTACTGAATCTAGGTCTTCGTTACGTACCTGGATGACCGCACCTAGCTCTTCGTTAAATAGAGCCGCTAATGTGTCTTCACCTAAAGCGGTAATGTCAGCATTCACACCACAGTGACCTGCGAACGCCATTTCCGCTAGCGTAACGAATAAACCACCATCGCCTTTATCGTGGTAAGCCACAACTTGGTCGTTCGCGACTAGTGCTTGAACACCTTCGTAGAAACCTTTTAGCTGTGCTGCGTTGTCTACATCTGCTGGCTTATCACCAAGCTGCTTGTATACCTGAGCAAGCGCTGTCGCACCCATGCGGTTTTTGCCGTTGCCTAGGTCGATAAGCACCAGTGACGTGTTACCTTTGTCAGTGCGTAGCTGCGGAGTAATGGTCTTACGAACATCTTCAACACGAGCAAACGCAGTGATAACGAGGGACAGCGGAGAAGTGACTTCTTTCTGCTCGCCGTTCTCTTCCCACTTGGTCTTCATCGACATTGAGTCTTTACCAACAGGAATCGTTAAGCCAAGTGCAGGACAAAGCTCTTCACCTACCGCTTTTACCGCTTCATAAAGACCGGCATCTTCACCTGGGTGACCAGCTGGAGACATCCAGTTAGCCGACAGTTTAATGTGCTTAATATCGCCGATGTTTGTCGCTGCGATGTTAGTGATTGCTTCACCAACAGCTAGACGAGCCGATGCACCGAAATCGAGAAGAGCAACTGGCGTACGCTCACCAAGAGACATAGCCTCACCGTGGTAAGTATCGTAGCTTGCTGCGGTTACTGCGCAGTTAGCAACAGGAACCTGCCAAGGGCCTACCATTTGGTCACGAGCAACTAGGCCTGTTACCGAGCGGTCACCGATGGTGATAAGGAATGTTTTTTCTGCAACCGTTGGTAGACGAAGAACACGGTCAACCGCTTCGTTCATCTCGATACCAGAGCGATCAATCGCTGGGTTATTTGCTTTTAGCGTTTGCGCGTCACGGTGCATCTTAGGTGTTTTACCTAGCAAGATGTCCATTGGCATATCAATTGGCGTGTTATCGAAGTGTGAATCTTCTAGTTTAAGTTCACGCTCTTCTGTTGCCTTACCTACCACTGCGTATGGTGCGCGTTCGCGCTTACAAATCGCGTCGAACGTTGCCATATCTTCGTCAGCAACCGCCATTACGTAACGCTCTTGAGATTCGTTACACCAGATCTCAAGTGGGCTCATGCCCGGCTCATCGTTTGGTACGTCACGTAAGTTAAAGATACCGCCACGCTCACCATCGTCCACTAGCTCAGGAAGTGCGTTTGAAATACCGCCTGCGCCTACATCGTGAATGAAGGCGATTGGGTTCGCATCACCAAGCTGCCAACAACGGTCGATCACTTCCTGACAACGACGCTCCATCTCTGGGTTTTCACGTTGTACAGAAGCGAAATCGAGATCTTCAGAAGAAGAACCTGAGTCCATTGAAGATGCAGCACCACCACCAAGGCCGATGTTCATTGCAGGACCACCGAGAACGATTAGGCTCGCCCCTACTGGGATCTCTTTCTTCTGAACGTGCTCATCACGAATGTTACCAAGACCACCAGCTAACATAATTGGCTTGTGGTAACCACGTACCTCTTCACCTGCGTGAGAGTTGACTTTCTCTTCGTAAGTACGGAAGTAACCTAATAGGTTTGGACGACCAAATTCGTTGTTAAACGCCGCGCCACCAAGAGGGCCTTCAAGCATAATATCCAGAGCAGTAACGATGCGACTTGGCTTACCAAAATCCGTTTCCCAAGGTTGAACGAAGTTCGGGATCTTAAGGTTAGAGACAGAGAACGCCACCAAACCTGCTTTTGGCTTACCACCAATACCGGTTGCGCCTTCATCACGGATTTCACCGCCAGAACCGGTTGATGCGCCCGGCCAAGGAGAAATAGCCGTTGGGTGGTTGTGCGTCTCAACCTTCATCAAGATGTGCGTTTTCTCTTGATGATAGTTGTATTGGCGCGTGTCTGGATCTGGGAAGAAACGACCAACAGTTGAACCAGTCATAACTGCTGCATTATCTTTATAAGCAGATAACACGTGTTCTGGTGTCGTTTCAAACGTGTTCTTAATCATCTTAAACAATGATTTTTCTTGCTTAACGCCATCAATAGTCCAGTCAGCGTTAAAAATTTTGTGACGACAGTGCTCTGAGTTTGCTTGTGCAAACATCATAAGCTCTATGTCTGTTGGATTGCGACCTAGCTTTTCTGTAAAGCTTTCAAGAAGGTAATCAATCTCATCTTCAGCAAGGGCAAGACCTAGGGTAACGTTTGCTTCTTCAAGCGCTTTACGACCACCACTAAGCAGGTCAACCTCAGCATAAGGTGCTGGTTCTGCCACAGTGAAAAGCGCCGCTGCAGAATCAAAGTCATTGAACACTACTTCCATCATGCGGTCATGAAGGATCGCTTTCAACTCTACTAATTGAAGCTCAGTTAATTCGCTTGATGATTCAACATAAAAAGCGGTACCACGCTCTAAACGTGTGACTTTATTCAGACCACAGTTATGCGCAATATCTGTCGATTTAGACGACCATGGCGAGATAGTACCCGGACGAGGCGTAACTAGTAATAGTGTACCCGTTGGTTCATGTTCTTCGATTGTTGGACCGTAAGTCAGCAACTTCTCCAATTTTTCGACTTCAGACGCATCTAAGTCTGATGTCAGGTCGGCAAAGTGGGCAAACTCAGCGTAAATACCTGTGACAGGTAGGCTTAATTCACGACAAAGCTCTACTAGCTTGTTAACACGAAACTCAGAAAGAGCTGGGGAGCCACGCAAAATTCTCATGTGCTTAGGTCTCTTATGCAATTGATTTGAGGTGATATTGGAATAAATTCAACAAGTTACATTTAAAAAATGAACATATGCCAATTTCTGCCCCCTTGATTCCGGCGTATTATAGTGTATTTTTTTTTGTGACGTAACCACTTGCGCAAACGTTTTCGTCATTTTTTTCTTAATTGCAAAAATACAACGAACAAAGGCGATAAAGTGACAGTAAACGAGACTTTCTATGATGTTGCTTTGCCAGAAGTTCTAGCTTTGGTATAAAGGCAACATCGTTCTCGTGAGATAACTAAATTAATGCGAAATAATTATTCTGTTCGTTGGCTAAAACTGACGATGTTGTTGACCTTATCGTTAGGCCTCTTCGGGTGCCAAATAGACTCTGATCCCAAAAGCGAATTGGAAAGCATCCAGGAACGAGGCGTGCTGCGTGTAGGAACGCTGAACAACCAGCTCTCTTACTACATTGGTCCAGACGGCCCAACCGGATTGGATTATGAATTAGCCCGCCAGTTCGCAGACGAGCTCGGTGTTAAGTTGGAGATGAAACCCGCCTACCGCCTTTCAAGCCTCTTTCCTGCGCTAGAAAAAGGTGAGATTGATATTATATCTGCCGGGTTAAGCCAATCACCGCAGCGTATCGAGCAATTTCGTGCTGGTCCCGCTTATTACTACGTGAGTCAACAAGTGGTGTATAAGAAAGGCCAATGGCGACCAAGAAACCTTGAGCAACTATTAGCCAATCAAGCTGAATTAATCGAAAAAGCCGATGGCGAAGATGTGTTTGCTGTGGTGCAAGACTCTCATTTCGAGCGTACCTTAAATCAAGTCGCCAAAGACAATGCCGAATTTCGCTTTAAGGTTGATGCTAACGCGGATGTCAACGATCTACTCAAGCAAGTCTCTGAAGGTGAACTGCTCTTCACTATGGCTGACTCTGTTGAGTTATCGCTCTCGCAACGCATCTACCCCGACCTCGCCCTAGCTTTCGAGATGACCGAGGATCAACCTATTTCTTGGTACATGAGAAAATCTGACGACGAAAGCTTATACGCATTGTTGATCGAATTTTTCGGCAGTTTAAAACAAAGTGGTGAGCTCGCCAACTTAGAAGAAAAATACATCGGTCATATTGGCACTTTTGATTACGTTGATACTCGCGCTTTTATTCGAGCTCTCGACAGCAAACTGCCTAAATGGTCACCGTTGTTTAAACAGTATTCTCAAGAATTCGATTGGCGCTTAATCGCGGCCCTTGCGTATCAAGAATCGCACTGGAACCCGGTCGCTAAATCACCGACAGGGGTTCGTGGCATGATGATGTTGACGCTACCAACCGCTAAAATTGTCAATGTGACCAATCGTCTTGACCCTGAACAATCCGTACGAGGCGGGGTGCAGTACCTTCGCTATATTGTCGGTCGAGTACCTGACTCCATTACTGAGCATGAGAAAATTTGGTTTGCGCTGGCTTCGTATAACCTAGGGTTCGGCCATATGATGGACGCAAGACGCTTAACTAAGCGACAAGGTGGTAACCCGGATGCTTGGGCGGATGTGAAAGACCGCTTACCCTTGCTGCGCCAAAAGAAATACTACAGTCAGACACGATATGGCTATGCGCGTGGCGATGAAGCGCAAAACTACGTAGAGAATATACGTCGCTACTATCAAAGCATCATCGGCCATATTGATAAACAAATCGCCGCTGAAGCGGAACTAGACAATAGTACAGACGGGCTCACTGTCATCACACCCGTCGCGGTAAGCTCTGCCGCTGTTGGAACCATACAACCTGCTGTCAGCGAAGCGATAGCAACCTCAGAGGCCGCTGCAGACACGAACCCTTAGTGCAGCCACCTTAAAGCTGCATAAGCGGCGCAGGCTAACGCATCGCCCGCTTACTGCACAGGTAGCATGAGTTCAAGGATTCGCATTTGCGTATTCTTGAACTCAACTCAATTTGTTCTACATTATGAGAAAGGGTTAAAGACTAACGACAGCCAAGCAATACTCGTTAAACAATACACGTTAAATAATACACGCTAACCAATACTCGCTAACCAAGAACACCTCTGTCCATTGCAATTGTCAATTAACATAGCGCTATAGAGCTGAATTAGTGATATTGTCTGCGCCGTGCTACATCCCCCTTAACATCGCCCTTTGAAGGTATCTCATTAATCCGATACCTTGTTGAGCACCGAATTATTAGTGATAGGAGATCGTTTCATGCTTGCTAAGAGACGAATACAATCAAGAAACTTAAGTAAAACCGTGTCTGCGAATCGCAGAAAGCGAAAGTTAGCGAACAATAAAAAGAAAATCATTTGGCGAAATCGTGCTTTCATGCAATTGATTGCGCCTTAACGACTCGCTGAAACACCCTGACTGACAAACACCTGTCTCTCAGGTGTTTGTTTCCCCTTTATCTTGCTGTAAACGCCGCGCCTTTTTCGCTTCCTTTATCTCTTTTCTTCGACGCTTAAAAAACGCCTGTAACTGTTCACGGCACTCGTTGGCGAGCAAACCAGCCTCAACATCAGCGTAATGATAAGACGCCTGACTCTCGAATAAATTAAGTACTGTCCCAGCCGCGCCAGCTTTAAGATCGGGTGCACCGTAGACAATTCGTTTCACTCGACTATGCAATAAAGCACCCGCGCACATTGGGCATGGCTCCAAGGTGACATAAAGCGTGGTATCAAGTAGCCGGTAGTTTTCAAGCGTTTTCCCAGCCGCTCTCAATACTTGAATCTCTGCATGCGCGGTTGCATCATGCAGCCCAATCGAGCGATTCCAACCTTCAGCGATGATTTCACCATCTTTCACCAACACCGCCCCAACGGGAACCTCACCCTCACGCTCAGCTTCATGAGCAAGTGCAATCGCACGTCGCATAAACTGGCGATCTTCCTCGCTATATTCTTCAGCACAAGGCACGGAATTGTCATTACTTTCCATATTGACTAAAGGCCTCTACAAGATAATCTATCAACGTTCTTACTTTGGACGTCAGCATTCTATTTTGTGGATAGAGCGCCCAAATACCCTCTCGATTACCACGATAGTCACTCAGCAATTCCACCAATTCACCAGACTCCAGATAAGACTGCACATAATAATCAGGAAGCTGCACGATCCCTAACCCCTTTAGTGCCGCATCAACCAACGCATAGCCACTATTACACTGTAGTCTGCCGTTAATATTAATCACCCTTTCACTGCCTGCATCGCTAAAACGCCAGTGGCGAACAGACCCTCGTAAACACTGATGCCTTTTTAGCTCAGACAAGGTATGAGGCTCGCCATAGGTCGATAGATACTCTGGACTACAGCAAACAAAAACCTGACGATCCAGTAACTTTCTCGCCATCATCGACGAGTCGTCTAATTGCCCTAAACGAATTGCCAAATCAAACCCTTCTTGCACCAGGTCTATTTTTTGATTTGAAAGCATCACATCCAGCTCAATTTGTGGGTGTGATTTTAAAAATTGATGAAGAATTGGCGCTAACGCTTGCTCACCAAATGTCACTGGGGCAGTGACCTTAATCAATCCTTTCGGTGCGACTTGCAGCTGAGTCACCGCCAATTCAGCAGACATTAGCCCTTCAAGCAATGGTTTACAGTGGCGAAAATAACTTTCTCCAGCCTCCGTAACCGAGACTTTTCTCGTTGTTCTGACTAACAGCTTCACCCCGAGTCGCTGCTCAAGCGCGTTGACTCGTCGGCTGATATTTGCAACCGATGTATTAAGTCTATTTGCAGCACCTGTAAAACTTTGGCTTTCCACCACCGCAACAAACTCATTGACGCCTTCCCAATCTGCCATTGCTCTACCCTTTACTCTATTCTCAACGACCTACGCCGCCTATTGTTACAGTACCGTAATAGTTTATTTCAAATAGTCCTAATTATCATCTCATTAGAAATAAATATACTATACCTATCAAAACAAACGGCGCCATTTAGGCTAGTCTTACTGGTAATAATGCCCCTTAAGTCGCCGCGTCTTATTGACCTTTAGTAAGGAAGTAAACATGACTATCGAAAATAGCAGCCAAGCAAAAGTGTTTGGTGGTTGGCACAAGCAATATACGCATCAATCTAACGTTCTAAACTGCGCGATGAGATTTGCCGTTTACCTTCCACCACAAGCGAGCAAAGAAAATCCCGTGCCTGTCATTTATTGGCTGTCTGGCTTAACCTGCAGCGACGAAAATTTCATGCAAAAAGCAGGGGCATTTAAAGTAGCTGCGGAGCTTGGCGTTGCGATTGTTGCTCCTGATACTAGCCCACGAGGCGAAGGGGTGGCTGATGACGCAGAAGGGGCGTATGACTTAGGCCTTGGCGCAGGATTCTATCTCAATGCCACCCAAGCTCCTTGGGATAAGCATTACCACATGTATAGCTATATTGTTGACGAACTACCGGCATTAATCGAACAGCATTTCCCTGTCACACCAGCCAAGTCGATATCTGGCCACAGCATGGGCGGGCATGGTGCACTCACTATTGGTCTAAAAAATAGCGAACAGTACCGTTCGATTTCAGCTTTTAGCCCAATAACCAACCCTATTAACTGTCCTTGGGGACAAAAAGCATTTAGCCACTACCTTGGTAATAATATTGAAGATTGGAAGGCCTATGACAGCGTTGAGCTTCTAAAACATAGTAAAGCTGCCTTACCTATTCTGGTTGATCAAGGGGAAGACGACAGTTTTTTACAAGAGCAGCTTAAGCCTGAACTACTGGTCGCGGCAGCCAAAGCTTCAGGCAGTGACATGACGCTTAGAATGCAACCAGGTTATGACCACAGCTATTTCTTTATACAGAGTTTTATTGAGGACCACTTACGCTTCCACGCTCAGTTCTTAACAGCGTAACACCCCCCATTGAGTTACTAAGACTCAGATAAAAAAAGCCCGCCAGTTCAATTCTGGCGGGCTTATCAGTATTTTATACCTGATTTAGTTAGCTATAACTTACATGGTGTACGTGTACGGTGCTTGAATACCTAATGGGATACCTAGCGCCCAATAAGCTAGCAAGAACAGTGTCCAACCAATTAGCATCGCGATAGAGAATGGCATCATTAGAGAAGCCAATGTACCGATACCTGTTGATTTCACATAACGTTGACAGTAAACCACAACCAATGGGAAGAAGACCATCAATGGAGAGATGATGTTCGATACTGAATCACCAACACGGTATGCTGCTTGAGATAGCTCAGGAGAGATGCCTACAGCCATTAGCATTGGAACCAAGATTGGACCAATCAACGCCCACTTAGCCGATGCAGAACCGACCAGTAAGTTAACTGAAGCCGTCAACAAAATCATACCTACGATGGTCGCTTGACCTGGTAGGTTCATTGATTTCAGACCTTCCGCACCGTAAAGCGCTAACATAGTACCGATATTTGACTGAGCAAACGCTGACAAGAATTGTGCACAGAAGAACGACATAACAATGTACGCACCCATGGTAGACATGGTGTGAGACATCGCTTTAATGATGTCATTGCTATCTTTAAACGTACCCGCAACACGACCGTAAACAATGCCTGGAATAATAAACAGGATGAAGATTAACGGTACGATGGATTGCATGATCGGCGCAGAGAATGCAGTAATTTCACCTTCAGGAGAGCGTAGTGCTGAATCTTCTGGCAAAAGTGCGAAAACAAGCAAAGCGATACCCGCCATCATTGCCCAACCAGCCGCACGGAATGCTTTAGACTCAACAGCAGTAAAAGAACCAAGATCTGGTGCTTCTTCTGCATCTTCATCGACAGGAAGGTTTGCTAGACGTGGTTCGATTACTTTCTCAGTCACCCACCAACCAATCGCGATAACCAAAACAGAAGATAAACCAGTAAAGAAAATATTCGAAAGTGGGTTAATCACATAGTCTTGGTCTAGTACTTGAGCAGCCGTTTGTGTGAAGCCAGCCAACAGTGGGTCGATACCAGATGGGATGAAGTTTGCAGAGAAACCGCCCGATACACCAGCAAATGCAGCGGCAATACCAGCAAGAGGGTGACGACCTGCTGCGTGGAAAATGATACCACCAAGCGGAATAACCAATACATAACCTGCGTCAGCAGCGGTATGGGAAACAATTGCAACCAAGATAAGCATTGGCGTTAGCAATTTTGCTGGCGTGAAGTTAAGCATTTTCTTCAAGCCAGTTTGAATAAAGCCAGAAGAGTCTGCAACACCAACACCTAACATCGCAACCAATACGATACCAAGAGGTGCGAAGCCAGTAAACGTGGTTACCATATTTGCTAAGAAGCTGGCAAGTGCCTCACCCGTTAGCAAGTTATTAACCTCTAACGCACCACCAGTACGAGGGTTAATAAGATCAAAGCTAACATTAGATAGAACGGCAGATGCGACCCAAACAATAACTAATGCCCAGAAAAATAGAATCGCAGGATCTGGGATCTTGTTTCCTGCCTTCTCAATTGCGTTTAAAAAGCGATCCATGCCACTCGGCTTTGGCGTTGGCGCTTGATTGATAGTCTGGTTACTCATGGTAACTCCATTGTGATGTTGTGGTTCGTGAACTTTAAGGCAGCTTCACTGTGTCATTTTTCTTCGCGACTATTTTATGTAAAAAAAATTAAATTAGTAGATAATTTGGAAGTATTTCCATTTTTGTAGACTTATTTTGCAAAAAACACCCGAACAAGTAACAGAAAAACAACATCGGAGTACACATATCCAAAACATTCCACTAACTAGCACGCAAACTGCCCGATTATATAAGCATAGTGTATAAATCAGTCAAATCGGACTGGCAATGCGCCATACACTTTTATTCATTGAAAGTGATGAGCGGTAGAGGGAATAGAGCAAGTAACAGAAGTGCGGTAACAATGTTAATTGATAACAAGTTTAGCTTAGTCGATATTAATCAAATTCACTGTAATTGGAGAATTGAGTTTGTAAGGAAAGCGTTTGCGTCTGCCCAAATCGATCGGGCCAACTGACTACGACTTCGACGGCTTTGATACTGCTCGAAAAATGGATTGCCGACACCGTCCATTCAACAACAAATGGTGAGTGAGTCAAATCTTCGCCGTCAACAAGGTCCGTCACAAAGTCGGCGACCTCCATGGTGGATGATGCGGAGTCGGCCCCTCTGGTACTAAACCATTCTAAACGCGCTTCAGCTAGCCCCAAAGCTTGAATACTTTGAGCGGCATAGTCAGATTGCTGTTCGATAGCAGTCTGCATTTTCACGAGTCCCAAGGCCCCAACACCGATCAAACAAAACGCGATCATAACTTCAATTAAGCTAAAACCTTGCTGCTTAATAATCACGCCACGATCCTTTTTTCCATGTCGTCGACGTTAACCCATGACGAGCATAATCAATCACATCGCGATTATAGTTAAACGCTAACGAGTTATTAAAAATCGCTACTTGCGGATCGGGGGTTTCAAACAGTTGCCCTCCTGTCACCGTAAATGATCCGTGCTGATAATAGGAAGTACGTTCTCTATAGGACAAATCAAAATCATTCGCCACATGCTGAAGATATACCCCAGCTTCAAAGCCATCCCATAGTGCTAATTCCGGTGAGAAGTCTTGATTAAAGTGAAAAAGTATCCCATTTAAGCTACCGGTTCCCATGATAGAAAATAGCCCTTCATGGACAACAAGCAAGATACCTTTCGTTTTCGCTGATGCTTGCGATAACGCATGTAATTCCGTGGTACCAATCTCGCAACTGCCTTCCACCCACAATTTGGTGTTGCCTTTTTCTATCTCGTCGGTCAGTGTCTTACCACAATTCGGTAATGTTTTTATCGCTCCCGGCGCACTTATGCTCCCCTCTAATACAGTAAATACTTCGCTGTTTTTTACTTGATCGTGATTCTTAATAGGGACATTGAAAAAGGACTCAAACACCTTCAAGTTACTCTCGAGTTGAAAGTCACTTTTCAGCGATGAGTTGCTATCACTGGTCATATGTGATGTTGCACAGTCCTTACCCTGATTATCAAAGCCATCATAAGGGGGTAAGCCGTGAACCAGTCCTTTATTGTCGATGCTTCCTACCACCTTAAGCTCACCATCATATTTAGCGGCAACGCACTCCCACCCTTTGTCTGACAACTGGCCGGGATCTGGAGTATAAATAGAACTACTACCACGAACGTAAAGATCCGAGGTTGACTGAATTGCGCCGCTAAACATTTGCAAAGAATGAGTGAAACGTCGGCTCACCTCACGTCGTTGAACCGTTGCAGAAATCACCACTTCGTTATTCGTAGGATCAAGAACGATCTCAGGCAAAAAATTAGCATCCGGATCGCAAGCTAAAATTGAGGTAGGAATCGTTCTGGTTATCATATACTGGGCAACCCCACATTCAACACCGCCCTCTGCCGCCCAATGTGCTTGCCTTGAGGCTACCTCATTTTGCGAGCGCTTAACCTCATAAAACGTACTCTTATATCCTCCTAATGCGATCACCAAAGCAACGATTAGCAATAAGCTTGTGGTTAATAAGGTCACCATACCGATTTGCTTGTTCGCGTATAACTTGTTCGCGTATAAATAGGTGCGAGTATTACTTTTCATTGGCCGTTCCTTATCAAGAAATGACGTTCAATCTCAGCTGTAACCTCGGCGTTGCCGGTCAACTCAGCCGCAAGTGACAAGTGCATGTATTGCTTGTTGGCATTCGAACTTGAGATAGTAAAGGGAACCAAGGAAAAGTGCGTGACCGAAATTAAGTCATCTTCAAGTAGGGATGTACAACTGCTACTATTAAAATAATTGATATCAAGGATCACGCTGCTTCTTTTTCGGCAAATCCGTAACGTCTGAGACAATGCAGAATAGTGCCATGAGGTATTTTCATATTCTGCGCTGCCGTCACGATGGTCATCCCAATACACGTACTGAACTTTGCTCCCTCCGCCACTAACATGCACCGTACTCACCGCGCCCGAAGGTCGACTAGCACTACCTAATTCACTGTAGCCTGCTCGAGTAAGATCATTTTGTAACCGTCTTGCCGTTGTGGCTAACGCTTGACTCAACAACATCGTTTGAGCCCGTTCGGAGCTATGTTGCTGAACCATAAGATACACCGACCCAATAGAGCCTATCGCGACAATGCCAATCGTCGACGCCACGAGCATCTCGACTAATGAACCGCCTTTCTGTCGAGAAATACTCATACCGAACACTCCCCTACTCCATGCTCTGCATCACCAAATTGACAAACCACAATACGCCCAGACGCCGCTGATGTTTTAATTTTGATACCTGAGTTCTGCTGCGAATAAGGGCTAATCGTGATCGTCCCAGTTGATAAAACGACACCGGTTAAATTATCAAACTTGATTTGTTTACTATTGTGGTTGAGGTGCATATGGACGTTTTGATATGGCAAACCGCTAAGCGCCAAGAAGGTCGTACCCGACGTGGTGGAGGAATTGGTCACCGAAATGCTCCAGCTTCCATCCTCAGCGCCTTGAGGAAGATGATTAAAGTGGCTCCAAAGAGGCTCATTTCGCATAATGGCTTCAGCTTTGGTTTGCATTAACAACCCATAAATCTCTGCCGCCGCCCTCTCTACCTTCACTTCCTTCGACAGTCCTGAAAAGCTAGGGGCGACGCTCAGCATGAGTATCATCATAACGAACACGCTAATCATGAGCTCTAGTAGAGTGAATCCGCGAACCATTTCCCAAATCCCAATGAAACCTATCACAACAATCGGATAGGTATTGCAGAAATCCTAGCAGTCACGAACACTATAAATATCAAAAAAATCAGAGCATTGGGCAGAGTTAAAAGAATGAGATGTAAAGTAAGTAACCACTTTCAAATAGGCTTGACCCTGATCGAAATTCTTATCGCTTTAGTCATACTTGGGGTAGTAAGCGCTGTCGCATACCCGACGTATACACAGCAAACGCGCGAAGCGTATCGGATGATTGCGCTGGGTGACATGCTAGAAATGCAACTGGAACTTGAACGACACTACAATGCTGGTTATAACTTTGAGCACATCCTATCTGGAGGAAAATGTGTGGTGTGTGAGTCTGATACCACTCGATACCAATTTACTGTAACCAGTAGCGCGACCGCTGCCTACACCATTACAGCAATAGCCCAACCCTTCAGTAATCAAAGTAAGGATAACTGTTTAGATAGCGATAGGAAAATGAGTTTGAATTCCAAAGGCGTAACCAAACCAAATGCTTGTTGGAAATAGCGCTAGCCAGAAACACCCCCGCGAACACAAGCTTGGGAAAATAACATAGTATGACTGAAACAAAAAAGCTCGCCACAAGGCGAGCTTCCATAATGCGCTAACAGTAAAGGTTAACTGGTTAGATCATCGAAGAATTTTTTAACACCATTGAAGAAACCTTCTGATTTCGGCTGATGCTTGTTTGCAGCTTCGCCACCACAAGTATCTTCAAATTCGCGTAATAACTCTTTTTGACGCGCACTGAGTTTCACTGGCGTTTCTATCACTAACTTAACGATTAAGTCACCAACACCACCGCCACGAACGCCCTTCACGCCTTTACCGCGCATACGGAACATGCGACTTGTTTGCGTCTCTTCTGGCACTTTTAGGTTAACGCGTCCGTCCAACGTTGGAACTTCCACTTCACCACCTAATGCAGCTTGAGCAAAGCTCACGGGCACTTCACAGTACAAATTGTTGCCTTCACGCTCAAAGATATGGTGCTCTTTAACATGAACTTGTACATAAAGATCGCCCGCAGGTGCGCCTTGCTCACCCGCTTCGCCTTCACCAGATAAACGAATACGGTCACCCGTATCCACACCAGCAGGGATTTTCACATTCAGTGTTTTAGACTTTTGAACACGACCTTGACCATGGCAGCTGTTACAAGGGTCTTTGATGATTTTGCCTTGACCATTACACGTTGGACAGGTTTGTTGTACGGCAAAGAAGCCTTGGCGCATCTGAACTTGACCGTGACCATGACAGGTGCCACACGTTTGAGGCGATGAGCCTTTTTTCGCGCCACTCCCCTCACACGGCTCACACTCAACCAATGTAGGAACTTCAATTTCTTTTGATACACCACGTACCGCTTCTTCTAGAGAAAGCTCCATGTTGTAACGCAGATCTGAACCACGCTGAGCGCGTGATTGACCGCGGCGTCCACCACCGAAAATATCACCAAATACATCACCGAAGATGTCACCGAAATCACCAGCACCGCCGCCGAATCCGCCGCCACCCATGCCGCCTTGTTCGAAAGCTGCATGACCATATTGATCGTACGCTGCTTTCTTTTGAGGATCGGTTAGGATTTCGTACGCTTCTTTTACTTCTTTAAACTTATCCGCAGCCGATTCATCACCTTGGTTTCTATCCGGGTGATACTTCATTGCAAGACGTTTGTAGGTTTTCTTTATATCGCGCTCAGACGCATCACGACCTACACCTAATACTTCGTAAAAATCACGTTTTGACATATTGCTTGGTACCAATTACTTCGACAAACAGCCCAGCGCTGTTTTTGGGTTGTATCATTCTAGATAAAAATTTGGGTCCTGGGTCCTGGGTCCTGGGTCCTGGGTCCTGGGTCCTACAGATTATTGTGACTTCCTTATCTAGAATGACAATATTCACATACATGCGGGCGTGAAGGTTACCCTAAACGCCCGCATAAATCACTTTTCAAGAATCCAAATAATCGAATTCTTTACACTAAGAGGATCTGCCTCGGAATAAAGATGCATCCTTTGCGTTGCAAAATACACATCTCAAACAGGGAGGCTGAACTCCTAGCAACAAGAATTATTTTTTCTCGTCTTTTACTTCTTCGAACTCAGCATCAACAACGTCGTCTTCTTGCTTAGGCTGTTCACCAGCTTCTGCATCAGCACCTTGTGCTTGTTGTTGTGCCATTTCCATTAGTTTTTGTGCCGCAGCCATTAGCGCTTGAACTTTCGTGTCAATCGCTTCTTTGTCATCGCCTTTACGAGCTGTTTCTAGCTCAACGATTGCTGCTTCAATCTTCTCTTTCTCTTCAGCTGGAAGGGCTTCGCCTGCTTCTTCCACTTGCTTACGAGTACCGTGAATCATTTGGTCAGCTTGGTTACGTGCCGCAGCCAATTCTTCGAACTTCTTGTCCGCTTCTTTGTTTGCTTCCGCTTCTTGAACCATTGCTTCGATATCTTCGTCGCTTAGGCCACCAGACGCTTGGATCGTGATTTTTTGCTCTTTGCCAGTTGACTTATCTTTCGCAGATACGTGTAGGATACCATCCGCATCAAGGTCGAAAGTTACTTCGATTTGCGGTGTACCACGTGGTGCTGCTTGGATACCTTCTAGGTTGAATTGACCTAGAGACTTGTTGTAAGTCGCCTGCTTACGCTCACCTTGTAAAACGTGGATAGTTACCGCGTTTTGGTTATCTTCTGCTGTAGAGAAAACTTGGTTTGCTTTCGTTGGGATCGTTGTGTTCTTCTCAACAAGCTTCGTCATTACGCCGCCCATTGTCTCGATACCTAGAGAAAGAGGCGTTACATCTAGAAGAAGTACGTCTTTCACGTCACCAGCAAGAACGCCACCTTGAACTGCAGCACCCATTGCTACTGCTTCGTCAGGGTTTACGTCTTTACGTGGCTCTTTACCGAAGAACTCAGTTACCTTAGCTTGAACCATAGGCATACGAGTTTGACCACCAACTAGGATAACGTCATTGATGTCGCTTACCGATAGGTCTGCGTCTGCTAGAGCAACTTTTAGCGGCTCAAGAGAACGTTGTACTAAGTCTTCAACTAGAGATTCTAGTTTCGCACGAGTCACTTTAACGTTCATGTGCTTAGGACCCGTTGCATCTGCAGTTACGTAAGGTAGGTTTACGTCTGTTTGAGAAGTAGAAGAAAGTTCGATTTTCGCTTTCTCTGCTGCTTCTTTAACACGTTGCATTGCTAGAGGGTCGTTCTTAAGGTTAATACCTTGCTCTTTTTGGAATTCTTCAACTAGGTAGTTGATTAGACGGTTATCGAAATCTTCACCACCAAGGTGTGTGTCACCGTTAGTTGCTAGTACTTCAAATGTTTTCTCGCCTTCAACTTCATCGATTTCGATGATAGAGATATCAAATGTACCGCCACCAAGGTCATAAACAGCGATAGTGCGATCGCCGCCTTTTTTATCTAGACCGTAAGCAAGTGCCGCCGCTGTTGGTTCGTTGATGATACGTTTAACTTCAAGACCTGCGATACGACCCGCATCTTTTGTTGCTTGACGTTGTGCATCGTTAAAGTAAGCAGGAACAGTGATTACTGCGCCAGTCACTTCTTCACCTAGGAAGTCTTCTGCTGTTTTCTTCATTTTTTTCAGGATTTCAGCAGATACTTGAGGTGCAGCCATTTGTTGGCCTTTCGCTTCAACCCATGCATCACCGTTGTCAGCCTTAACGATTTTGTAAGGCATGATTTCGATATCACGCTGAACTTCTTCATCTTCAAAACGACGACCGATCAGACGCTTAATCGCAAATAGCGTGTTTTCTGGGTTAGTTACTGCTTGACGTTTTGCAGGTTGACCTACAAGAGTTTCACCGTCTGTATAAGCAATAACCGATGCGGTTGTGCGTTCACCTTCCGCGTTTTCAAGTATACGTGGTTTGTCGCCATCTAGAACAGCAACACATGAGTTAGTAGTACCTAAATCAATACCAATGATCTTACCCATCAGACTATCTCCGAATAAATTCTATTATTACGCTTTCTATTGCCCCGACTCGGGGCCTTAGAGCCAGTTGGAAAACTAACTCAAAAAAGGTTTGTTTTCTGTATGAACCATAGATAAGGGCAGCAACGCGCTTTTCAAGGGAAGAGGACAAAAAAAATCGCTTTTTTTCATATTTAAACGAAAACGGAGCACAAAGGCTCCGTTTTTTAACTCGCTTTTCCTGTGACGTCTTTCGCGACGTTGTATTTATCTAAGGAGTTATTCTTATTTACGCGCTTATGCTTGGCTTTGAACGGGTGCAGCTTCATTTACTACTTCCGAGTCAAGCTCACCTTCAGAGTGCGCTACGATAGTATTCACCGCCGTATCACCCACTACATTCGAGCTGGTACAAAACATATCATTGATGCGGTCAACAGCAGCAACAATCGCAAGGCCTTCTGGTGGTAAACCCAGTTGATGAAGTAGAACACCAATCATCACTACGCCACCACCAGGTACACCACCTGCGCCAATGGATAGCAGCAAGATAGTAAAGCCCATTGTGACTAGGTCTGCCATTTGAATAGGCTGACCAAATGCGTTAGCAATAAAGATAGTCGCAATCGCGATGTAAATTGAAACGCCAGCCATGTTCATGGTCGCGCCTAACGGCACACCAAAACCCGCCACCGACTTAGAAACACCAATTTTATCAGTTAGTGTTCGCATTGTTACCGGAATCGTCGCGTTTGAGCTTGCCGTAGATAGCGAGAACAATACCTGTTCACGAGTCGCACGCATAAACTGAGCTGGCGATACTTTTGTTGTTGCACCAACCATGATTGGATAAACAATGAATATCCATAGAATAAGGATACCGACAACTAACGCAACATAACCAGCAACCGACGCCAATGTACCGGCATCTAGCGTTGCACCAAGCTGAATCATAAGCGCGAATACGCCATAAGGTGCCAAGCTCATCACCAAGCCAATTAGCTTCATCATGATATCGTTGCCCATCTTGAAGGCACGAATCGCTGGACCACCCTTCTTATCTAGAGCTTGAATGGCTAGACCTGTCAAAATAGCCATAAAGATAATCTGTAGCATGTCGCCATTAGCAAACGCTTGGAATGGATTGCTTGGCACAATGTTGGTAATCAAAGAGAAGATATCAGGTGTGGTCGTTGATGTTAGCTCAACCGTAGCGGCAACGGTTCCACCAAGGTTTGCACCCGCACCAGGCTGAACAATCATACCAACCGTCAGTGCAAACGTAATCGCAATTACAGTATTTAGAATATAAAGCGCAAAAGTTTTACCGCCTAAACGGCCAAAGGATTTAATGTCTTTTAGTTCCACAATACCGCAAACAATCGAAACATAAACCAGTGGTACTACTAGAAGTTTAATTAGCGATACAAACATGCCGCCAACGCCTTCCGCGAGACCAAGCAAGTATTGGTCAAAAAGACTAACACCAGCGAACAAGTATTGAATTGCAGTACCGATCAGTAGACCGGCAAATAGACCAATAAAGATCTTTTGGGATAGAGGTTTATTCATTCATAGACTCCAGAATGTTGTGTTGATTCCCTGTATTTTTATAGTTATTTGCTTTCTTATTAATAGAAAACTCAGGGCATCTTACAGATCTGAAGTTCAAAATAAAGCATTAATTTTACATTTTGTTACCTCAATGAAACAATACAAAAACCTAATTGATACATGGTTATTGATATTTACAACCAAAAAAATGAAGCCAAATAGGCTTCATTTCTTTGATATACATAAACTAATAGAGTTTTACGCTCGTCTTAATGACTTCTGTCTCTACTCGTTATTTCGACACCATAACCATGGCAGGTCTGATCACTCGACCATTAAGCTCATAACCTTTTTGCATGACGAACATCACAGTATTTGCTTCATGATCCGCGCTTTCTTGAATAGACATCGCTTGATGAAGTTCAGGATTAAACGTCTCGCCTTCAGGGTTAATTTCCTTCAAACCAAATTTAGCTACCGCGTCAACCAGTGTTTTGTGAGTCATCTCGACCCCTTCAACGATAGGTTTTACTACTTCATTTTCAGCGTCTGCAGCGGCAATCGCGCGCTCTAGGTTATCAATAACAGGCAATAACTCTTCAGAGAATTTGTTTAAAGCGAACTTACGTGCTTTATCAATTTCTTGCTCAGTACGACGACGCATGTTTTCCATTTCAGCTTTCGCGCGTAGTACAGAATCTTGTTGCTCTTTAATTTTAGCTTCGCTAGACAACAATGCTGCTTCTAGTTGAGCGATCTTAGCTTCTTGAATATCTTGCTCTGATTCTTCATTCCACTCAACATCAGCGTCAGAACCAACCACGTCTGCATCTTGCATTTCTACGTCTTGCGCATGCAGTTCTTCTTGATTTACTTTGTTTTCTTCGTTGCTCATGGTCTCTCCGCAATACTCGATTCACGTCAATGCATGGTAGCCAAGTAAGAAACTTGGATTAATTTCATACCAAACACTGCATATATAAACACTTTGGGTATATTATGGGGATGAAGATTTTTGATTCAAGCACTAAAAGTTTGGAAGTGATATGAAAAACACCTTTAAGGTGATCGCCATCATAGGTAAACCCCGAGCACAGAAAGCAATTCAGACTCATAAAGAATTGTTTCATTGGCTTACATCAAAAGGCTATAACGTCCTTATTGATGACCGATTGATTGATATTCTTGTCGATATTCCCAGACAGCATTTTTTTAGCCTAGTCCGTATTGGTCGAGAAGCTGACCTCGCTATCGTCGTTGGTGGTGATGGCAATATGCTTGGCGCAGCAAGGGTGCTATCACGCTTTGATGTGGCCGTCATCGGAGTCAACCGTGGTAACTTAGGGTTTCTCACCGATCTCAACCCTGAAGGCTTCGAGCAAGCGTTAGAAGCCGTGTTGCAAGGGGAGTACATCGAAGAAAAGCGTTTCTTGCTTGAAACTGAAATTCACCGCCATGGGCAAATAAAAAGTCACAACGCCGCCCTTAATGAAGCGGTACTTCACCCAGGTCAAGTCGCCCATATGATTGAGTTTGAAGTCTATATCGACGACACTTTTGCATTTAGTCAGCGATCAGATGGCTTGATCGTGGCGACACCAACCGGATCAACCGCTTATTCATTATCCGGCGGCGGGCCAATCCTTTCAGCAAAGCTGAATGCCATCTCTTTGGTGCCAATGTTCCCTCATACACTTTCAAGCCGCCCACTCGTGGTCGACGGTAATTGCCGAATCAAGCTCATTGTTTCGCCAGATAACCGTGGCACTCAAGAGGTCAGTTGTGATGGGCAAATTTCACTGCCTGTGTCACCAGGCGATGAAATACATATTTTCCAAAGCCCTAACGTTTTGAAACTGATCCACCCTAAAGATTACAGCTACTATCATGTCCTGAGAAACAAGCTAGGTTGGTCGAGCAAACTCTTCTAAATCATAGGTTTGACTACCCATTCATTGAGTCAGCAATATATTGCTGGCTTTTTTGATCGTATTTTCAGCAACTCGCGACTGATCACATAAAAAATTCAGACAGCACCTTTACTGTATAAAGAAACAGTATATACTGAGCTTATATACAGTAATGTTGATATGAACAGGTAAAGAGAATGCTGTCTCATCTAAGTGTTAATAATTTTGCTATCGTAAAATCTCTGCAGTTAGAACTCAGTACGGGAATGACCACCATTACCGGAGAAACTGGCGCAGGTAAATCCATCGCGATTGATGCACTGAGCCTCTGTTTGGGCGGACGTTCAGACGCAGGGGCGGTTCGCAACGGCGAAGATAAAACCGAAGTCACCGCTGCCTTCATGATTGATAATAATGTCCACGCCACCCGTTGGTTAGAAGACAACGATCTCTATGATGGTACCGAATGTATCCTGCGACGAAGCATTACCAAAGAAGGTCGCTCTCGAGCTTTCATTAATGGTAGCCCTGTGCCTTTATCCCAACTTAAATCTTTGGGACAAACGCTTATCAACATTCATGGGCAGCACGCTCACCACCAACTAATGAAAGGCGACTATCAACTTTCATTACTGGACCAATATGCCGGTCATACCACCCTACAAAAACAAGTCCGTAATAGTTACCAAACTTGGCGAAGTGCCGATATTGCCTTACGTAAGCTCAAAGAAAACAGCGCCAATAACCAAGCTCAATTGCAGCTGCTTGAGTATCAAATTAAGGAACTCAACGAACTCGCGATTGAAGAGCTAGAATTTCCAGAACTTGAACAAGAGCACAAGCGCTTAGCAAACAGCGGCGAACTTGCGATTTCATGCCAGCAAGCCATTGATATTATTTACGAGGGTGATGATGTCAATGCTCTCGCACTACTGCAAAGTGCCAGCAGCAAACTCATTCAGCTGTCAGAGCTTGATACTACGCTGACTCCTTTACCGGCAATGCTTGAAGAAGCAATGATCCAAATTGAAGAAGTGAACGCTGAGCTACGTGACTACCTTGATAAAGTCGACGTAGACCCGCAACGCATGGCGTATGTAGAGTCACGCTTTTCTAAAATCATGTCGCTTGCTCGCAAGCATCACGTGCTGCCAGAGGAGCTTTATCAGCATCATCAAAGCTTGCTCAATCAAATTGAACAGCTCGACTGTTCTGATGAAACGATATCTGCGAAAGAACAAGACGTCAGTGCCCTTTTTGAGCACTATGTCCGCGTATGCGAGAAACTCAACAAATCTCGCGGTCGTTACGCTAAAGAACTCAACAAGCTGATCTCGCAAAGTATGCACGAGCTCAGCATGGATAAAGCCAAGTTTGCTATTGATGTGAGCTTTCAGCCAGAGCACCCCTCACCAACAGGAATGGATACAGTAATCTTCTTAGTCTCAACCAACCCGGGTCAACCAATGCAACCAATCGCCAAAGTCGCATCTGGTGGTGAGCTATCACGAATATCATTGGCCATTCAGGTTATTACGGCGCAGAAAGTAGATACACCAAGCCTTATTTTTGATGAAGTGGATGTCGGTATTAGTGGTCCAACTGCGGCTGTTGTTGGGCAGATGCTAAGAAAACTAGGGGAATCAACACAAGTACTGTGTGTCACCCATTTGCCTCAAGTCGCCGGTCATGGGCACCACCAACTGTTTGTCACAAAAAATACTAAAGGCAATAAAACTGAAACCAGTATGTACGCGCTAAACGAAAACGAACGAATTAGTGAACTGGCTCGCCTACTTGGTGGTAGCCAAATTACAGAGTCGACGCTAGCGAACGCCAAAGAACTACTGATTGCAGCTTAGAGGGTTAGTTCCCTAAACCAATAGATTTCAACAAGGATTGTAATCTAACTCATAAATCAGCGCTCTTTTTACATAATGAAGCAGACATGTTTTTACATCTGCTTCATCCTTGTTTATTATCTCTGCAGTTTAAAAAATCAAAGTTGTAAATTGACGCTATGCAATTAAAAAAGTGGTTGGCAGCAATACCACTCGCCTTAACATTACTGACAGGCTGTTCGGTAATAGAAAAAATCGTCTACCGTATTGATATTAATCAGGGGAATTTTGTCGAACAAAATGCCGTTGATCAGTTACGCTTTGGCATGACAAGAGAACAGGTTCGCTTTGTTCTTGGCTCACCGATGCTTATCGAAAATGGTTACCCCAATACGTGGTACTACATCTACCATGCAACCAAAGGACATGATGACGCTGTTCAGCGCAATCTTGTTGTCGATTTTGATGCTACCGGCACATTGACGAACATTTCTGGCGACTACGAAGCCAGTGACCAGTTTTTCGAAAGCCTAAATTAATAAAAAAGCTCGCAATGCGAGCTTTTTTATTATCTATTCGTTGACCTGTCCATCATGCTGACTTGGCAGCTTTAGCCTGCTCGGCTCGCTTACGGCGGATTTCTTTCGGATCAGCCAGCAATGGACGATAGATCTCTATTCTATCTTTATCTCTTACTGTTGCATCAAGCTTAACGTTACGGCTAAACACTCCCACTTTGTTAACCTTAAGGTCAATTTCAGGGTAAATGTCCAATACGCCAGATTTCTCGATAATTTCTTCAACGGTCAACTCGTGATTAACCACAATAGTCAAAACACGCTGCTCTTCAGGTAAGGCATAAACGACCTCAACATGGATTAGAGGTTGATCAACGTTCATACTAGTACACCTCTTTGGCGCGTTTGGTAAACGAATTCACCATGTTACTGGTTACATCATGGAAGATTTTTCCAAACGCGAGCTCTATCATCTTACTCGAAAACTCAAACTCAAGCTTAAGCTCAACTTTACACGCTTGTTCATCAAGCGGGATAAACGACCAGACCCCTTTTAACATTTTGAACGGGCCATCAACCAATTCCATCAGTATTTCACGGCCTTGTACCAGCGTATTCGCTGTTGTGAATGTTTTGCTAATGCCTGCTTTCGACACATCAACCGATGCTACCATTGCCATTCCAGAAGACTCAATCACTCGAGAACCAGAGCAGCCAGGAAGAAAATCGGGATAACTGGCAACATCGTTCACCAAGTTAAACATCTGGTCAGCACTGAACATTACCAATGCCGAACGCGTCACATGTTGCATAAAAAACATCTCACAATAAAAAGCTAACGGTGATTCTACTGAGTTCTACGAGTTAGCTCAAGTTGACAACTCAACCCAACAAAGATATCAAAGCACTAACGACTCATGATACATTTAGCTATCGAAAACAAAAGCCTTTCCTAAAACTCCAGACTCACCTTATAATGGCGTCACTATGGTAAAAAAGAACTCAAAAAATAAAGCGGGTAGTAACACTATCGCGCAAAACAAAAAGGCTCGCCACGAATATCACATTGAAGATGATATCGAAGCTGGTATTGAGCTACAGGGCTGGGAAGTCAAATCACTTCGCCAGGGCAAAGCCAACATCGTCGAAAGCTACATCTTTATCCGCGATGGCCAAGCCTACATCAGTGGTATGTCTATTCTCCCGCTAAATCAAGCCTCTACTCATATAGTCGCCGAACCAACACGTGTGCGTAAACTGCTTATGCGCCGCCGAGAGCTCGACAACCTTATTGGTAGAGTCAATCGCGAAGGTATGACGCTAGTTGCGCTCTCTTTGTATTGGTCTCGCTCTTGGGCGAAACTCAAAGTCGGCGTTGCTAAAGGTAAAAAACTGCACGATAAACGCGAAGATTTAAAAGAAAAAGACTGGGCAAGAGACAAAGCACGAGTTATGAAGAGTAACTTGCGCTAATCTTAACCACTTGAACTTTCAACTACTAGACAGGCTTAGCTTTTCTGGTACTATGAAAAATAACACTTGGGGCTGATTTAGGATTCGACAGGAATTTTGAAGTCTGAGGTGCATGCCGTGGGGCGGTTGGCCACGTAAAAAGCCGCAAAAAAATAGTCGCAAACGACGAAAACTACGCACTAGCAGCTTAATAACCTGCTGAGAGCCTCTTTGCCCTAGCTTCCGCTTGTAAGACGGGGAACAACAAAGAGTCAAACCCAAACTAGCTAGATCGGATTCTCCCGCCTGAGAGATGAAGTTCGAAATTTAATTCAGGATAGTCATTTACTAGCGTGTCGGTTCGCAGGTACTTGGTGAATTTAAAGATCGACTAAGCATGTAGTACCAATGATGAATGATTTCTGGACGCGGGTTCAACTCCCGCCAGCTCCACCAAATTCGTATACGAAGACATCCTAGGGTGTCCAGAAAGCCCACTAAGACATTGTTTTAGTGGGCTTTCTTGTGTCTATAGGGTTCAAAGACGTCCAGTAGCATCTTTGATTTATAGGTACATCTATGGGTACACTGCTATACCGATGTTTATTTGGTGTACCCATTATGGCAAAAGTAACTACTCGGCTTACCGATAAAAAATCAAATGGTGCAAAACATGGCTGTTGAACTCATACCGCCCCAATAGCAAAAAGCGGGCAAACCTAAGTCTAGGTAAATACCCCGATCTCACTAAGTCCACGATAAGATGATGCAGCTTTTTACTCCCTTGCTTGGATTCACCAATTTCACCAAAATTATCAAACGCCAGAAGCTCTTATCTAGCCCTTCCATTATCATTTCTTCAAAGCACATAAGCTCTGTTAGCTTTTCATCACTGAACACGGTACATCTACCATTAGCTGCATGAACTATATTTGGATAATACCGTGACCCTACATGTACATTAAGCCAGATGGTAACATATTAATACGCATAAAAAAGGATTGAGACATCGTTTTTATGCGCATTAAAATGTAAACAAGACACACAAATGAGCGCATTAATATGATAAAGTGGAATTAAGAGTAACCAAAAATACGAGCAATATTGTATGAAGCGATCAATCTTAGACAAACTGCAGAGCTGGAAAGATAAACCATCAAGAAAACCACTCTTGATCGATGGTGCCAGACAGACGGGTAAAACTTACCTGCTACAGGAATTACTAGGTCAAAACTTTAACAACGTTATAAGAATTGATTTCTTAGAAGAGCCGCAGTTCAGAGAAGCGTTTTCCAACTCTCTAAACCCTAGCGATATCATAACCAATATTGAACTATTGACAGGAGAGGTATTTGACCTCGCAACTGATCTACTGATCCTCGATGAGATAGGTGAGTGTCCAAAAGCGGTCACTGCCTTGAAGTATTTTGCCGAAAAAGCACCGCAAGCTTATATCGCTGCAAGTGGCTCTAACATTGGTTTACTCACATCCTTTCCTGTAGGTAAGGTTGAACAACACAACTTAAGACCATTAACGTTTAAAGAGTTTCTATGGGCAAGTGAAGAAAAACCACTCATTAAAGCATTTGAGCAGCAAATGAATTCTGAAGTTGCGCATACAAAGCTATTCGATATGCTTACTGATTATTATTTTGTGGGTGGAATGCCTGAAGCTGTTGATGCTTGGTTTACTCATTCAGACAGAAGTATCATTGAACGCACGGAGCTTGTTTCAGACGTTCAAAGCAACTTAATTCAAGGTTACTTACGAGACTTTGGAAAATACTCGGACAAAATCGATGCCACACTTATAGAGTCCGTATTCAGAAGCATTCCTTCACAGTTATCGTCAGTATTTGATGATTCAGTAAAACGTTTCAAGTTTAAAGGCGTACATAAGCGTAAATCTCGATATGCTGAATACGAGAGTGCCATTACATGGCTGCATAAATGCAGACTAACTTTGAAGAATTACCCTATCGATGGGCAACCTAGATCTCCCTTATCAGCCTATCAAAAAGAAAATGCTATAAAGTTGTTTCTATTTGATGTAGGGCTACTTAATCATATGCTCGCGACAAGCTACCGTGAAATAAAGCAACAGGGGTACGAATACAAAGGCTATGTTGCTGAAAACTTTGTTCAACAAGAACTTGCAGCATTAGGTTATGAACCGACTTTTTCATGGGGAGATGCTAGAGCTGAGGTTGAATTTGTCATTGCCGATGACGTTGGCCGTATAATTCCTATAGAAGTAAAGAGTGGCAAAAGGACTCGCGCTAGGTCACTGCAATCCTATATAACGAAGTGTAAGCCACACAAAACAATCAAGCTAACAGGAACACAAGGCTCCAATGCATTAGAGCAAGACAATGTTGTGATACCTTTGTACTACACACAATACTTGAATGACCACCTAAAAGCGCCAACAGAAGTCTAACCACACCAGAGAGAACTCAAAGCTCTATGGATTTAAGTTCTCTATTCTTCTTGCCTTGCATAAGAACGAAGGCTAAGCACTTTTTTAGATCAAATTGAAATAAGCTAACCACTAAATAAAACAGTTTGGGAATAAATGGACGCTTGTTCAGTTCCTTTTCAAATAGGAATTGAAATTCAACTCCCGCCAGCCCAACAAACGCTTGTAAACAGTGCGTTATCAATTAGTTAGAGCATTTTTGGTAATGCACTGTTTTTGTATAAGTACCTTACAAAAGTGCCACTGAAAAACCTTTAACTTCCCCCACTTCGCTACCATTAGCCAAAATCCATTTTACAACTACAGCTCGTGAGCCATTGTTCACCCTACTCATCCGGCTCTTTTGTTCTTATATCCACGTAAGGCCAGTAATGATGCCCTACTCGAATCAATAAGGTTGCGGCAGCTAAAATAAAGGCCGCGACAGATAACCAAACAATTAAAACGGCATCTAGCTCCTTCATACCTAAGGTGATGTAACGAGCGATCGCCATCATAGCAATGTAAATTGGGTAGCGAACCGGGATTTTTCCGTTCACAACAAACTGCTGAACCATCGCAAGAACTTCAAGATAGATGAACATCAATAGAATGTCGGTCAATTGAACCCGACGCTCGGTAAAGACGTGCATAAACTCTTCCATCATGGCAAACAAAGTCGCAAGCGTGATGGCCACTAAAAGTACCGCCTCCATGACATGAAAGACTTTAAGAAAAGGTTTACTAAAAGATTTGGGTAAGTGAGAAGGCATAATCAATCTTCAATAATAATAATTCTAACTTCTACAATAGCATGCATCAGACCAACTCGCGCTATCTTCAAATATCGTCTTTGCATTGGTTACTCACTTCGTTACATCGCGACATCAACAGCAGCTAGCACATGCCAGCAAGCTCATACCTAAACTTCATTAATTTATTTGAAATTCGATATTCTGTTCTAGTCTAATATCGTCCAAGTGATTGATTCGTGCGAAACATTAGTGACAGTAATTAGGCTCTCATCATCGCCTACAATATTGGGATTCGCGTAACATCTAGGCATGGCATGACGAGTTATTCATGCTTGCCCTTGGTCACTTCGTATAAGGAAAAATCACACAAGCAAATTTATATTGGAACTCAATATGCAAAAACTGTTTATCATCATCACTTTTATTTCTGTGTTAGTTGGCTGTGTTTCGCAAGCAACGAAAGAGGAAAATGAGGTTCTCGCTAATGTACAACTTCGCTCATCACTCCCCTTAAAGACCATAGCTAAAGACGGAAACGTTTTGATCGGTGCAGCAGTACAGAGTGAACAGCTTAAATATCCCAACTTTACCGAAGTGTTGGCTCGTGAGTTTTCTCAAATCACTCCTGAAAATGAAATGAAGTTTTCCTACCTGCAACCAAAGCGCGGCTCCTTCAAATTTGATAAAGCCGATAAGATAGTAAAATTTGCTCAAAAGAATGACATGACCGTTAAAGGTCACACTCTTGTGTGGCACGTTAACAATCCTTACTGGTTAACAAAAAAGACGTGGTCAAAGCGAGAGCTCAGCTCAATTTTAGAAACGCATATTAAGACGGTTGTCGGCCATTATAGAGGTAGAGTCGCCTATTGGGATGTGGTGAACGAAGCCTTTACCGATAGTGGATTACTGCGTGACAGTATCTGGTATCGCACATTGGGTGAGGACTATATTGAAATGGCTTTTCGCTGGGCTCATGAGGCAGACCCTGATGCGTTGCTATTTTATAATGACTATTCCACCGAAGGTATGTCACCAAAGTCCAACGCCGTTTATCGACATATTAAAAAACTGGTTGAAAAAGGGGTTCCTATTCACGGGGTGGGCACTCAGTTACATTTAAATGCCGACGACTATATTAGTGATAGTTCCATTGCAAAAAACATTGAACGATACTCAAAATTAGGGCTTAAAACTCACTTTACTGAAGTAGATGTAAGAATTGGGAAAAAACAAGGTGCCTCCGCACTTCACAACCAAGCTAAACACTATGAAGTACTCGCTAAATTGGCCGCTCATTATCCTGATGTGGATATGCTTACCACATGGGGAGTCACCGATAGATATTCATGGATCCCTAAGTGGTATCCAGATTATGGTCGACCATTACTACTGAGTAAAAATTACCAACCAAAACCTGCGTATGCAGCCGTTCAGAGCGTTTTTCTTGATGCTTCCATGGGACAGTTAGATTACATACCGTCAACCGGTTTTGATACCAATCAACGTTACATTCAACCCTTTACCGCTAAAGCATTACCCACCATCGACGTTGACCAAGATAAAGTAATTTTTTACCCCTTTGCCTTTAATCAAGCGGGAGTAGCGGATCAAAGACTTCCATCCCAAAGCCTGTCTAACGCCAAGTGGACGATGGGTTATCACAACAATATTTTGATCGGTCAAGCGCAGTATCAAAGCCTCTCCCCATCACGTATTCGACTTGAAGTATCGCTTAATATTGGTGGCAAGCTATGGCAATTTAACGCTAACCATGGCGAACCTCTCACCTCCCCTGGGTATGTAGGGCTCATAACGACTAACTGGAGTTCTTCTGGGGATAAAGTCGACTTCACAATAGAGATCCCGCTCTATCAAAGCTTACTCGGCGAAACCCTTGGTTTTAATATCGCTCTTGCCCAGCCAAAAGAAGCCGATAAGCCTGCCAGGAAACTGTATCCTGTTTTAACATCGCCAGAACCATCGAAAGATCCTGACCTAGCCGAGCTATTTTTTGATGGCCTTTATGCCGTGGCTCCACATATGCCCATCTCGCAACCTTCCCCTTTTCAGGCTAAATTATTATCAAGCGCGCCGATGAACGCCAGTGATCCTGTATGGCAAGAAGTCACTCGATATAGTTTTTCATACAATCAGCTTGATCGACACGATCTGACTATTGCCGCTGATGATAGTGTGTCTGGCAACTGGGGGGTGGGTTATCATGAGAACTGGCTATATGGCATCGTAGAAAGACACGACCCAATCACTATCACTTCAAAGCAACCCAGCTACCTCAATGATAATGTAGAAGTTTTCCTCCAGAATGCTCAAGAATCGATGACACAGTTTCGAACAGTTATTGGTCAGGGTTTTGAAAAAACAGTCTACTCGAAAAGCTACTACGCAAGATGGAATCAAGACGGGACTAAGTTGATATTCGCAATCGAGCTGAATTCTGAAGTGAAAAAGGGTGATGAGTTCCTATGGAATATCGCATTGGCCAATAATGACGGGCTAGGTCGCAACTACCAGTTGTACTCCATCCCTGGTGTCAATTTATCTTATTTGGGGGAACACTTGACCAAATTAGTAGCTAAATAGCAGCGCCGTTGCCTGCTTTTGTCATCATATAGGTCTGCCTTTCGTTAATTGACTTACTCCGTTAATAGGAGTAATTATCAAAGATATGAATATCATCGGATAGGCTCTAATTTGCAGCACATCAACGATCTTTTATTAACGATGAAGCCTCTGCTAGAGCATTATGGCTACTTGGCTTTAATCGTCAGTATATTCCTTGAAGGAATGGGCATTCCTATGCCCGGTCAGTCACTCATGATTGCGGCATCTATCCTGTCGTCACAGCACCTGATGAGCCTGTCACTCATTATCGCGATATCTTGGTTAAGTGGCTTTATAGGTAACACCTGTGGCTATCTAATTGGTTATCACTTTGAAGGCTGGCTCGACAAAAAAGGTTATATCTCCGGTCCCAAAATGCAACGGCTTCAAAACACCGTTCAACGCTACGGTCCCGCATGCCTTATTATTAGTCGCTTTGTGGAGGGCATGAAACAGTTCATGCCACTAGCTTGTGGGATAGCCAAAATGCCTCGACATGAATTTCTCATCGGTAACGCCATCGCGACAAGCATATGGGTGGCAGTATTTAGCTTACTTACGCATTTTGCCTTCGATCATCTACAACAAATAGAGCAGCTCTATCGATCGCATAGACTGTCCGTTTGGCTTGTGACCGCGAGTTTATTTTTCCTTTTCATTATCGGGCTATTGAAAAGGAAATCGCGAGCCAATTAGTACTCAGGCTCTTTAATAGTGAGCTCTAAACGTACGAGATCCATTTCATCAGCGTGAGATAGTTGCCCATTGACTGTCTCTAACCCTAATCGCTGACAAACCGCAATCGCAGCTTCATTTCCCTTGCGCGTTTCAGCAAAAATAGAAGTAAGAGGAAAATGCTGGATACCGAATTTCATGAGCGCTGACATCGCTTCAACGGCGATACCTCGACCTTGCCGATCGACAGCAAGACCAAAACCAATCGACGCTCGGTTATCGGCTTCTAGACGAAAAGCGGCAGTACCGATTACCTGATGACTTTCTTTTCCTTCAATAACTAGCTGAAACCTCGTTCGAGGGACTTGCTGTGACTGCTCGACAAACATCTCGAGTAAATGGGCATTAAATTCTGGCGAACACTCTTCTTTGGGGTAAAATGTTTGATATCTTGGATGTGACGTTATGTTAAGCCAAGCCTCAATATCACCAAGTTGAAAATCTCTTAAAATCAGTCGTTCGGTTTCTAGCGTAAATTCCATTCTATTCTCTTTAAATTCAGGTCAGCCAGCATACTGTGAAAAGACATCAATACTGCTACTCTTATCTTCGCTTTTAGATAACCAATTCAATGCTAGGTTCCAAAAATATATGTCTTCCTTTCTAATCTGTTCTTTCATTCAGCAATTACTACATGGCTAGCAAGTCAGTGTAGGACAGGAAGGGCTATTTGGCTTCCCTGTGATGTAGGATTCACCTCCAACCTTTAAAAAAGTAGAGGGTTATCGTACTTCAGAGAAACATCCAATGCCCTCGCTTGACATGTGATGAATAAATCATCGTGATCGCACGGACTAATAAAGCAAAACATGCTGAGTTCAATAATAAACGCCTTACTTCTTTTCAAATTGACAAAAAATCGCTACCATTTGCTCGTCATTAAGACATTCATTTTATTCTCAGGGCGGGGTGAAATTCCCCACCGGCGGTAAGTCATTCTATTGATAAGCCCGCGAGCGCCTAACCCCTTAGGAGTTAGGGTCAGCAGATCTGGTGAAACTCCAGAGCCGACGGTCATAGTCCGGATGGGAGAGGATAAATATACCCACAACCACTTCTCTATACACGATTTCGTGTAGACGAATAGAGGTGTGCGCCACACTGCGTCACGTGTGGGTATAGAGAGTGGCTGTATTGCGTTTACCGCAATGACAGTCGCTCTCGGATATCTTTTGGATCCTTTAAGGTCCCCATACCAATGCCCTGATTCTGGTATTTTAAACTTGGAGTATTACCATGAATCAGAACCAAACCTCACTACTATCCGAATTTGGCACGCCGCTAGAACGCGTAGAAATTGCTCTTGCTGCGTTACGCGAAGGCCGTGGTGTACTGCTACTCGATGATGAAGATCGCGAGAATGAAGGCGATATTATTTGTTCAGTTGATCACTTAACCAATCAACAAATGGCGCTGATGATTCGCGAAGGCAGTGGTATTGTTTGCCTATGTATCAACGATGAGCAAGCAAAGCAGCTCGACCTACCACCTATGGTCACCAACAATAACAGCGCTAACCAAACCGCCTTCACGGTTTCAATTGAAGCGAAAGTGGGTGTCACGACCGGCGTTTCGGCTGCAGATCGTGTCACGACAATCAAAACAGCGTGTGCTCAACAAGCGAGACCCGAAGATCTTGCCAGACCAGGACACGTGTTCCCACTAAGAGCTCGTAAAGGCGGAGTCCTTACTCGTCGCGGCCACACTGAAGGCACAATTGATCTTATGCAAATGGCAGGATTATCGCCATTCGGTGTATTGTGTGAAGTCACTAACCCAGATGGAACAATGGCAAAAGCACCTGAAATTGTCGAGTTTGGCAAGGTGCACAATATGCCCGTATTGACCATTGAAGATATGGTTCAATACCGTTTAGCGACAACGGAAAAATCAGCGTAATTAATCTGTTTCGTCGATATCAGCATCATTAATAACTTAGTGCTCTCTTACGTATTAGAGAGCACTATATTGCTAACCTTCGCTTGAACGCTGCATTTTTTTTAACGTATTAATTACTACCTGAGTGAAGTTTTGTACGTTGAGCGGTTTCACTACGACTCCTCTAGCGCCAACCTGAATGAACGCCCTATGAGTTTCGGCCGTTAGATCTGCAGTCCAACCAAAAATAACTAGATTATCTTTTTCTACGACCATTTTTTGTATCAGCTCAATGCCGGACACTTCTGGCATATGATTATCAATTAGCATGCAGTAGTACGACGTTGCGCTGAGACACTCCATCGCTTCACGGTGATTGTTTGCTACATCAACCGTAAAACCAATTTTTTCACACCATTTTTTCCCAACGATAAGGTTGACTTTATTATCGTCCACCAGCAATACTCGGCTCCCTTCCGGCGGACGCCAATTCACATCCTCTAGCTTGTTTGTCTGTCCCGTTAATACACTTGAAGACAATTTGTTTACTTCAAATGACAATGGAAGTTTCACAGTAAAAACACTACCAATATCAATTTGACTGGTGATGTTTATCGTTCCTGCCATTTTTTCAACCAATTTACTGACAATAGATAACCCAAGCCCTGTCCCCCCATAGTCTCTGGTAATCGTATTATCGGCTTGGACAAAAGGATCGAGAATCAACGCGATTTTATCGTCAGCGATCCCTGCCCCTGTGTCTCTAATTTCTATCGTCAATTCTGATGGTGATTCCCGCCATGTTAGACAGCATGTCACACTACCTTTATCCGTAAACTTTATGGCATTACTCATCAAATTAAAGACGATTTGTTTTATTCTAGATTCATCTCCCAGCCACTCAATATTGTTGGGGATCTCATTTTCAAGGTACAACTGGATGTTCTTCTCTGTGCACTGTGGTTTGTAGAAACTTTGGGTCAACTGAGCGGTAGCGAGCATATTAAATGGAGAGAGGTTAAGCTCTAATTTATTTTGCTCTATTTTTGAAAAGTCTAAAATGTCATTAAGAATGGACATTAAATGCTCGCCCGAGTCATTAATGATTTTACAGTTTTTCTTAGGCTCCCCAGTAAGCTCAGACTCCATATATTTAGACATACCAAGAATGCCATTGAGCGGAGTGCGTATTTCATGGCTTATTAGAGCCAAAAAATCATCTTTGGCCTGGTTTGCAGCTAACGCTTGATCTTGAGATCGCTGCAACTCTTCATACTGCTTATGCATTGCAGTAGACATGCTGTTAAACGCATCGATGACTTGCCCTATTTCATCTTTATTATGATGTTCAACTCGATGACCAGGGCCTTTACGTTCAATCTCACGATTCGCTCGCGTAATTTTGTGCAGATCCTTTGTTAACGTCCAACCGAAAAGTAACGAGGCAAGCGCAACAAATAAGATTTCGATGACCGCAATCCCACCGAGGTATATGCCCGAGCTTCTTACGACTTCAGTAATCCGTCGTCCATCAAACATCAATTCAAGGCGACCGATATAATTGTTTTCAAAGTCAATATCGAGAGTTCTGAAATAATAGTCCTTAGCCTGATGTAAGTGTGTGCTAAGCACTTCTCCAACGGCGACCACCTCAGTCTCTCCAATGTACATTTTTACATAAACTACATCAGGGTCGACAAGTACATCGCGAGCAATACTAGTCAGCCTAGCAATATCGTACGTCAACAGGGCGTCAATAGAGCTTTGCTTAAGCAATGACAGAGTGGCTGCCATTTTATTTTGAAATAAATCGGCATTCGATTCAGCCAAAAAACTCATGGCGTAAAAAACCAAAACAATCAAAAAAACCGCCTCTATCATGGCGACTCCAATAATCATTTTGGTACGAAACTTCATCGCTAATTGTTCACTTTGTACTTAGATCAACATTAAGAGCCAACTCCCGTACATCATCCCAATCAGAGTCTTGAGCCGCCACGAAGCCTTGGATCTTAAGTGGCTCCAATAATTCAGGGTTCGTCTGATCAAGCTTGATCAATGCCTGTTGTAATTTCTCTTTTAACGCCTTAGGCATCGTTGCACTCACTGCAATGGCGTGAGGGGTGTAACCCTTACTCTCCCATAAAATTCTTAGTTGATCGGTCACTTCTGGATCCATTGCTTTAAACGTTCGTCTCACCCCACCACCAGCGGGAAATAAACCTTTCGCGACATTTAAATAAACAGAATCGTGTGAACGAACGTACACAGGTGTAATGTCGATATCATTTTGACTAAGATAACCGCGGCTTAACACACTAGCAGCAAATGCTGCAGGAGCAGGAAAAGCCAATTGACTTCCAGCGAACTCCTCCATGGATTGAATTTCGCTGTCTTTACGAACCACAACAATACCTTTAATCAATTTATTTTTGGCTTTCGCAATCGCCTCATAACCGCCTTCACGACTAAACACCGTGTAGTGATAGGGATTCATATACGAAATGTCATACACGCCTTCAACCAATTCCTGTTCAAATTCAGGAATCGAGGGCTTTGTGGCAAATTGGATCGTCGTCCCTGTTTCTTCCGATAAGTAATTCATTAAAGGGATCCATTGTGACGCGAGTTTACTTGCAGACTGCTGAGGGACGATCCCAAAAATGAGGGTTTCTTTAGCGTAACTATAACTACTAAGCAAGAGAGCAGAACACATTACGATAACTGATAGTTTCATTAGCTATTATCTCCATTGGGTCATTATAAAAATACTAGATGTTATTGACCAATAGGCAATTTTCTATTCCATTTATCCTGTCTGCTTCGTCTATCACTTGCCGCTTATTTCACTTAACGCCTGAACTCCCATGTACACAACTATGCCCCCTAACTGATATACGGTCTCATACCAATACTGTTCCATTAGGTAAAAAAAGAGAGACCAAATAGGTCTCCCTTCACCGCATTAATTTTAAATAATCAACGCGTCATTACTGACAAAGCCCTAATGATGTCCATACGCCCCATTCACCCGACTTTTCTGGGTCGTCACCTTGCGTCCACCATTTCGCTTGGTAATTCTGTCCGTTGTAGACCACTTTATCTCCACCGTTATACACCGCACCAGCATCCCATGTATTTGAACAAGCAATACCACCGCTATTGTCCGCTATCACTTTAACAATATGAGTAGCTGTGGATGTCAACGATCCATCACTCACACTAAGTGTGAATTGATAGTTGGTATCAACGGCTACGCTCGGAGCGGTAAAGCTTAGAATGCTACCTTGACTCGTGACGTTAAGCGCTGCAGGTGCTTGCCAAGAAAAAGTTAAAGGGTCGCTGTCAGCATCACTTGAACCCGACGCATCCAATACAACCTGATCATTTACCGCAGCAGTGGTCGGCCCTGATATTTGAGCAATAGGCGCGGTATTTAGTGGTGGCGTATTTTTAGGTGTGACGGTCACCGTCACTGTATCGGAATTAGCGGCACCTGCGTTATCCGTAACCGTTAAGGTAAACCCATAACTCGTCACCTGCGTGACTTCTGGAACATCAACATTGAGTGTCGCGCTATTTTCACCAACTAAGACTAGCGGGCTACCCGAAGTCTGAACCCAAGCATAACTGGCAATAACCCCATCGCTGTCCGTTGAGTTTGCGCCACTAAGCGAAACCGATACCGGCCCCTCAACTTGTTGATCAACACCGGCATTCGCAACTGGCGCACGATTACTTGGTGTTCCACCAGCTAGCCCTTCATGCATAGCATTGAGAATATCGCCATTATCGGCATCTATCTCCCAGGAAAATAAACCCGCGAGACCTAGACTGCGAACATATGCGCCTTTGGCTTTCACAGACCTATCATCATCAAACGTGATCAGCTCTCCCGTTGTTTGGTTCCAAACATAGGCTGCTTCAGCCTGTGCATCGTAACCGTACTCATAACCATTGATCCCTGTATGATTAGCGCCCAGCATGAACGACTTAATGCCTTTGTAATCAATCACGCCTGCTTCCCAAACACCTTGTGCAGTTGTCCCCGTCAGTTTTCCTGTTGCTGTTCCGGTCATAGGGTCTGAGGGGTCAACAAGCGTATCAGGAGTCACCCCTTCCCAACCACGACCATACATTGCCGTACCCAGCACCAATTTATTAGCAGGCACACCTTGCGCTAACAGCAACTGAATACCATTGTCAGCGGTATAAGCAGGGCCTTTATAGGGAACGCCTTCCGGATCCACGCCTGTACCATCACATTGACCCGCCGTCATAAAGTTGCCACAGTACAAGGCAGCTTGGTGTCCCGGGACATTATTCCAACCACCATAGAAGTCGTAAGTCATTGCGAAGATATAATCCATATATGGAATAGCCTCAGCATAATTCACATCTTCGATTTTATCATGACCGACACCAATGGCCGAAGTCAGTTCATAGACACGCCCATACTCAAGTTCAAGCTCATCAAGCATGGCTCTGAGCTCTCTCATGAGTGCCACATAAGCTGGTCCATCTTTCAACGGATCACCTAAATCCGCCGCGGCTCCATCACCACCCGGAAACTCCCAATCAATATCAACGCCATCATAGAATTTCCACGTTTTCAAAAAGCGCTTCACTGAAGCAACAAACGTATCTCGGTGGGCTTTATCGGTGAAGCTGTAGAAGGGATCAGACAGTGTCCAGCCACCGATTGAAGGAATAATTTTCAAGTCTGGATTGCGCTGTTTCAGCGCCATCATCATCGCGTAATTGCCTTTAATCGGAGTATTGTAATCGTGTCCCGCTTGACCAAAGCTTTTCTGATAAGCCGCCCACGGGTCATGAATAACAACTTCATAATCGGGTACTCCACTACACGCGGTTTTCAAGGCATTAAAACTATTCCCCCCTACTGATTTTACTGACTCATTAGGGCCACAAATCGGAATGAAGCCATACAGTATATGAGTTAAGTTATCGGCAGGAATATTGTCAACGGTATAGCCACGACCATAAATCCCCCACTCAACAAAATACGTTCCGACCACCGTACTTGGATCAGTATTAAACGCTTTATTATTTGGATCGATATTCATTGTTAATGGCGCTAAGTGCGAGCCATCAGTATCGGCTACCACTAACTCCATCGCCGCGCTTTTACTACATCCGCTGGCATCACATGCTTCTATCGCCATTTGATATCGGCCACCTTGAGCATAGGAAAACATCACCGTCGTTTGGCTTCCCGTAATAGGCCCAGTTGCAACGTTCACTCCATCAAAGTAAACATTATAGGTGTCACCAGTCGTGCCGCTCCATTGGTTGAACGTAATCTTAATCTCGGCAAGATCACTGTATTGCACCATCTGGTTGTAGCCAGAAGTGGTCTCCATTGCGAGCTGGATCTTTGAAAACTGGAGGTTATTGGAACCCCAGAGATCGATAGAAGGTTTCGCTGGCGCCGCCCAAGAAGCACTGCTAACCGCAAGTGCTAAGGTCGAGACACCTAATACGATGCTATTCATTATTGTATTCTCTATTCCCTGAAAAACTAAAATCTGCCTAAAAGATCATCTTCTTGGCATCAAGGTTAGTATTGGAAACAGAGACAACTTCATGATTAAAAATTAAACAGCGTTCGAGTGACAGCTCATAAAAAAGCAACTTGCAGCACGTTTTTTCATACGCAATTTTATCTTCTGCACAAAAAACGACCGTTATCACTAACAAACCATCGCCAACAGCGACACATCCCGTCCCTTTTGCTGATGAATGCAGCAACATGTAGATCTAGGCTGGAGAGTTAGGCTTTATCACTGGAAAAAAACAGGCGCTTGTATAACAATGTCTTTTCTCATTAGTCGGGGAGCATTACTGCTGAGATCACCATAGGTGAGACCCGTTGAACCTGATTCAGTTAACACTGGCGTAGGGAACTGATCGACATTGCTCACCACGCAGCTAACCTGCGCCTGAGGCAGTGCGCTCTCTCCTACGTTGGCGAGGAGCACTATAATGGCAAGCCTTTCTCATACAACCCCTATTGTTCTTACTATCGCTGGTTCTGATTCAGGAGGCGGTGCAGGCATTCAAGCCGACATCAAAGCCATTTCTGCCACCGGCGGTTATGCCTGTTCGGTCATTACGGCCTTGACTGCACAAAACACACAAGGTGTTTCTGGCATTTTGGGTATTGCACCTTCATTTGTTGAGGCACAGCTAGACGCAGTTTTTTCTGATCTTAATGTCATGGCCGTAAAAATCGGCATGCTCGCTGATGCCGACATCATTCGAGCTGTCGCGAATAAGATAAAACAATATCAGCCCCCTTACGTCGTACTGGATCCCGTCATGGTCGCCACCAGTGGTGACCTATTACTTGAATCTTCCGCTATTGATGCGTTGAAAACGGAGTTATTGCCACTGGCAACCATCATCACACCAAATCTGCCAGAAGGCGCGGCATTACTTAATTGTGCCGTACCACGAACAGAGGCAGAAATGAGTGAAATGATTGAAGCGCTTCGTGAACTCAATACCGAAACAGTATTACTAAAAGGGGGCCACTTAGAGTCCGAAGACACCAGCACTGATTTACTCATTAATCACGATGAAGTCGCGCGTTTTGAAACCACGCGCATCCACACAAAAAACACTCATGGAACAGGTTGTACGCTAAGCTCTGCTATTGCGTCTTTCCTTGCACAAGGCCAAACGCTACCCGATGCCGTGCAGTCAGCAAAACACTACATCACCCAAGCTATATCTCATGCGGATGAACTTTCCATTGGTCACGGTCACGGTCCTGTTCACCATTTCTTTGCGCTTAACTAATGCCGACGTCCGCCATGATAGATATTAAATTGAGTCACGCTTCTCTTACCTACATCGGGGACGAGCAGCCGATTTTCTCAAACCTAAACGTGCATTTTAAATCAGGGACTTGCACTGCGATCTTAGGCCCAAGTGGCTGTGGGAAGAGTACATTACTTCGCTATGTTGCAGGCTTACTAAAAGATAAGGTCCATTTTGGCGGACAGCTCATATCGTTACCTGAAATAGAGATTTCTCAGTCCATCGCCTATATGGCGCAGCAAGATTTATTGATGCCGTGGCTCAATGTCATCGATAACGTCTGCTTTGCATCTAAGCTACGTGGCGAAAAAATTACATGTGCCATCACTGAGCGAGCACTGAATTTACTCGATAGGGTTGGGCTAAAAAACAAAGCCTTTCGACCAGTCTCAGAGTTATCCGGCGGACAGAAGCAACGTGTCGCATTAGCTCGAACACTGATGCAAGACAAACCTATCGTACTAATGGACGAGCCATTCTCGGCACTAGATGCGGTCACCCGGCACAAGCTACAAAACTTAGCAGCCTCTCTTTTAGCTGGGAAAACGATCCTATTAATCACCCACGATCCACAAGAAGCACTAAGGCTTGGTCACCAGATCGTGGTGATGAATGGCACGCCTGCAACATTACACCCCATCGCCCCGCCAACTAATGCGGTACCTAGAGACATTGATGCTCAATTTGCTTCTATCCAACAGCAAATTTTAACACTATTGGAGGTAGGCGATGACACTGCTCAATAAATTGACCGCGTCTTCTCAATTTCAAGCTAAGACAACAAGCAATCAGTCATCTCGACTCGGTTCGTTAACTCGCATGTTCATTAGCACCTTAGTGATCTTAGCGATATGGAAAGCGATTGTTATCTTATTCAATATGCCTAGCTTTATTCTTCCGTCGCCGGAAAATGTTGCCTCCAAGCTAATCAGCCGACATGACATATTGCTAAAGCATACTTGGGTCACGGCAAAAGAAATCCTGCTTGGTCTATTGCTAGGGCTCAGTATGGGGTTGTTCTTTGCGTTGCAAATGCTGTTCTTTAAACCAATCAAACGCTGGCTTTTGCCGATTTTAATTGCTAGCCAAGCTATCCCTGTTTTTGCTCTCGCACCAATATTAATGCTATGGCTGGGCTATGGCATCGCATCAAAAGTGGTGATGGCGGCGCTCATTATTTTTTTCCCCGTCACCACATGTTGTTACGACGGACTACGCTCGACCCCAATTGGATATCTTGACCTCTCACAAACTATGGGGGCGAGTCGCTGGCAACAGCTATGGCGAGTTCGCCTACCCGCATCTCTACCGGTATTAGCCTCTGGTATTCGTGTCGCTGTGGTTATCGCTCCAATTGGTGCGGTAGCTGGTGAATGGGTGGGATCCAGTGAAGGATTAGGTTACCTCATGCTACAGACCAATGCTCGAATGCTCATCGATGAAATGTTTGCAGCACTGTTTATCTTAGCGGCCTTATCTGTGTTTTTGTACTTCATTACAGACACACTGCTAAAGCGCTTTATCCCTTGGGACAATAAATAATAATCAAAAGGAAGATTTATGATATCTACATTAAAAAAAGGCTCAGCTGCTCTGCTTGCCTTGGCTATTGCTTTACCATCACAAGCGGCGGAAAAAGAGCTGACGTTAATGCTCGACTGGTTCGTCAACCCGAACCATGGGCCAATTGTCATTGCCAATGAAAAAGGCTACTTCAAAGAGCAGGGACTGAAGGTCAACATTCAAGAGCCAGCAGATCCTAGCACACCCGCCAAGCTTGTTGCCGCCAATAAAGTCGATATTGCCGTCTCTTACCAGACCAGTCTTACCATCGATGTTGCGGCAGGTTTGCCATTAATCCGCAGTGCGACGCTCATCGCCACCCCGCTAAATACCATGATGGTTATTGATAATGGTAAAATTAACACCCTTGCCGACCTAAAAGGAAAAAAAATCGGCATTGCTATTGCTGGTAATGAAGAAGCGACCATCGGCACTATGTTGCAATCGCAAGGCGTTGATTTCAAAGACGTGAAAATCATTAATGTTGGCTGGGCTCTGTCATCATCGCTGGCATCTGGACAAGTCGATGCAATCTGGGGTGGACTGCGCAACTTTGAAACCAATCAACTCGAGCTAGAAGGGTTTAAAGCCAAAGCGTTCTTCCCAGAAGAGCATGGCGTACCAACTTATGAAGAGTTAGTGTTTGTCGCCAATGCCAATAACTACGACAAAGCGGCACTGGCTAAATTTAACCGCGCGATAGAGAAAGCCACGACCTACATTGTGAATCACCCACAAGACTCTTGGAATGAGTTTGTCGCCTATGCGCCAGACACGCTAAACAACGAGCTAAATAAACGTGCATGGCGCGATACATTGCCTCGATTTGCACTACGTCCTTCCGCGATTGATATCAAAAAGTACGATGCGTTTTCAGAGTTTATGTACCAACACAAGATTATCCCAACACAACCGAAAGCCGAGTCTTTTGTTCCTGTGTTGTAACTTATCCCTTGCTCCCCTCTCAACGACCTCACTGCGACGTTGAGAGGCGTTTAATGCTGTTGAACCACAGGCACTACTTAACGCCTCGATAACTTTAGGAAATACGATGAACCACCAAGATCTTATTCATGCATGCCAAGAAGAGTGGCAAGCGTATACTCAACATGACTTTGTTCAACAACTTGCCAACGGAAAACTTCATCCAACCGCTTACCTACACTACCTAAAGCAAGACTTTCTATTCTTAAAACAATATGCCCGAGCTTATGCGTTGGCCATTTATAAAGCTAAAACACTCGCCCAAATGCGTGAAGCCGTGCCCAGTGTGCTGGCCTTGCTCAATAGTGAAATTGCTCATCATGTCACTTATTGCAACCAGTGGGGAGTCACGGAATCGGATATGGAGGCCGAACAAGAAGACTTTGGCACCGTCGCTTACACACGCTACGTCTTAGATGCAGGTATGACTGGAGAGTTAGTCGATCTATACGCCGCACTCGCGCCCTGCTCAATTGGATACGCGGTTATCGGCGCAGAACGAATCAACCATGTGGAAACAGTATTAGACGATAACCCATATCGCAGCTGGATTGAAATGTATGCGAGTGAAGAGTTTCAATCTGGAGTCACGACTGCGATTCAACGCTTAGACTCCTTACTCGCGGAAATTGATATCGATAGCCAACGAGCACAAGAATTAATACATGTATTTAAAACGGCAACTCGAATGGAAATTGCTTTCTGGCAGCAAGGATTAGACGCCGTATAACGTGGCCATTTGGCCTCTGCGGAGGCCAATCTTTATCTCGCCTATCACACTGAAACACAAACAAACCACATCATTAAGTCCCTCTGATGAAATTTTGTGCTGACCGTCACGGGTTAACATAAATTTTACATCTTCTGTTAACAACGCGGTCACAATTCGTTAGGATGGCCTCGCTTGCTTTATAAAATTAAACACTCGCACTTAGATTTTCTCATGCTTTTCGTACAAGCAAGGACGATTGAGACTTTCTATTTCATAACAAGAATATTCAAATCGTGGAGCTAACCGCTTTGCTTCTTAGAATATTCACCCGAGCTTTACAGGGAAGAACTATGCAATCATTTGTTGATCTTTTGAACGGGATTATCTGGAGTCCCGCTCTTATTTATTTATGTCTTGGTGCAGGCCTGTTTTATTCAGTGCTTACACGCTTCGTACAAATTCGTCATTTCTTCGAGATGTGGCGACTGCTATTGTCGGGCAAAAGCTCAGACAAAGGCATCTCATCATTCCAAGCACTCGCCGTCTCACTGTCTGGCCGAGTCGGTACTGGTAACATTGCTGGTGTCGCGGCAGCCATCGGTTTTGGTGGACCAGGGGCTGTCTTTTGGATGTGGGTTGTGGCGTTCTTTGGAGCAGCGACTGCTTATATTGAATCGACGCTTGCGCAAATCTATAAAGAGGAAGATGAAGGTCAGTTCCGTGGTGGACCAGCCTACTATATTGAAAAAGCAATGGGTCAAAAATGGTATGCGTGGATTTTTGCGATTGCGACTATTTTTGCCTGTGGCGTGTTACTTCCTGGTGTTCAGTCTAATAGCATTGGTAATGCCGTTGAGACCGCATTTGGCACAGGACCAATGATTGAAACCGCTATCGGTACCTTTAGCTTCGCCAAAATTTTCACCGGTACGCTCATCTCAATCATCCTCGGCTTCATCATTTTTGGTGGCGTGAAGCGTATTGCCAACTTCACTCAAATTGTTGTGCCATTTATGGCGCTAGCGTACATCATTATTGCATTCGTCATTATTCTTCTGAATATCGGTGAAGTCCCTGGCATTGTAAGTATGATCATTGGCGATGCCTTCACACCAATGGCTGGATTTGGTGCTGCCATTGGCTGGGGTGTAAAACGTGGTGTTTACTCTAACGAAGCAGGCCAAGGTACAGGCCCTCACGCAGCGGCAGCGGCTAACGTTGATCACCCTGCTCAACAAGGCCTAGTACAAGCGTTCTCAATTTACATTGATACTCTACTCGTCTGTTCTGCCACGGCATTCATGATCCTTATCACTGGCGCTTACAATGTGCACGGTGGCGGTGAAGAAGCCTTCTTAGTGCAGAATCTAGCGGCAACCGTTGGCGCTAATGGCCCTGCGTTTACTCAACTGGCGATTGAAAGCACCATGCCGGGCGTAGGTAAGTTGTTCATTGCATTTGCACTATTCTTCTTCGCCTTTACGACGATTTTAGCCTACTACTACATTGCCGAAACAAACATTGCCTACATTCGCCGTACATTTAAAGTAAGTGGGCTGATGTTTGTGTTAAAAATGGTGATCATGGCCTCCGTATTCTACGGTACCGTTAAGGCTGCCAACCTTGCTTGGGCCATGGGTGATATTGGTGTTGGTCTAATGGCCTGGCTCAACATTGTCGGCATTGTGATCATTTTCTTTATGGGCAAACCTGCACTTCTAGCACTAAAAGATTATGAATCGCAACAGAAAAAGGGCGTAAAAGATTACACGTTCAACCCTGTAGCTCTTGGCATTAAAGGGGCACATTATTGGGAAGGAAAGTATCAGCGACGTACTGGCAAAGCTGCGACGTCAGAAAGTGATGTCCCTAAAGACGTGAAAACTCAAACCCAGTCTTGAGCATGCGTGAATAGCGATAACTTATCGCTACACTAAAAAGAAAAAGGGGGTAGCATTCGCAACCCCCTTTTATCATCCATCGTTCCCGAAATGAATGAATTCGAATTTATGCCGCAATTTCTTGCGTCGGTGCTTCTTGTACAGACGCTACTGACTCAGTTGGTTTTTTCTCACCAATTGGCATTACAGTGCGGCCATACTCATTGTTGATGACTTGTGCCATAGCAAAGTAGATAGCACTTGCACCACAGAAGATACCTTCAAAACCAGCAATAGTACCGATGAGTTCGCTACCAGTGAAATCACGAGCTGCCAATAAGAAAAACAAAATGGTTAGAGAACCAAATACAACTTGCTTAGCTACTGGGTAGCACAAAGAGCCGATAAACATGAAGCCAGTAAAGATACCCCATAACAACAAGTACCAACCCATAAAGCTCGCAGGGCTTGCTGGTAACCCCATGTATGGCATTACGATAAGACCAACCAATGTTAGCCAAAATAGACCGTAAGACGTAAATGCTGTCGTACCAAAAGTGTCACCACGTTTAAAGCACATCATGCCAACAAGAACTTGGCTAAGACCGCCATAAAAAATGCCCATCGCAAGGATCATTGAATCGATTGGAAAGAATCCAGCATTATGGATATTCAAAAGAATGGTAGTCATACCAAAACCCATTAGGCCAAGCGGCGCTGGGTTTGCGAGTTTGTTCGACATGTAAAAGAGCCCTGTTTCAAATTTAGTGACAAAAGTTATAGGAAAATTTTAATCTATTTCTGTGATAAGCAGCAGATCTCTTATCTGCAATCTTAGATTGATAATTTGCAGTTATCATTTGGCACACTCGAATTTCTGCTTGTATTGCTGTGAATTAACTCGCGTAACCTGAGTTAATTGTTTGCTTTTGCACAATAATTAGATGCAGAAAGCCAGCCATTTTTTCACTCAGTGATAAAGAGGTGAGAGACTAAAATGCAGGTCACTTTTAAATCTCCCCCCATTCATAAAAAAATATCTGAGCCCTAGATACAAAAAAACCGGCCTCAGCCGGTTTTTTCAATATTGAATGATTATTCCCATTCAATCGTTGCAGGTGGTTTGCCCGAAATATCGTAAACCACACGTGAAATACCGTTCACTTCATTGATAATGCGGTTAGAAACCTTACCTAAGAAGTCGTATGGAAGATGAGCCCAGTGCGCTGTCATGAAATCAATAGTTTCTACAGCACGTAAAGACACAACCCAATCGTACTTACGGCCATCGCCCATTACACCAACAGAGCGCACAGGTAGGAATACAGTGAAGGCTTGAGACACTTTATTATAAAGATCTGCGGCGTGTAGCTCTTCGATAAAGATAGCATCGGCACGACGTAGCAAGTCACAGTACTCTTTCTTAATTTCGCCAAGAACACGAACACCTAGACCCGGACCAGGGAACGGGTGACGATAAAGCATGTTGTATGGGAGACCTAGCTCAAGACCAATCTTACGAACTTCATCTTTAAACAGCTCACGCAACGGTTCTACTAGCCCCATTTCCATATCGTCTGGCAAACCGCCAACGTTATGGTGAGACTTGATCACGTGTGCCTTACCTGTTTTAGATGCAGCTGATTCGATGACATCTGGATAGATGGTACCTTGCGCCAACCATTTCGCATTCGATAGCTTTTTAGATTCTTCATCAAAGATATCAACGAATACGTGACCAATGATCTTACGCTTCGCTTCAGGGTCGTTCTCGCCTTCTAAAGCGGCTAAAAAGCGCTGCTCAGCTTCAACATGAATAATGTTCAGTCCGAACTTATCACCAAACATCTCCATCACTTGATCCGCTTCGTTTAAACGAAGTAGGCCATTATCAACGAATACACATGTCAGCTTATCACCAATCGCGCGGTGCGCTAGCATCGCTACGACTGATGAATCAACCCCACCAGAAAGGCCAAGAATAACTTCATCATCGCCCACTTGCTCTTTAATTCGAGCTACAGCATCTTCAATAATAGATTCTGAAGTCCAAAGCCCTTCACAGCCACAAACGTTAAGAACAAAGTTCTCCAACATTTTTAGGCCATTTTTAGTGTGCGTCACTTCTGGGTGAAATTGAACACCATAGTATTTCTTATCTTCATTTGCCATCGCAGCATATGGACATGTGTCTGTTTGCGCGGTTTTAACAAAATCAGATGGGATTTCAACAACTTTATCACCATGGCTCATCCAAACATCTTGAGTATTTTCAAGATCTTTAAACAAAGCAGACTCACCAGTTACTTGAACTGCAGCGTAGCCAAACTCACGCTCATCAGAGCCTGCAACTTTACCACCAAGCTGCTCAGCCATGGTTTGCATGCCGTAACAAATACCAAAAACTGGCACACCTGAATCAAACACGTATTGAGGTGCACGTGGCGAGTTCGCTTCAGTCACACTTTCAGGGCCACCAGAAAGAATAATACCATCTGGATTGAATTCGCGGATGTCCGCTTCTTCTACATCCCAACTCCAAAGTTCACAGTACACACCGATTTCACGAATACGGCGAGCAACAAGTTGAGTATATTGAGAACCGAAATCTAAGATTAGAATTCGTTGGTCATGAATATTTTTCGTCATTTTAGGCAGTCTTATAAGCTAAGTGTTGAAAACGGAGGCGAGTTTACTCGCCTCACATCTATGCTTCAAGGAAAAAAGCAAACGTTTACGTAAGAATTATTCTTACCAACGTTGAATTAACCTAAACGGTAGTTCGGTGCTTCTTTAGTAATCTGTACATCGTGTACATGAGATTCGTTTAAGCCCGCACCAGAAATGCGAACAAATTCAGCTTTGGTACGCATATCTTCAATCGTTGCAGAGCCTGTAAGACCCATGCTTGAACGAAGACCACCCATTTGCTGATGAACGATCTCTTTAAGGCGACCTTTATAAGCGATACGACCTTCAATACCTTCAGGAACTAACTTGTCAGCGGCATTATCTGTTTGGAAGTAACGGTCAGACGAACCTTGAGACATGGCGCCCAAAGAACCCATACCACGGTAGGCTTTGTAAGAACGGCCTTGATAAAGAATGACTTCACCTGGTGCTTCTTCAGTACCAGCGAACATAGAACCAACCATCACGCAAGATGCGCCAGCCACAATCGCTTTACAGATATCACCTGAGAAACGAATGCCGCCATCAGCAATAACTGGAATATCATGCTCGTTGGCAACAGAAGCCGCATCGGCAATCGCAGTAACTTGTGGTACACCTACGCCAGTAACGATACGAGTCGTACAGATTGAACCTGGGCCAATACCCACTTTAACCGCACTCACACCAGCATCAATTAATGCTTGTGCACCAGCAGCGGTTGCCACGTTACCGCCAATGATTTCTAGATCAGGATAAAGAGCACGAGTATCGCGGATGCGTTGAAGTACACCTTCAGAGTGACCGTGTGAAGAATCAATAAGCAATACGTCTACACCAGCCTCAACTAGTGCTTTAACACGCTCTTCGTTACCAGCGCCAGCGCCCACAGCTGCACCTACGCGTAAACGACCTTGTGCATCTTTACATGCGTTAGGCTTACGCTCAGCTTTATGGAAGTCTTTTGCGGTAATCATACCGGTTAGTTGGAACTCGTCATTAACAACAAGGACTTTCTCAACACGGGCACGATGCATTTCTTCTTGTACGTCTTCACGTGATGCACCTTCTTTAATCGCGGCTAAGCGCGCTTTAGGTGTCATTACAACTTCAACTTTCTTACTTAAATCAGTAACAAAACGAACATCACGACCAGTGATGATACCAACAAGCTCGTTTGTTTCTGTTACAACAGGGAAACCAGCAAAGCCATGTTTCTCAGTCAGCGCTTTAACGTCTGCAATGGTTGCTTCAGGGCGAACCGTTACAGGGTTAGTGACGACACCTGCTTCAAAGATTTTAACGAGACGAACTTGCTCAGCTTGTTGTTCGATAGACATGTTTTTATGAACGAAACCAATACCACCTTCTTGCGCTAGCGCAATGGCTAGGCGAGCTTCAGTCACTGTGTCCATAGACGCAGAGATCATCGGAATATTAAGATTGATATTCTTGGTCAACCGAGTGCGAAGATCGGCTGTATTCGGGAGAACGGTGGAGTGTGCTGGAACGAGTAAAACGTCATCGAACGTCAGCGCTTCTTTGGCAATTCTTAGCATTTGCAATATCTCACAACAGAGGAGTTTAAGGAATTAACCCGCCCTTATCGTTTCGCATAATAAGGGGTTTGGGCTAGATATTGCGGTGGGATTATACGCTGCGCGTAATCGCTTGGCTACTCATTTTTCCATTTTTTATTTGCATTATAGGCCTTGATATGTATTATGTTGTCGCTAATTTCCATACTCACGTCTTAGAGATTAGCTGTGTCCCTTTCTCCACGTTCCGTATCGAATTCCTCTGTGAAAAATAAGAACATTTTTACTGTTTCTCGCCTCAATGCAGAAGTGCGCTTATTGCTTGAAAATGAAATGGGTATTGTCTGGTTAGTTGGTGAAATTTCTAACTTTTCCTCTCCGGTTTCAGGCCATTGGTACCTCACGCTTAAAGACGCGCGCGCACAAGTTAAATGCGCGATGTTTAAAGGCAGTAATCGCCATGTCTCGTTTAAACCCGTCAATGGTAACCAAGTATTAGTTAAAGCGCGCTTATCGTTATACGAACCACGTGGTGACTATCAGCTCATCATTGAGTCGATGCAACCAGAAGGAGATGGTCGTCTACAGCAAGAGTTTGAAAAGCTGAAGATGTCGTTGGCCGCAGAAGGGCTCTTTGCGCAGTCATTAAAACACCCACTTCCTGCCCACCCTAAACGTGTGGGAGTCATTACCTCTAAGACTGGTGCTGCACTTTACGATATATTAGACGTTCTCAAACGCCGTGATCCTAGTTTGCCCGTCGTCGTTTACCCGACAACCGTTCAAGGTGAACATGCCGCTATTGAAATCGCACAAGCGATAGGACGCGCGAATAGTCGAAATGAATGTGACGTACTGATCGTCGGTCGTGGTGGTGGCTCTTTAGAGGATCTATGGTGCTTTAATCACGAAATCGTCGCACGAACCATTGCCGCAAGTCAGATCCCGATCATTAGCGCGGTAGGTCATGAAATTGATGTCACCATCGCCGACTATGTTGCTGATGTGCGTGCTCCTACCCCAAGTGCCGCGGCAGAGCTAGTCAGTAACGATACATCACATAAAAAGCAATCGCTAACCACAAAAGTACAGCAACTGCACAATATATTCAGAGTGTACCTTGCTGAGCGAAAGCATCAGCTACAACACAATATTCAAGCCTTAAACGCCTTGCACCCTAAGCATCAACTTCAGCGACAACATCAGCGACTCGACGAAGCCGAATATCGATTAACTGCTGCTATCCGTCGACGCTTGTCACAAGAAACGATGCGCCTAAAAGCAAAAGAACATCGCTTAGCACTAAATTCTCCGGTCAAAAAACTAAGTGAACAGCAATTTTTATTACAACAAAGTGAGCAACGTTTAAAGCAGGCTATGCAGCGTCAGCTCGTTCAGCTTCGCCATCAGTATACTCTCAGTGTAGAAAAGTTAGACACGGTAAGTCCATTGGCAACATTAAAACGCGGCTATTCAATTACGCAGGATTCGCAGGGCAGCGTCATTACATCTGCCGCGCAAGTGGAAGTGGGTAAGACAATAACGGCTAAACTCGATAAAGGCTCGATTGAGGCCACGGTCACAGCTATCACTAAGGGTTAGCCTGCGAGTACGAGCCCACATCAATTAGGTCATAAGTAGAGCCCAGTAATAACGCTATTACTGGGCTCTGCTTATCTGCTTATTAAGACTCTTCTAACAATTGAAATTCAGTCTGTACTCTTGATTTGGACTTCAATTCGTTACAGCTATGGCAGAAGTAGCTGGCAGAACCACACGCCTGTAGCTTTTCCAACACCGCAGAACAATCTGGGCAAAACGCCACTTTTCTAAAATGCTTGCTACATGATGAACAGTAATATTGCCCATCCCAAGTAAGAGCTGAATGACAACTCGGACACGGATTTTCTTGGCCTTGCATGCCATCTCCTTAATGAATCAATATGATGAGTACAAAGTTACAGTGAATTGGGGAACGCTTCACTCAGCACGATCTTAATGGCTTTGGTGCGAGGATTTTTTGATCTTGATGCCCTAGCGCTTTATCGCCCAAACTCGCCTCTCTTATCCAGTCAGGTAAATTTGCCGATTCTTTGACGTTCTTTACCTTCGACACTACTCTAAATAGGTATTAAAAGTATCACTTATCACTCGACACCCTAGCGATGCTTTTCACGATCTTATCTCGATCCTACCCAAAAGCTATGTTGATCAGCGATCTGCTACAAAAAGAACATTTATATAACCACACACCGAAAGCATAAGTTACATATCCTGCATTTGGACTACACACAGATTAATTAACTACAACACATCACGTAATAAACCACGAATCAGAATTTAATAAAAAGATCATTTTGAGCATCAGTTGATTACATAGGTATGCATACGTATATAAGTAGATTCTATTGTTTCGAGTTTAATTTGTGTCTTTGAAATTAAAGATGTGGATGTCACATGCGTGCCACCACAAGGCATAACTACAAGTGTGTCACACTTATTCCAATGCCAATATCGAGAACTGGTCAGATAAGGGCCCTCTAATTGCATCTGAATCGGCGATGGTTGAGATAACCATTGCGTTAGCAATGTATTCACGGCCGACTCTATTTCTACGATGTCTGAAAGTACATCAGCCGTATTCAAACCACGTTTCTTTAATGTTTTACCCAAGCGATATAGATCCACACACCTATCAGGAAGAACCTCACTTTGTTCTTGTGCGTAGCTATTGAAATCATAGTGCCCTAGCCCATCAATGCGATCCGCGACTTTTCTCCAATATTTATCGGCCAACACTTTATTTAGTGCTAAAGAAGCAATATGACCAGCACTATGCCCGCGACTCAGGCTCGCTTGATAATCAGCATCGACCTCTAACGTGACGGTTTGTCCTTGTGTCAGCGCTAACCTTTGAGAGAGGCGATGAACCACAACAAACACCCAACCTTCCGTATCACGCTTTACGGGTATCGCTTCAGCGACATAAAGCTCACTCGTCGCTAACTCTATTGCACCAACCAAACAATCACTCACGTCTATACGATTGCCATCGATGGTCATCCAACCACGATCAGCAGGATGATCGGGCCATATGTGACTAACAGGATGAAACGGCGTACTTTCAACCACTACATCCGTATACGCTTGCCCTGCTACCTGCAGTTGGACGACACTTTCAAGCTTAGTCACTTCATGGCAAAAAAAAGTTTTCGTTGCTGTAATCATATTTCTGCTTCCCTAAACTAAAAAAACGCCCACTGATAATCAGCGGGCGTCTCTATTTTTTCTTACGCTTTATTTCTTAGTACGACCTTTCATCATGGTCATTAAGCGTTTGTGTTTTCGCTCTTGCGACAACGTCATCTTGTTCGATTTACCTTCAAATGGGTTTTCACTGTTTTGGAATTGAATCCTAATCGGCGTTCCCATGATCTCTAAAGCACGACGATAGTAATTCATCAAGAAGCGCTTGTAAGAGTCTGGTAGTTCTTTCACTTGGTTACCATGAACGATAACGATGGGTGGGTTATAACCACCAGCATGCGCGTATTTAAGCTTCACGCGTCGACCACGAACCATTGGTGGTTGGTGATCATCCGTTGCCATCTTCATAATACGAGTAAGTACAGAAGTACCAACACGTGTCGTCGCTGACTTATACGCTTCTTGTACCGATTCGAATAAGTGACCAACACCTGTACCGTGCAATGCTGAAATGAAGTGAATACGAGCAAAATCAACAAAACCTAAGCGGCGGTCGAGTTCTTTTTTAACATGCTCTTTAACATCGTTATCCAAGCCATCCCATTTATTGACTGCGATAACGATAGAACGTCCCGCATTCAATGCAAAGCCAAGTAAACTAAGATCTTGGTCTGAGATATTTTCACGCGCATCAATAACCAATAATACAACGTTGGCATCTTCTACGGCTTTAAGTGTTTTCACCACAGAGAATTTTTCGACAGTCTCATTGATACGACGACGACGACGAACACCCGCAGTATCGATCAATACATATTCGCGCTCATCACGCTGCATTGGAATATAGATAGAGTCACGAGTCGTACCTGGCATATCGTAAACGACCACACGCTCTTCACCAAGAATACGGTTGGTCAACGTTGATTTACCAACATTAGGGCGACCAATGATCGCTAATTTAATTGGCTGGTCTTGCAGACGCTGAAACTCTTTCTCCGCTTCTTCTTCCGTGTATTCCAGTTGCTCTTCTTCTTCATCTTCAAAATCAGTCAGATCTTCAATCTCACCATTTTCTTTTTCAAGAGCTTCAGCAAAAGGATTTAACGCACGGTCAATCAGAACGGATACGCCACGACCGTGAGCGGCCGCGATTTGATACATGTCATCAACGCCAAGCTTCCAGAATTCAGCACTAGCTACATCAGCATCAATACCATCAACCTTGTTAACCACTAAGATCGCTGGTTTCTCAATCTTACGTAGATGTTGAGCGATTGCTTCATCTGATGGCGTTAGACCAGCACGGCCATCAACCATAAACAGCACAACATCCGCCTCATCGATTGCGGCTAATGACTGCTCTGCCATTTTTGTTTCAACACCTTCTTCAGTGCCATCGATACCACCAGTATCGATTACAATGAATTCATGCTCACCTAGCTTCGCCTGACCATATTTACGATCTCGAGTCAGTCCAGGAAAATCTGCAACCAACGCATCACGAGTGCGAGTTAGCCTGTTAAACAGGGTCGACTTACCTACGTTTGGGCGTCCCACTAGGGCAACAACAGGTACCATAATAACCTCTATACTTATCTTGTTATGTGGTTATAGGTAAATTCGAGCTTTCCTATAACCACACCATTATCCATCTATCCGCGTACGAAAAGATCCTTTTGCTTCGCAGCAATAAAATGGCTCCTAACTGAAATCAGCAAGGAGCCTTATGTGAATTATATCACGATTTTTTATTTGATCGTCAGTTTCTTTATTTCACCATCACGATTCACGATGATGTAGCCACCCGGCACCATGGTTGGACCGACCGACAAACCGCTTTCATTCGTCATTTGCTGAGAAACAAAATAGCCCGTTTCTCTATCTAACCAGTGTAAATAACCCAAGCTATCTCCGACGACGACAAAACCATCAACAATCACAGGTGCAGTCAACAAACGGTTTTCTAACAGCTTGTTTTCCCATAGCTCAGTGCCACTTCGAGCATCTACAGCAACAATATGATCGTTGTCTGTGATGAGATATAGATTACGACTATCCGTTGCCATATCAGTTGCTGAAGAGTAGTTACGCTTCCAAATAGGGTTACCTGAGCGTAAATCAATAGAGATGAGTTGACCGTTAAAACCAATCGTATATAGCGTACCACCAAGAATAATCGGCGATGCATCTACGTCTACAAGGCGATCAATTTCAGTCGCCCCTTTCGGAGTTCCCACTGGTTGTTGCCAAATTAACTGACCACGCTCTACGATAGCAGCTGCGAGACGTCCGTTCGCCGTTCCCCAGAACACGCCACCAGAAATAGCCGCAGGCGCACTATCGCCACGAAGCGTTAAGTTTGGAACATCAGTACTAATTGCCCAGCGTTCTTCACCACTGCTTTGCTCAAGTGCTACTAATAATCCTTGGCTAGTATGCACTATGATTAGGTTGGCATCGGCTACTGGTTTTGCCAGCACTTCACCATTAACCTCAGCACGCCATACGACCTCACCACTCTCGACATCAAGAGCAATCACTTCACCGTTTTCGCTACCGATATACAGTTTTTGGTAAGCCGTTGCAATACCACCAGACAAGCGAGCTGAGTCATCCTCTTCAAGGTCAACTTGCCACAATGTGTTACCACTTTCCGGATCGTACGCTTTTACGACGCCATCTCGACTGGCAACAAACAATTTGTCATAGGCATACGCTGGCGACAATTTGGAAAAGAACTGCCCTATGCCACTACCAATACTTGATGACCACTCGGTTGCCGGTGAAAATTCACTGTCTACAACTGGCAGTGGTGCCATGATGACCGTATCTTCCTCACTCGAACAACCAGCCAGTACGCCCAGCACCGAAATAGAAAGTAGAACCTTCTTAACGAATCTATTCATCGGCTAGCCCTTACTTGGCAAGATCATCCAGTTTAATCTGCAGCGCTTGGCTAGCATCTTGCGCTTGTTGCGCTTCCGTATAAGCAGAGTATGCAACATCACGTTCACCAGCGTTTATAGCAATGTCACCACGAAGCTCAGCCACTCGACCCGCCCACGCTTCATCAGTGATTTTGTCTAGTTCCGCTCTTGCACCATCGATATTCTCTTGCTCAGCCATAATTCGTGCAATACGGTAAGTGACTAACGGAGAAACTGCCGCATCTTTGGTATTCGCTTGCGCCCACTGAAGTTGCACTAACGCTTGATCAAGCTCACCTGCTTCAACTTGAGCTTTTGCCAGTTGCAGCGCTGCTAGTACTGAATACTCTGTCGCCTTGCTGGTATCAATGAAGCTTTGAACTTCAGCACTGGCGTCAACGCCTTGTGCAGTAATTGCTTCTACTACGCTTGTATATTGTTCAGACGCTGCTTCTTGAGCTTGAATCGCTGAATCTTGGTAAAAACGCCAACCGAACAAGCCACCTAAACCAACGACAACACCTAATACAACGGCTTTGCCATTTTCTTGCCACCAATCTTTGATCGCTTCTACTTGTTGCTCTTCAGAATCGTAGAGTTCCACTTCCTGTCCTCTTAAAAATAATATCGTCACTGTCTAACAAAGAGGTCGTTACTCAACCACCTCTTATTCGTTACCAAGACAGGACTTAAATAATATCTGCTAATTTAGCGGTTAACTCATTTAGCGCAACAGTTTCCTGCGTGCCACCTTGCAAATCTTTGACCACGACCGTGTTCTCAGCCACTTCATTTTCGCCAAGCACAAGCGCGTAGACCGCACCTACTTTATCTGCTCGCTTAAATTGTTTCTTAAAGTTACCACCACCAAAGTGATTCATCACGCGAATACCTGGGATCGCTTCACGTAATTGCTCTGCCAATTTCACGCCTGCGATCATGGTTCCTTCACCAGACGTCACCACGTACGCATCAACACTACGACGTACATCAGTCAGCTCCAATGTTTCCATCATAAGCACAAGGCGTTCTAGACCCATAGCAAAGCCGACTGCTGGCATTGCTTTGCCACCAAGTTGCTCTACAAGACCATCGTAGCGTCCACCGCCACAAACCGTGCCTTGCGCGCCTAAGCTATCAGTAATCCACTCAAATACTGTTCGATTGTAGTAATCTAAACCACGAACCAAACGTTGGTTTACCGTATAGGCAATACTCGCTGCGTCTAACAGTTCACATAGACCTGAGAAATGTGCTTTAGACTCCTCGTCTAAGTAGTCCGCCAGTTCCGGTGCATCGACTAAAATCGCTTGAACATCTTGGTTCTTGCTATCAAGTACGCGCAAAGGGTTAGTATGCATGCGACGTTTGCTGTCTTCATCCAACACATCAATATGCTGCTCTAAATGCGCAATCAAAGCGGTACGATAGTTGGCACGAGCCTCAAGTGAACCGATGGAGTTTAGCTCCAAACGAACATGTTCATGAATACCCAGCTCACGCCATAGACGTGCTGTCATCATGATCAATTCAGCATCGACATCAGGGCCATCAAGACCAAAAACTTCTACACCACATTGGTGGAATTGACGGTAACGACCTTTCTGTGGACGTTCATGACGAAACATGGGGCCCATGTACCATAAACGCTGCTCTTGGTTATAAAGCAAGCCATTTTCAATCCCTGCACGTACACAGCCAGCAGTCCCTTCTGGGCGCAGTGTCAGGCTATCGCCATTACGGTCCTCAAAGGTGTACATTTCTTTTTCTACCACGTCGGTGACTTCACCAATCGCACGGCGGAATAAGTTTGTCATCTCAACAATCGGCATGCGGACTTCATTGTAGCCGTATGCACTGACAACTTGTTTAACCGTATTCTCTACTTTTTGCCAAAGAGGAGATTGTGTAGGAAGGCAGTCATTCATGCCTCGTATTGCTTGTATAGTTTTTGCCACAGTTAAATACCGTTATCGTTGAGATTATTTGTCGTCTATCTGACTAATATTGATTCGATTGTTTTCGTCTAAAATCGAGGCTTTCGCGCGAATTTTAGCTTCTAACTTACTAATAAGATCATCGTTGTCTAAGCGCTCTTTTTGACGTTTACCATCTTCGTAAAAAGCACTTTTTTTGTTACTGCCTGCTAACCCTAAGTGAGATACTTCAGCTTCGCCAGGACCATTCACCACGCATCCAATGATCGAAACGTCCATTGGTGTAATGATATCTTCTAAGCGCTGTTCCAGTGCATTCACGGTGCCAATAACGTCGAATTCTTGGCGAGAGCAACTTGGGCAGGCAATGAAGTTAATACCACGAGAGCGAATTCGCAGTGATTTAAGAATATCAAAGCCAACTTTAATTTCTTCTACCGGATCAGCTGCTAACGAGATTCGCAGCGTATCACCGATACCTTCAGCTAACAGCATACCGAGACCAACAGAAGATTTAACCGCACCAGCTCGTGCGCCACCCGCTTCGGTAATGCCTAAGTGCAAAGGCTGATCAATTTTCTTTGCTAGCAATCGGTAAGAGTCAACCGCAAGAAAAACATCGGATGCTTTGACGCTGATCTTGAATTGATCAAAGTTCAGGCGATCTAAAATATCCACGTGACGCATAGCAGACTCCACCAACGCTTCAGGTGTTGGTTCGCCATACTTCATTTGAATATCTTTTTCTAAAGATCCGCCATTCACGCCAATTCGAATTGGAATATTGTTATCTCGAGCGCAGTCGACCACAGAGCGAATACGTGCCTCGTTACCGATGTTACCTGGGTTAATGCGCAAGCAATCGACACCATACTCTGCCACCTTTAAGGCAATCCGATAATCAAAATGAATATCGGCAACTAATGGAATCGACACTTGCTTCTTAATTTCTCGAAAGGCTTCTGCAGCATCCATAGTTGGTACAGAAACGCGGACAATATCTGCCCCGACATTTTCCAACGCTCGGATCTGAGCAACAGTCGCTTGCACGTCTGTTGTACGCGTGTTTGTCATGGATTGAACGGCGATTGGTGCGCCGTCACCGATAGGTACATCACCCACATAAATACGCGTAGATGGGCGACGTTTAATTGGAGATTCGTGATGCATATTGATTTCTAAGGTAAGGTGAATCGAGCTACTTTGCCTGAAGTATACCCAGAAAGGTCGACAGGTTCACTCGCAAATGTCATAGAAACCTTTTCTGGAGCGCCTAAGATGATTTTAAATGGTGCTTTACCATTCACATCAACTAGCTCTCCCGGCTTCTTGATTCCTGTCGTCACGGTTTTTCCATTGGCATCTTTAACTTGGATCCAACAATCACCTTTAAACGACATGGTTAAATTGGTTAATCCGTTCTCAACTGTTTTTTTTTCTTTCGCTTGTGCTGTGGCCGACTCTTTTAGCTCGCTGTCCGTCGTTACCGCATCATCAGCTTCAACAACGGCATCCGCAATAGCACCCGACTGCGCTTGCGCCGCTTCTGTCTCTGAGCTTTCTAGTACAGCGGACACATCAAGCGTTTTAACTTGTTCGGTTGCCTCAGCAGGCAAGGTATCAAACGTGGTGTCTTGTGCTGTATCAGGCTCGATATTCATCTCTGCCACTTCCGCAGCAGGTTCACTGGTATCCGCAATTTCAGACAAGGTGTCCTTTTGCTGGTTTTGCAGCCACCAGACCGATGAAATACCGATGATGACAGCAAAAATACCCCACGTGAGCTTCATGATTCGGCTATCGTGTTTTTCTTTATTCGTTTTCTGTGAAAAGCTTTGCATCTCTTGTTCGCTGTGTTGAGCCTCACCATGATGGTCAATCGCCCCCAGCACTTCTTTTTCTTCTACACCCACTGCTTTGGCATAGGAGCGAAGGTAACCTCGGGTAAAGGTTGCCACAAGCTCACCATCGAATTCATTGGATTCAATTTTTTGAATAATCGCAACTCGCAAACGGAGTCGATCAGCAATCTGCTTTTGAGTCAGCCCTAATGCTTCTCGCTTTTGCTTTAAAATGGTTCCAGCTAAGACAACGTCTTTTTCTTCTAGGACACGCTCTGTACTTTGATTGCTATCTGTACTCATTAATTCTGTACTTCTTATGGTTGTGACTGAGATTCACACACGCTTATTTCATTTTATTTATCGGTGTTTACGTATCATCAATCTAGTAAATCGTATGCACTAACTGTATGTACAGCCTAGTCCCTAATGGTCATCGTCGACACTACATCCATTGTTAAAATGGTCGACATTAAAAATACGTTTGCACGTTGAGAATTTTTCTCAATATCTGAGATTCACCATCTCTAATGCCCCATGATAGTCGATTCTATTCATGAGTTAAAATAACCAATCGTAAATCAATGCGAATACTGACTATTTTGATTAAAAAATAACAATACTTACCTTGATCAGGCGACGCTTTGAACTATTTGATTAATAAAAACAATATTTGTTCCCTAATAGCAAAAATATTTGTATAGCTTTGTGGCAGCGATCGGATAATTTCGTCAGATTATTCACTCAGTCGTAAATACAAAAAAGCCAAGTCGAAACTTGGCTTTAGAGTGCGGTGCATTATAGCGTTTTAACCGGAATCTCTTCCGCGCCTTTTTGGCTGATTTGCTTAGTACGTTTTGTACGGTCAATCACATCACCCACTAACTGACCACAAGCTGCATCAATATCATCGCCACGTGTTTTTCGTACCGTGACCGTATAATCATACTGCATCAAGGTTTTCATGAAGCGATCAATTCGTGAATTGCTTGGCTTTTTATAAGGCGAACCTGGGTACGGGTTAAATGGAATCAAGTTAATCTTAGCTGGCGTGTCTTTTAGCAGCTCTGCTAATTCTCGCGCATGGTCCATGTCATCGTTAACATGATCAAGCAAAACATACTCAACTGTTACACGGCCGCGGTTTGCATTTGATGAAGCAATGTAGCGCTGAACAGAAGCTAAGAAATCTTGGATATCCCAACGATCATTGATAGGCATGATTTCGCTACGTAGCTTATCGTTTGGCGCATGCAGCGAAATAGCCAATGCGACATCAATATTACCTGTCATTTGATCAAGTCCAGAAACCACGCCTGAAGTCGATACCGTAATACGACGCTTTGATAACCCAAAACCCAGATCGTCAAGCATTAGCTCTAGTGCTGGTAGCAAGTTCTTCATGTTAAGAAGTGGCTCGCCCATTCCCATCATCACGACGTTAGTGATAGGACGACGACCGGTTTCTTTTTGTAAGCCAATTTCTCTCGCCGCACGCCAAACCTGTCCAATAATCTCAGACACTTTTAGATTACGGTTAAAGCCTTGTTGAGCCGTAGAGCAAAATTTACACTCAAGCGCACATCCGACTTGGGATGATACACACAATGTCGCTCGATCTTCGTCTGGAATATAAACCGTTTCAACATCTTGGTCGCCTACTCGCATCGCCCATTTAATGGTGCCGTCCGATGAGTGCTGAGCTTCTGAAACAGTTGGGGCTTTGATTTCAGCCACTCTCAACAACTTCTCACGAAGCTTTTTGTTGATGTTGTTCATTTTCTCAAAGTCATCACAACCGAAATGGTAGATCCACTTCATTACCTGATCAGCACGAAAGGCTTTTTCGCCGAGCTCTTCTTGAAAAAACTTACGCAAGCCCTTGCGATCAAAATCGAGTAGATTGACTTTTTGTACGGTCATGTTGCCTCTTAAATGACGAAGATTCTGTTAAGGGCGCGAATTGTACAGCCTTTAGGCTCCTGCAACAAGCGCTACAAAACCCTAAAATAATAAGGCTTTCATTTATAAGTGAACATTTTTTATACAAGCCAATGGTCAGGCAATAAAAAAGGAGGCTAGCGCCTCCTTTGTATTATCGCCTTCAATTAACGAGGGCAGATTTCTGACTCTGGAAAGAAGAATTCAATTTCGCGAGCCGCTGACTCAGGGCTATCTGAACCATGAACCGAGTTATAGCGCATGCTCAATGCGTAATCAGCACGTATCGTCCCACAGGCCGCTTCTTCTGGATTGGTTTTACCCATTAATTCACGGTAACGACTAATCGCATCTTCACCCTCTAACACTTGAACCATAATTGGTCCCGATGTCATGAATTCACGCAGCGCCGGAAAAAAAGGTTTTCCTTCATGTTCAGCATAAAAACCTTTGGCTTGCTCATCCGTTAAGCGAACCATCTTCGCCGCGACGATACTCAGACCAGCCTTCTCTATTCTGTGGTAGATCTCACCGATAAGGTTGCGCTCAACAGCATCGGGTTTAACGATTGAAAATGTTCTTTCTAGGGTCATCGTTCTTCCTTTCAGTTTTTGTAATCTATTGCTTTTTATTTCGCAATTTCTTGGCTTATGCCATTATTTTTTAGCTTGCTCTACTAGCAACCGAGCTAAGGTACGTGTTCCCATACCAGTCGCCCCCGCGGCCCACTTGTCTGAAGCAGACTTACGGTACGTGCCAGCACAATCAAAATGCACCCAGCCCTTTTGGTAGTCTTCAACAAAGTAAGACAAGAAAGCAGCTGCCGTACTAGCGCCTGGGGAGTAATCTCCGCTGCTAATATTAGACAGATCGGCAAAATTTGATGGCAACATATTACGGTGAAAATCAGCAAGTGGAAGCGGCCAAAGCCCTTCTTTCTCTTGATTAGCATTCGTCAGAGCTTGATGAGTCAACTCATCATCAAACGACATAATAGCGTGGTAGTCATTACCAAGCGCATTCTTCGCCGCGCCAGTTAATGTTGCACAGTCGATGATCATTTCTGGGTTTTGCTCGCTCGCAAAAATCAGACCATCGGCCAGTACCAAGCGGCCTTCAGCGTCAGTATTCATGATTTCTACTGTTTTGCCATTCTTATAAGTAATAACATCACCAAGCTTTAATGCCCTGCCTGACACCATGTTTTCAGCGCAACAAAGAATAAGCTTCACTCGCTTGTTTAAGCCACGAAGAATCGCTAACCCTAACCCGCCAGTAATGGTCGCGGCCCCACCCATGTCGGCCTTCATTGCCGTCATGAAGTTTGATGCTTTCAAACTATAACCACCGGAGTCAAAAGTAATCCCTTTACCGACTAAACAAGCGAACACTGGCGCTTCAGGATCACCGGTTGGGTTATAATCCAGTTGTAGCATGGCAGAAGTACGAGCAGATCCGCGACCGACTGCAAAAATGCCAGTCCAGCCTTCAGTCAGCAAGTCTTTATCTTTAACAATGCGGTAAGTGACATGCTCTGGCGCAGTGGATTTAATAAATTCAGCCGCCATAGTCGCAAGTTGACGAGGTGCGACTTCTTCCGCACTTTTATTAATAATATCGCGCGTCCAGTCGGAAGCTTTTATGCGAGCATTTAACTCATGAGTATCGGCCTCGCTTAAAGACGGAAGCTCTACGGATGTTGTCTTCTTAGGGTTACGATAACCTTGGTAAAAAGCCCAGGTAGCTTCTAAATCCCAGTTTTCACCCTGTAGACTCGCGCATGTGATGCCTTGCGAGTCCAATTTTCGAGCCGCTCTTTGAATAACATCTAAGTCTAGATTCTCGGCGAGATGAATTGTCGTACCTGACTCTGAATAAGAAAGAGTCGCACCTTCTCCCCATTGTGATGGTGCCATTTCTTGGCTCAGAAATACCGACAGTGCATTAGACATGGTTTCTCCTTGTCTGGTCCATTATATGTTTCGTCATATTGGTAACTATCGAGATGTTAGCATTATGTAGAGTCAATACCAATGACATGCCCATCCGAATTAATAACAATGTAACAACTGAATACAAAAAAACGGGCCATAGGCCCGTTTTCATCACAGTATGTCAAATAATCGACTTATTCGTACTCATCCATCCAGCATAATATGACGGCTTCTAGAATTTTTTCATTAGAACGATTAGGCTCATCATCAAACTCTTCTAAATCAAGAATCCACTGATGCAAATCGGTAAAACGAACCGTTTTAGGATCAGTGTCTGGAAACTTGTCACACAGCTCAATAGCAATATCACGTGAATCCGTCCATGTTAAACTCATAAGCTCTCCTTAGCAGACGCTTTAATGATCTTCTGATGCGTGATTAAGGGTATATTTAGGGATCTCAACAACCAAATCTTCATTCATCACTTTTGCTTGGCAGCCTAAACGAGACTCCGGCTCAAGACCCCATGCTTTATCCAGCATGTCATCTTCTAACTCATCACTTTCGTCAAGAGAGTCAAAACCTTCACGTACTACTATGTGACAAGTGGTACACGCACACGACTTTTCGCAAGCGTGTTCAATTCCGATGCCATTTTTTAGTGCAACGTCTAATACCGTTTCACCTGGCTTCGCTTCTAAAACTGCACCTTCTGGACACAGGTCCTCGTGAGGTAATACAACAATTTTTGGCATGACTACTTGGTCCTTACTTTTAAATATTGTCAACTGATTGACCAGCTAATGCTTCTCGGATGGATTTATCCATACGACGAGAGGCAAAATCTTGGCTGGCTTTATCAGTGTCTTTAATACCTTGCTCAATAGCATCAGCGTTGTCGCCATTGCGTAATTGAATCAGTGCTTCTATCGCGCTTACCAGCGCTTGTTTACCTGCATCATCCAATAGTTCATCGCCATCAGCTTGCATTGCGGCAACTAATCCTTCAATCACTCGATCCGCTTCAACACGTTGCTCTGCGAGCGCTCGCGCTAACATGTCTTCTTTCGCGTACGTCATCGAGTCTTTCAACATGTTCGTGACTTCATCATCACTTAAACCATAAGAAGGCTTCACCTGGATTTCAGATTGCACACCTGTGCTTTTTTCCATCGCAGTCACTGACAGCAGACCATCAGCGTCGACTTGGTAGGTCACTCGAATATGCGCCGCACCCGCCGTCATTGGAGGAATGCCCTTTAAAGAAAAGCGCGCTAACGAACGGCAATCGTCGATCAGCTCACGTTCACCTTGCACAATGTGCACCGACATTGCCGTTTGGCCATCTTTAAATGTGGTAAATTCTTGTGCGCGGGCCACAGGGATTGTGGTGTTGCGCGGCACAATTTTCTCCACTAACCCACCCATGGTTTCGATACCCAGAGACAGTGGAATCACATCAAGAAGCAGCATTTCTGAATCTGGTTTGTTACCCACTAGAATATCCGCTTGAATCGCAGCGCCAATTGCCACCACTTCATCAGGGTTAATCGATGTTAGTGGTGTTTTGCCAAAGAATTCACCAACCATTTCACGAACCAGTGGTGTGCGGGTTGAACCACCAACCATCACGGTTTCTAAAACTTGTTCTGCATCGACTTCTGCATCACGCAACGCGCGACGACATGACATAAGCGTTTTCTTTAATAAAGGACGAACGATGTCATTAAATGTTGAGCGTGTGAGTTCACCTTGCCAACCGAGCACAGAAACCGAGGTGCTTTCCGCGTCACTTAAATCAATCTTTGCTTGGGTCGCCGCGTCAAGAAGCTCACGCTGTTGCGCCGACGTTAGCTCAGTGAGTCCAATGAGCGCTTGGAAGTGATCGGCAATAAGATGATCAAAATCATCGCCCCCTAGCGCAGAGTCACCGCCTGTTGCTAATACTTCAAATACCCCTTTTGATAAGCGTAAAATTGAAATATCAAATGTACCACCGCCTAAGTCATAAACGGCAATCACGCCTTCTTGACCACTATCTAGCCCATAGGCGATAGCCGCAGCAGTTGGCTCGTTAAGTAAACGAAGTACGTGCAAACCGGCAAGACTGGCCGCATCTTTGGTTCCGACGCGCTGAGCGTCATCGAAATAGGCAGGCACGGTAATGACAACACCAGCAAGCTCACCACCCAACGAGGCTTGGGCACGTTCAGCGAGTGTTTTCAGGATATCCGCAGACACTTGAATTGGGTTTTTATCTCCTGCAGCAGTTTGCAGAACAGGCAGCCCATTAGTACTTTCAGACAATAGATAAGGCAATGAAGGATAGCGAGCTTTTACATCAGCTAAAGAGCGTCCAAGTAATCGCTTAACCGACACGATCGTATTCTCTGGATCTTTGGATGCGTTATTTCTTGCATCGTAGCCAACGGTCACCTGATCTTGCGCATAGTGGACGACAGAGGGTAAGATCTTGTTGCCATGAGAATCCGCGAGCGTTGCCGCTTCGCCACTTCTTACGCTAGCCACGAGTGAGTTAGTTGTCCCTAAATCAATTCCTGCTGCCAGTTTGTGTTCGTGTGGTGCAGAACTTTGTCCCGGCTCTGCGATTTGAAGTAATGCCATTCAAATATCCTTGGAGGCTGTCATTAGCCAAGCAATTTTTCTTCTAACTGTTCAATTTCGTTTTGTAGCTTGGCGATAAATTTGAGTTTTCGAACGCTGTCTGCAGCGCTATCCCAACGAGCCTGTTCCAACTCATGAGTTAACTCGGTTAGATGCTCGTTAAACATTTTGCTTACCTGACGTTCAAAGTCAAAAAGTTCTTCTTCTGCATTCGCTGAACTTGCTATGTCTTCGAGTGTTTCGCGAAGTTCCATTTGTTCCATAAGAAACATAGGGTCTTGAAGGGTTTTATGCTCGCCGCGAATATCGATACCATTTTCGGACAGTAAGTACTCTGCTCGAGAGATGGGACGTCGCAACACTTCATACGCATCGTTAATCTGCGCCGCCTTTTGCACCGCTAATAATCGGTCTCGCTCGGAAGCTGAGGCAAAATTATCGGGGTGAAAACGCTTTTGAAGCTCAAGAAACTGGGAAGAAAGAAGGCTACCGTCCAGAGAAAACTGAACAGGTAGCCCAAAAAGATCAAAATGATTCATATCGTATGACTCGTATTATTGGAGCTCAGAGTACTGAGCTCCTTATCGGTTAAACGTTGAAACTTTCACCACAACCACACTCGCCTTTTGCGTTAGGGTTGTTGAATTCAAAACCTTCGTTTAAACCTTCTTTTACGTAATCCAATTCTGTTCCATCTAGATAGACAAGGCTTTTAGCATCAATGATGACTTTTACACCAGCGTGTTCAAATACCTCATCACCATCGTCTAGATCATCAACGAACTCAAGCACGTACGCCATTCCTGAACACCCAGTGGTTTTCACACCCAAGCGTAAACCAAGGCCTTTACCACGGTTATCGAGAAATGTTTTTACGCGACTTGCTGCTGCGTCTGTCATGGAGATGGCCATACTACAACCTTATCTTTTAATCTATTGAATCAATTTTTTAGGTATTAACCTAGAATTTAGTCGTGCTTTTTCTTGTAGTCAGCAACGGCAGCTTTAATCGCATCTTCGGCAAGGATAGAGCAGTGCACCTTAACGGGTGGCAACTCTAACTCGTCTGCAATCTCTGAATTCTTAATTGCTGCTGCTTCGTCCACTGACTTGCCTTTCACCCACTCAGTCACAAGTGAACTCGACGCAATAGCTGAACCACAGCCGTAGGTTTTAAACTTAGCATCTTCGATAATACCTTCCGGTGTTACCTTGATTTGCAGCTTCATTACATCACCACACGCTGGAGCACCAACCATGCCGCTACCGACGTTTGGATCATTCTTATCAAATGAACCTACGTTACGTGGGTTCTCATAGTGATCAATTACTTTTTCGCTGTAAGCCATAATATTTTCCTCGAATCCTCTATATCCTTGAGATTAGTGGTGTGCCCACTCAACCGTATCTAGGTCAATCCCTTCGTTATACATATCCCATAGAGGAGACATGTCGCGTAACTTGTTCACTGCTGTTTTGATTTGCTCAATGGCATAATCAATTTCTTCTTCTGTCGTAAAGCGACCAAAGGAAAAACGTACAGAGCTATGTGCAAGTTCATCATTTAAGCCGAGTGCTCGAAGCACATAAGAAGGCTCTAGGCTGGCAGATGTACATGCAGAACCCGATGAAACTGCAAGATCTTTCAATGACATCAGTAGTGACTCACCTTCAACAAAAGCAAAGCTGATGTTCAAGTTATGTGGGACACGCATGTCTAAGTCGCCATTAACTGTCACGGCTTCAAGACCTTTCACACCAGCATAGAGACGCTCGCTCAGTGCTTTTGCATGCTCGTAATCTTTCTGCATATCTTGTTTAGCAATAGCAAACGCTTCGCCCATACCCACAATTTGGTGAGTCGCTAATGTGCCAGAGCGGAAACCTCGTTCGTGACCGCCACCGTGCATTTGCGCTTCTAAGCGAATGCGTGGCTTACGACGGACGTATAGTGCGCCGATACCTTTAGGGCCATAAACCTTGTGTGCAGAAAGCGAAATTAAGTCCACTTTCATTTCTTGCACATCGATAGGCAATTTTCCCGCTGATTGAGCAGCATCAACGTGAAAGATAATCTTTTTGCTACGACATAACTCTCCCATCGCAGCAATGTCTTGAATAACACCGATTTCGTTATTTACATGCATGATAGACACTAATACAGTATCTTCACGCATCGCCGCTTCTAGCTTAGCAAGATCGATGATACCGTTTGTTTCTGGCTCTAGGTAAGTAACCTCAAAGCCCTCTCGCTCTAGCTGGCGGCATGGATCCAAAACGGCTTTATGTTCAGTTTTGCAGGTAATAACGTGCTTACCTTTCTTGCCATAAAAATGTGCTGCACCTTTAATCGCAAGGTTATCTGATTCTGTTGCGCCCGATGTGAAAACAATTTCACGAGGGTCTGCATTCAGCAAATCTGCAATTTGCTCACGTGCATTATCTACTGCTTCTTCTGCCTGCCATCCATAACGGTGCGAACGTGACGCTGGGTTACCAAACGTTCCGTCCATTGTCATGAATTTCACCATCTTATCAGCAACACGAGGGTCTACTGGACAAGTGGCAGAGTAGTCTAAATATATAGGCAGTTTCATTCTTTACTCCAATGTAAAAGCAACACTACTTACGAGCGAACATTAATGCCGATGGGGGCAGCGTTATTATTTTTTCTGGAAAACCCATTATTGACCGTAAGATCTATGTCTTGACGGTCTGAAATTTCAAGGACTTCATTATCAACCATCAACTCACCAAGAGTGATATTGTTTAGGAAGTCGCTAATACGAGAACTTAAATCTCGCCATAACGTGTGAGTGAGACAACGAGTACCGCCTTGGCAATCACCTTTGCCAGCGCATTTGGTTGCATCGACCGACTCATCCACAGCGGCGATAACCGTACCAATGGAAATGTCGGCGCCGTCAGTACCTAGGCGGTAACCTCCACCTGGACCACGGACACTTGAGACTAGTCCGGCTTTACGCAGTTTAGAAAACAGCTGTTCTAAGTAAGAAAGGGAAATCCCTTGACGCTCAGAAATATCGGCCAGCGGGACTGGGCTTTGCTGTGAGTGCAGCGCGACATCGAGCATCGCTGTTACTGCGTATCTTCCTTTTGATGTTAATCTCATATCACACGTTTCCACATTGTCTTTGTGGAATCAATTTTTTCATACCTGACTATTTTAATCAAGTATTTATTTGACCAAAATAGTCAGGTATTCACCCACACACTTAAGGTGGTTATTTTTTGCCCGCGAGCATTCTATCAATAGATGTCAAAATACCACGCAAGGTATTGATTTCTTGCGATTCAGGACGTGCCCTACTAAATAGTCTACGTAGCTTATTCATGACAAGGTTAGGCTTATCCTTAGAGATGAACTGGGTATCCGTAATCACATTTTCAAGGTGTTGGTAGAATAATTCCAACTCTTTATGGCGCGGATAATCAGGTTCATCTTGAGCAGGATACTGCTGGCTCTCTCTATCTAGGTGAGCAACACGAACTTCGTAGCTTAACGTTTGAACCGCCATCGCTAAATTCAACGAGCTGTATTCAGGATTAGCTGGAATGCAGGTATGAAAATGACACAGCTGCAGTTCATCATTAGTAAGACCAGTACGCTCGCGTCCAAAGACTAACGCTACTGGGTGCTTTTCACCTTCAATAGCAAAACGTTGTCCACATTCACGTGGCTCAATCATAGGCCAATCTAATGTGCGAGAGCGTGCGCTTGAGCCCACAACCAACCCACAGTTTTCGACCGCTTCTTCTAAAGAAGAGACAATTGTTGCGCCCAAGGCGATATCACTCGCACCTGCGGCTAACGCGACAGCTTGCGCGTCTACTTCACATTGAGGATCAACTAACACCATCTGGCTTAATCCCATGACTTTCATCGCACGAGCTGCAGAGCCTATATTTCCAGAATGAGAAGTTCCGACGAGAATGATCTTAACGTTGTCTAGCATTGTCAAATAGCACCAAGATTACAAAACCGCCGAATAATAACATAAACCTGACTAAAATAGTCAGGGTCTTTTTATTCACACGAATGACAGGACAAAAAATAACCACTTCCCTTTTCCCCAATCTTTGATATACTCGCCGCCGCTTTTTGTTCTTTAACATCCGTTGGGAAAATTCGTATGCATCCAATGCTAAATATCGCTATACGCGCTGCGCGTAAAGCTGGCAACCATATTGCTAAATCACTTGAAAACACTGACAACATTGAGTCAGTACAGAAAGGCACTAATGACTTTGTTACTAACGTAGACAAAGAAGCTGAAGCACTCATTATCCATACTATTCAAACTTCTTACCCTGAGCACAGCATTGTTGCTGAGGAAAGCGGTATGATTGAAGGTAAAGATAGTGATGTTCAATGGATCATCGACCCACTGGATGGCACCACTAACCTTATCAATGGTCTACCACACTTCTGTGTTTCTATTGCTGTTCGTATGAAGGGCAGAACAGAAGTTGCATGTGTTTATGACCCAATGCGTAACGAGCTATTTACTGCACAACGTGGTTCTGGCGCTCAACTTAACAACGCTCGTATTCGCGTAACGCCTCTAAAAGATCTTAAAGGTACCATCATCGGTACTGGCTTCCCTTACAAGCAAAAGCAGCATTCTGAAAGCTATTTCAAAATCATGTCTTCAATGTTTGTTGAGTGTTCTGATTTCCGTCGTACTGGTTCTCCAGCGCTTGACCTTTGCTACCTAGCTGCTGGTCGTGTCGATGGTTACTTCGAACTAGGTCTTAAGCCTTGGAACATGGCTGCTGGCGATCTGATTGCTCGTGAAGCTGGCGCGATTGTCACTGACTTTGCTGGCGGCACCGACCACATGAAGTCTGGCAACATCGTTGCGTCTAGCGCTCGTGGTGTTAAATCCATGCTTAAGCACATTCGTGAAAACTCAAATGAAGGTATGCTTAAGTAATTTCGCATTACTTAGTATTCACTGCATTTCTCAAATCCCAGCCTTAAGGCTGGGATTTTTTGCATCTAGCATTAAGAAATATTTCACTTAAATAACTGTCTCGTCCTCAAAGTGTAAACACATTTCAGGACGGGACAAAAAAAAAGGCCGCTCATTTTGAGCGGCCTTTTTGATAGCAATCGAAAATACTTATGGCATTTCGTCTAGCTCTTCGCCTTCTTTCTCTATTTGCGTTGGCATTAGGTGTTCACGTTGAATACCCAGTTTCAGCGCCAGCGCTGAAGCAACATAAATAGAAGAGTAAGTACCAACCGTGATACCAAGCAGTAGTGCAAGTGCAAAACCATGTATCATTGCACCGCCTTGCGTAAACAATGCGATGACTACGAACAATGTCGTACCCGAGGTAATTAACGTACGGCTCAATGTTTGTGTGATTGAGTTATTCATCACCTCTGACGGCTCACCTTTACGCATTTTTCGGAAATTCTCACGAATCCGGTCAAATACTACAATCGTATCATTGAGGGAGTAACCTACAACGGTCAGCAACGCTGCCACTATGGTTAAGTCCACTTCAATCTGCAGTAAAGAGAAAATACCTAGGGTAATAATAACGTCATGAGCCAAGGCCATTACAGCACCAGCAGCAAGACGCCATTCAAATCGTATAGATACGTAAATCAAAATACAGATTAGGGAGACTAAAATCGCTAGACCACCAGCCTCTGTGAGCTCATCGCCGACATTCGGGCCGACAAACTCGATACGACGCATCTCAACGCTTTCACCTGTTCCTTGCTGGATCGCGCTTAAGATTTGGTTACCCAACGCTTCTGCTTGCACTCCATCACGTGGGCGTAGACGCACCATCACATCACGTGAAGAGCCAAAGTTTTGTACCGTTGCATCGCCAAACCCTTCCGCATCCAATGCACTTCGTACATCTTCAAGATTAGCTGGTTGCTCGAAACCCACTTCAATCAGCGTACCGCCGGTGAAGTCTAAGCCCCAGTTCAGCCACTTAGTAGACAGGGTAAATATTGCAGCAGCAATCATCGCAATGGAAAACATGAATGCTACTTTTGACCAACGCATAAAGTCGATCGTTTTGTCTGCTTTCATTATCTCAAACATAACTATTTCCTAGATCGACAGTTTCTTAACACGTTTTCCGCCATATACCAGATTCACTAAGCAGCGAGTACCAATAATTGCAGTAAACATTGAGGTAATAATACCGATTGAAAGTGTCACAGCGAAGCCTTTGATAGCACCCGTTCCGACAGCAAACAATATAATAGCGGTAATAAGCGTGGTGATGTTGGCATCGGCAATGGTACTAAATGCATTGGCGTAACCTTGATGGATCGCTTGTTGAGGATTACGGCCCTCTTTTAGCTCTTCCCGGATCCGCTCAAATATAAGTACGTTCGCATCTACCGCCATACCGACGGTCAGTACAATACCGGCAATACCTGGAAGCGTCATTGTCGCGCCGGGTATCATTGACATCACACCAATAATTAGGACGATGTTAGCCATTAATGCACAGTTAGCGAATAGACCAAAGCCACGGTAGTACACCAAAGTAAAGAGCATCACAGCAATCATACCTGTGATACACGCCATGATACCCATATCGATATTCTGCTGACCCATTGATGGACCAATAGTTCTTTCTTCAACAATCGAGATAGGCGCAATCAACGCACCAGCACGAAGCAATAATGCTAAGTTATGCGCTTCAGCAGCAGAGTCGATACCTGTAATACGGAAGTTACGACCTAGCGCAGACTGAATCGTAGCTTGGTTGATAACTTCTTCATGCTTATCGAGGATGACCTTACCTTCAGGTGTGCGTTTACCACTGTCCTTGTACTCTGCAAATACCGTCGCCATCAGCTTACCGATATTTTGACGAGAGAACGCCGCCATTTTGTTACCACCTTCACTATCAAGTGAGATGTTTACTTGTGGGCGACCATATTCATCCGCACTTGAACTCGCATCAGTAATGCTTGCTCCACCAAGGATAATACGTTTTTTCAGAACGGCAGGACGACCATCTCGGTCAAACTTGATTTCACTGCCAGCAGGCGCTCGGCCACTAGCAGCTGCGGCTAAATCTGCACTACTGTCAACTTCGCGGAATTCAAGTGTCGCGGTTGCACCAAGAATTTCTTTGGCTCGAGCAGTATCCTGAACACCAGGCAGCTCAACCACAATACGACTTGCGCCCTGACGCTGCACCAAAGGTTCAGCAACACCGAGTTCATTCACACGATTTCGTAGAATAGTGATGTTTTGTTCAACAGCGTAATTACGTATTTCTTGCAGGCGAGTTTCTTTAAAGCGAGCAACAATAGCAAAGCGACCGTTTGAGTCTGAATCAAAAAAGTCCATATCAGGGTGTTGCGATTCAAGTACGGCTTTGGCTTGTGCCAATTGCTCTGCATCACGAAGTAGGACTTCTACCCCATCTTTACCAGAGGGACGAATAGAACGATAGCGAATGCGGTCTTCACGCAATTCACTTCGAAATGCTTCTTCTTGTTGTCCAACCAACTTTTCCATCGCAGCGTCCATGTCAACTTCCATTAAGAAGTGAACACCACCACGAAGGTCTAAACCCAGCTTCATGGGCGCGGCACCAATAGCTTCTAACCAATGAGGTGTCGCAGGCGCTAAGTTAAGAGCAACAATGGAATCTTTGCCTAACGCTTCGCTGATCACGTCACGTGCACTAATTTGAGTATCAGTACTGTTAAAACGAACTAAGATAGAGCCGTTTTCTAAGGCAATAGACTTATGAGAGAGCTGCTCTTTATCGAGAGCTTGAGTGACAGTATCCAGCGTCGACATATCAACAGAGGCGCCACGCGCCCCTGTAATTTGAATAGCCGGATCTTCACCGTATAGGTTGGGAAGCGCATATAATGCTGCGATAGCAATGGCGAAAATCACCATTAAGTACTTCCACAGAGGATAACGGTTTAGCACAGCGAGGATCCTTTAGCTGTTTTTATAGAGACTTCAGCGTACCTTTTGGTAGCACTGCAGTGATGAAATCTTTCTTGATAACCACTTCGTTGTTATCGTTTAGTGCGATAGCAATGTAGTCGTTGTCTTCAGCGATCTTAGTAATTTTACCGATTAAACCACCGTTAGTCAGAACTTCATCGCCTTTGCCCATCGAAGACATTAGGTTTTTATGCTCTTTTGCGCGTTTTGCTTGTGGACGGTAAATCATGAAGTAAAAAATTACCGCAAACATACCAAGCATAATTAACATTTCAAAACCACCACCTTGTGGAGCGGCTTCAGCAGCGTAAGCTGAACTAATCAAACTCATTGGAAAACATCCTCGTTAAATGTAAATACATATCCAAAATTGGGCTATCCCCTTATCTTTTCAAGAAGCAAACCGTAACTCAATGTTTCTTCGCCTGTTCAGAGCACAAAAAGTGTGACCCAGCGCTAGGATTTGTTACCAGTTGCAAGGATAGCCTTAAAATTAACCAACTATTTCATATCAATTGGTATTACTTCGCGATCGCGACGTGCGTAAAACTCTTGAACAAATTCATCAAAACGATCTTCGTCAATCGACTTACGGATACTTTCCATCAGACGTTGATAGTAACGAAGGTTATGAATGGTGTTCAGGCGTGCACCCAAAATTTCGTTGCAACGATCAAGATGATGCAAGTACGCTTTTGAGTAATTCTTACAGGTGTAACAATCACATTCAGGATCCAGTGGCGTAGTATCCGTTTTGTGCTTTGCATTACGGATTTTGATAACGCCGCCAGTCACAAACAAGTGACCATTACGTGCATTACGCGTTGGCATAACGCAATCGAACATATCAATGCCGCGACGAACACCTTCAACAAGATCTTCTGGTTTACCTACGCCCATAAGGTAGCGAGGTTTATCTTCTGGAAGTTTAGGGGTTGTGTGCTCGAGAACGCGATGCATATCTTCTTTAGGTTCACCTACCGCTAAACCACCAACCGCATACCCGTCGAAGCCAATATTCGTTAAGCCTTCAACTGAAACGTCACGTAAATCTTCGTAAACGCCACCTTGAACAATACCAAACAACGAATTCGTGTTCTCTAGCTTATCGAAGTGGTCACGAGAACGTTGTGCCCAACGTAGTGACATTTCCATGGATTTCTTCGCTTCATCATGCGTAGCAGGATACGGCGTACACTCATCAAAGATCATTACAACATCAGAGCCAAGGTCTTTTTGAATCTCCATTGACTTTTCAGCATCCATGAAGACTTTGTCACCATTTACCGGACTACGGAAATGAACGCCTTCTTCTGTGATCTTACGCGTTGCGCCTAAGCTAAAGACTTGGAAACCGCCTGAATCTGTCAAGATTGGACCTTGCCAGTTCATAAAGTCATGCAAGTCACCGTGCAGCTTCATGATTTCTTGACCAGGACGAAGCCAAAGGTGGAAAGTATTACCAAGCAGAATTTCTGCTCCAGTATCTTTAACCTCTTCCGGCGTCATGCCTTTCACAGTACCGTAAGTACCCACTGGCATAAATGCAGGGGTCTGCACTGTCCCACGTTCAAACGTTAATTGACCACGACGCGCGTGACCATTTTTCTTTTTAAGTTCGTATTGTAATTTCACGAAGCCTCCAATTCGCCAGAGACACAGTCTGACTCAATATCAAAACGCACTAACAAGCGTAGCTTGTCGCACTCGATTGCGCCGACATTTCTGCCAAGCGCTTACTGGTATTCCTTACCTAAACTCTCACTGGCTCCTTGAGTGAAATTAAACCTCTTGATGCCGCTCGTTAGTTTACTTTTTTGGTAATAAACATCGCATCACCGTAGCTAAAGAAACGGTACTGGTTATCTACGGCATGCTGATAAGCCGCCATCACATTCTCATAGCCAGCAAATGCGCTCACTAGCATGATCAACGTCGATTCTGGCAAGTGAAAATTGGTAACTAGGCAGTCAACAACTTGATATTCATAGCCTGGGAAGATGAAAATTTCAGTATCGCCAAAAAATGGCGCGAGCTCTGTCCCTTTCGCTTTAGCATCTTGGGCTGCACTTTCTAAAGAGCGTACCGATGTTGTTCCAACCGCAATCACTCTGCCACCATTCGCTTTGGTTTCAGCAATGGCTTTAACCACTTCATCGGTCACTTCAACATATTCGGAATGCATGTGGTGATCGTGAATATTATCGACACGAACAGGTTGAAAGGTGCCCGCTCCAACATGCAAAGTCACGTAAGCGAAATTCACGCCTTTCGCTTTTATATCCGCCAAGACTTTATCATCAAAATGAAGCCCTGCAGTTGGGGCTGCGACAGCCCCCGGTTTCTCATTGTAAACGGTTTGGTAGCGCTCTTTATCAGTATCCTCATCAGGACGATCAATGTAAGGAGGTAATGGCATGTGACCGATGTCGTTTAACACTTCCAACACCGTTTTCTCTGATTGAATTTCAATTTCAAACAGGGCGTCGTGTCTTGCTACCATGATAGCTTGATAGTCGTCGTTTTCACCAAGAAGCAGCTCTGTGCCTACTTTCGGTGATTTCGAGCAACGTACATGAGCCAATAGACGCTTATCATCAAGCATACGCTCAACCAACACTTCCAACTTACCGCCAGACGCTTTGCGTCCAAACATTCTCGCAGGGATAACTCGAGTATTGTTAAACACCAGTAGATCACCGGGTTGAACAAGGCTGGCAATATCAGTAAAGGTTTTATCAGCCACTTCACCTGTATTACCAGTGAGCTGTAATAATCGGCTCGCACTACGTTCAGCGGTGGGATAACGAGCAATGAGCTCATCAGGTAGGTCGAAGTGAAAATCTGAAACTTGCATAACACCCATCTTTGTTGATCTATGACATAAAGAACGAAAAATTTCGCAGCCGCTAAGTATAGGCTTACAGCATGGAATAGCAAGTTGAACAAGGTTAATCGTGTTGTATTTTTAAGCAAATTATCGCCACGTGACAATCACTACAATTTTGCGATCCATTTTTAATGATTCGCATCAAAAAATGACCGAGTTCTCAACTTTATTGCTGCGATAATTCTATAGTTAAAATAGACAATCAAAATGAGTTGGAGGCCCTCTATGATTAAGGTCGAAGATATGATGACCCGCAACCCTCACACCCTTTTGCGGTCTCACTCCCTTGCCGATGCCAAGCACATGATGGAAGCGCTCGATATCCGGCATATCCCTATAATCGATGCCCATAAACAACTATTAGGTATCGTATCTCAGCGCGATTTACTCGCGGTTCAAGAATCCATCTTGCAACGCATTCCTAGCGATCAATCTTACACGCTCTCTACACCTATTAGCGATTTCATGCACGTTAACATCATGACCATAGAGCCTAGAGCAGGTCTTCGTGAAAGTGCCATGTACATGCAAAAACACAAAGTTGGCTGTTTACCAGTCGTTAAGAAAGGAGAATTAGTCGGAATTATCACAGACAGTGATTTTGTCGCAATTGCTATCAATTTACTGGAATTACAGGAAGAAGCAGAACCAGAAGAAAGGGATGTGGAGCCAGTACAAAGCGTCACTGAATAAAGGTAATGTACGCTTTATACTGAGTAAGCGAGTAAGCTGGTAAACGAGATAAGTAGGTAAATAGGTTGGTATATCCTTATGCCAACCACGCTCACGTAAATACGCATCTACGTGAGCATGCATTACTGCGTTTAAAGCAGTTCAGATACCACATCGGCAAGGTGCATAAATGACTCACGCCTTGACGAACTCGGTCTCCACACTAAACCAATCTCTCGATGTGCTTGCTGGCCTGGTGGTTCTATGACGATTAAATTTTGATTGTCTAGCAAACCATGTTCAATCGCCATTTGCGGTATAAACGTCGTCCCTAAACCGTTGGCAACCATTTGCACTAAGGTATGCAAACTGGTGGCGCTAAATGGGTTGATTTTTTCCTTTTTTGTCAGCTTACAAGCCGACACCGCATGCTCTGTTAAGCAATGCTCATTTTCAAGTAGAAACACCGACTCATCGGGAAGATCATCATATTTAATTGGCACCTGAATGCGATCAGCCTGTGTTCTGCTGATCACCATTTTAAAAGGGTCCTGTCCAACAATACAGCGCTCCATATTGCCGATTTCCATCGGCAGCGCCAAGATCAAAACATCTAATTCGCCATGCTTTAATGCCGCCAGTAAATTCGAAGTCGTATCCTCTCTGAGCAATAAATTGAGTTGCGGATAGCGTGCGTTCACCTCTTGAACTAAATCACACAGTAGAAAGGGAGCTATGGTGGGGATACACCCCAGCTTAATCTGCCCTTGCATCGCATCACCTTGACAAAAATCGCCCAGCTCTATCAAATCCTGCCCTTTCGCTAGCAGCTCTCTTCCTTGCTTGACAACCATCTCCCCTGCTTGAGTGAACACTAACGGACTTTTCTTATCCTTTTTTTCATAAAGAGGACAACCAATTAGCTCTTCAAGGTTTTGAATCCCCTTACTTAAGGTCGATTGACTTACAAAGCAACGCTCGGCCGCCTCACTAAAATGCCGAGTTTCACTGAGGGTCACTAGGTAATGGATCTGTTTTAAACTGGGCCATTTATTCATATTTACTGCCTACTTTTTTCGCTGCATTCAAAAAAGGAATGAGCAAGAACGACTCATCGTTTTTTTCGATTAAATCAATCTATTATTTTCGCTTTTTTCAATACTACAATGTGTACTATAGTTTGTCTCGTACAAACACGGACCAAACCGAACACGGTTTGAATTAACCTATTTTAGGAGCAAAAAAATGGTACTAGTTGGTCGTCAAGCCCCAGACTTTACTGCAGCAGCTGTTCTTGGTAACGGCGAAATCGTTGATAACTTCAACTTCGCTGAATTCACTAAAGGTAAAAAAGCAGTTGTTTTCTTCTACCCACTAGATTTCACGTTCGTTTGCCCATCTGAGCTTATCGCGTTTGATAACCGTCTAGCTGACTTCCAAGCTAAAGGCGCAGAAGTTATCGGTATTTCTATCGATTCTCAGTTCTCTCACAACGCATGGCGTAACACTGCTATCGAAGATGGCGGTATCGGTCAAGTTAAGTACCCTCTAGTTGCTGATGTTAAGCATGAAATTTGCAAAGCATACGACGTAGAGCACCCAGAAGCTGGCGTTGCATTCCGTGGTTCTTTCCTAATTGATGCTGACGGTCTTGTTCGTCACCAAGTAGTGAACGACCTTCCACTTGGCCGTAACATTGATGAAATGCTACGCATGGTAGACGCACTAAACTTCCACGAGAAGAATGGTGAAGTTTGTCCAGCACAATGGGAAGAAGGCAAAGCAGGTATGGACGCATCTCCAAAAGGTGTTGCAGCATTCCTATCTGAGCACGCAGAAGACCTATCTAAATAATTGAAACCTTCCGCCCCATGCTCACGGGGTTGTTGGTTGGAAATAATAAAGCGGAAACCGCAGCCAATCATTGAAGAGAATTTCAGTTAGCCGAATCCAAGCCCGAGTTTTTACTCGGGCTTTTCTCATTTATTGCTTAGCGATAATCATCACCTGCTAGTATCTCCACCGCGAGAAGGCTATATTAATTGTCTATCGAATTTGTGGACCATGCTATGACCAGTCAACCAATGACCTATCAACTTGAAGTTTGTATCGACAATATTGAATCGCTACAGTATGCCGTAGAAGGCGGTGCAACTCGCATAGAGCTTTGTTCCTCTTTGGCTCTAGGCGGCCTTACCCCAAGTGCTGGGTTTATGATGCAAGCCGCTAAACTGAGTCAAGTCCCCGTTTACGCCATGATTCGCCCTCGACAAGGTGACTTTCTCTATAACCAACAAGAAATTGACGTCATGGCGCAAGACATCATCATTGCCGCCAATATGGGCATGGATGGCGTAGTATTAGGGCTCTTAACACACGATGGTCACCTCGATTTAGAGAACTTGAACAGACTGGTTTCACAAGCTCAACAACTCGGCTTAGGCGTCACTTTTCATCGTGCTTTTGACCAATGCGCCAATGCTAAAGACGCTCTTGAACAAATTATCACTCTTGGCTGTGAACGAGTACTCACTTCAGGACTCGCGAACTCCGCACTAGCGGGTATAGAGTGTTTAAGCCAGCTGCACCTTCAAGCAAAAGGTCGTATTAAGATTATGGCTGGCGCGGGTATATCGCCTGATAATGTCACACACATCATTCAAACAACTGGTATCACAGAGCTACATTTATCAGGTAAAGCCATTCGAAATAGCCTCATGTCGTTTCATGCACCACAAGCCAAAATGGGTGCTGAAAATACCGACGATTATGCGCTACCAATTACCGATACAAACACAATTACCAATATGGTAACTATGATTCGCGCGGCTGTATCCCTAGATTAAGTAGAAGGGTGCTTAGTCCACTATACTGACAATTTCAGCACTGACTACGCATGAGATAAGACAACGATGCCACATCAAAATTTTTATAACATCGATCTTAATTTGCTTCGCACCTTTCTGGTACTTATGCAGGAAAAAAACATGCGTAAGAGTTCTGAACGCCTGTTTGTTTCTCAACCTGCCATTAGTCAGACCTTACAAAAGCTTAGACACCACTTTAACGACGAACTGTTTGTTAAAGTAAGGCACGGATTAGAACCAACACCATTTGCTCAAAACCTTGCACGAGCGATTAGCCCACACTTAAATAACCTAGAATCCGCGTTAGGAAAGCTCCATGAGTTCTCGCCTAAAGAACTCACTGGCACCATGAAAATCGCCTTATCTCCCCATATCCTCTCTACGATTACCGGAACGCTGTTCACAGCACTGCGTGAAGATGCACCCCACCTCAATATTGAGCTGGTTAACTGGGGCCACAATACCAACGAGGATATTCAAAGGGGGGATGTTTTTTATGGGGTACATTATGATTTAGATGGCATTTCAAAAGAAATTTGCCGAACTCAGTTAACAGCAATAGAGGGTAGAGTCATTGTTAGAAAGAACCACCCTGTACAACAAAATATCACGACACCTCAAGCTTTCGATGGCTTTGAGATAGCGTCTCAACTTCTTCCAGGCTTCAATGACAATGTCTGCATTGCCGCTAATATTCTTAATTCTCTTGGTTGTAAAACTCGTGTGGGTTTTCGCTCAGAAGTACTCTTAGCGCTTATCGACGTTGTTCGAAATACCGATTTTGTCCTACCTCATTCAAACCTTTTTCCAATCAAGCACTTTCCTGAGCTTCGCGCTGTCACTATTCTCCTTAACGATAAAATCCCCCGTTATGACCTGTATAGTTACACTCATAATAAGGACCGCAATGCGCAAACTAAAAAATGGTTAGACTCCGTCATGACGAACGCCGTTGAACAGCAAATTTCTTTAAACTCCGCATTACATTGCCAGTAAGTCGGAACGACACACCCCTACTCCACGCCGTCTGGTCATATCTGTGCCTTATTACACTCATAAGCAATACTGTTTAGTTTCATCAAACCCAGCGATTTACACTACGTCTCACCTTCTGCTTAAGTCAAAGGAACGACAAGAAGTTAAGTCTTATTTACTTACGTGGTTAATCTTATGATGAAAAAAACTTTACTCGTTACCAGCCTACTCGCCGTCCCTTTTGTCACTAATGCTCATAGTATTCAACTCTCCCCGGAGCTAAAAATTGGCGCCTATCGAGGCGCAGGCATTCAAGTTGGCCTACCTAATACGTTAGGCTTTGATGCTGTGTTTTTTGACTATGGGCAAACTCGCTACGCTAGTAATGTCTATGACGAAACGTTGCATAGCTACCGAGTCGGCCTCCAGCAAATGTTTGGTCAAGCTGCCGCTCACGGATTTCAGGTAAGTATCGGTGGTGTGCAATATGATGGTAGTAAGAAAGAAGAGAGTCGCAGTGCGACAGGTGTTAGCATTGGTGCTAACTACGTCTATCAGATTACGGATAATCTAGGGGTCAGAACGGGACTTGATATCAATGTATTCGATAATCAGCAAACCTACATCCCAGCGGATATCTTATCAAACTGGAATTTAGGTTTTATTCTACGCTTCTAGCATTACAGCTATCACCACCTCTAGCTCATAGTTCGGGCTAGAGGTGGTGAACTATCCGATAATATTTGGCAATTATGAGTTAAGTAAATCGTCAATGCTCTGCTCGCCAAGGTGGCGAACATCTTTTCCTTTCACAAAATAAATAATGTACTCACAAATATTCTGACAACGATCCCCGACTCTTTCAATTGCTCTCGCCGACCACATCACTTGCAGTACGCTTGGAATATTCTTCGGGTTTTCCATCATATAAGTCATTAGCTGACGAATCACAGCCTCATATTCAGCATCAAGCTTATCATCTAGCTTATACGCCTCTGCCGCCGCATCAACATCCATGCGAGCAAACGCATCAAGCACTTGATGTAACATACTGATCGCTTGACGACATAGTGGCTCTAGAGAGACATGAAAGCTTTGCTCTTTGGTCGAAGGCGTTTCGATAGCGACTCTCGCAATACGCGCAGCAACATCACCAATACGCTCTAAGTCCGTAATCGTTTTGATTATTGCCATCACTAAACGCAAATCTTTTGCCGTTGGTTGCCGTTTAGCAATAATGCGAGTGCACGCTTCATCAATAGACACTTCCATGGCATTCACTTTATGATCATCGCGAACCACTTTTTTAGCCAGGTCAATATCATCGTTATGCAACGCCTGTAATGCGAACGAAAGTTGTTGCTCCACCAGCCCTCCCATTGTGAGAACGTGGGTACGGATTGACTCGAGTTCCGCATTAAACTGACCTGAAATATGGCGACCAAAGTGCATTTATCTTATGTTCCTTTATCCGTAACGACCAGTAATGTAGTCTTCTGTTTGCTTTTGCAGCGGTGATGTAAAGATGGAATCGGTATCCGAATACTCTACCAGCTTTCCTAAGTGAATAAACGCAGTATGATCACTGACCCTAGCCGCTTGTTGCATGTTATGAGTCACCATCACAACCGTGTACTTTCTCTTTAAGTCGTTAATAAGCTCTTCAATAGTCAGCGTTGAAATTGGATCAAGCGCCGAGGTCGGTTCGTCAAGCAACAATACTTCTGGTTCAATCGCTATTGCGCGAGCAATCACTAACCGTTGCTGCTGACCACCAGATAACCCAAATGCATTTTCATGCAGACGATCTTTCACTTCATCCCATAGCGCAGCAGCGCGTAGCGAACGCTCAACAGCATCATCTAAACTTCGGCTATTGCGAACCCCCTGTAAACGTAAGCCATAAACGACATTCTCATAAATCGACTTTGGAAACGGATTCGGCCTTTGGAACACCATTCCAACTCGTCTTCGTAGTGTCGCGACATCCACTTTAGGGTGATAAATATTGTTGCCATGCAGTCGTACATCCCCTTGCACCGTGCAACCTTCAACCAAGTCATTCATGCGATTCATGCAGCGTAGTAACGTCGATTTCCCACACCCCGACGGGCCGATAAATGCCGTAACCTGTCCCTTAGGAATTCGCATCGAGACATTGTGCAGCGCCTGCGTACTTCGGTAGAACAAGTTCAAGTTCTCTATTTCAATAGCCGTCTGTTCCTCAGTAAGATCATTGACGTCAAGTGGTGTGGGGTAACCTAAAGTTTGATTGATAGAAAACATCGTTAATCTTGTCCTAGTGTTCGGTACTTTTCTCTCAAATTATTACGAATAGCGATAGCCGTTAAGTTCAACCCAACTACCACAGTCACTAATAGAAAAGAGGTGGCGTAAACCAGCGGTCGCGCCGCCTCAATATTGGACGTTTGAAAACCAATATCGTAAATATGAAAGCCCAAGTGCATGAACTTTCTCTCTAAATGAAGAAATGGGAACTGGGCATCAACTGGTAAGCTCGAAGCCAATTTCACCACACCGACGAGCATCAAGGGGGCGACTTCACCCGCAGCCCGAGCGACGGCCAGTATCAGTCCTGTAATAATAGCAGGACTAGCCATGGGTAACACTATTCGCCAAACCGTCTCAAACTGCGTCGCCCCTAAGGCCAATGAACCATGCCTGGCCGATATCGGAATCCGATTTAGCCCTTCTTCAGTAGTCACGATGACCACTGGTAGCGTGAGTATCGCGAGCGTTAAAGCAGACCAAAGTAGTCCTGGCGTGCCAAATGTCGGTGCCGGTAAACGCTCTGCGTAAAACAGCGAGTCTATTGACCCTCCAATCGTGTAAACGAAAAATCCAAGACCAAAAACTCCATAGACGATGGAGGGAACACCAGCAAGATTAATCACACCGACACGAATCAAGCGCGTCAGCCAGTTGTTTTCAGCGTATTCATGTAAATAAAGCGCTACGATCACCCCAAGTGGCATCACTAGTACTGACATAATCAATACCAATAAGACCGTACCAAAAATAGCAGGAAAGACCCCACCTTCAGAGTTAGATTCTCGTGGTTCTTCCGATAGAAACTTCCATACCTGCCCACTCCAATGAGCCAGCTTTTCAGACAGTGTCATCTGGTTAGGGTACCAAAAATCAACAATGCGACTTAGTGGGATCTCGAGTCGTTCCCCCTTCATATCCGACACAACTAATCTCTGGCTATTTAAGGTTTTTCTTAATGTGTCCAATTCCAGCTCATGCTGAGTAAGCTGTTGTTGAATAATTGCTTTTTGTTTTTCGTATTTCGAAAATGCCTCATCGGTTAGTGTGCCATTCAACTCATGTCTACGCTGCTTTAGCCGCATAGACTCCAGTTGATGCCCTAAACCACGTATTCTTCGCTCTATAATCGTATCGATGTCTTGACGAGTCTGCTCTGCTCCTCTCAAAGCTACATTAAGTTGTTGTTGGATATCAGAATCCACGGCACCGTCAGCAGTGCTAAACGCAACAATCTCACCAAAAAAGTTGCCGCCTCTAGAGCGTTCGATAACAACAAGCTCTGCTGGTGTCTGTTGTTGATAGAGCTCAGGCTCAAGCACCGACAAAAAGTCCATTCCATACAAATCGCGATTGGCTATTTTTATGCTCAAGCGCTTCACTTTACCGGATTCAATTATCGATGCTGGCAAAATATCACTGGCATTAGGTATGGTATGCGTCGAGACCCATGTTTCAGAGTACACTTGCCCGATTAAGCGCTCTCCATTGAGATCTTGCCATTGATATAAAGGGGCTGGCCAAAAATACGCTAACCCTTTCCAACCAATTAGCAATAGCAGACCCAATACGGAAATCAGACTAATGCTCACCGCGCCGCCAGTAAGCCAGACCCACGGAGCGCCAGACTTAAACCACTTAAACATAGAGCGCTTCCTTACTCAGCTCACAGTGCACTGTATTTATCCCTCAGTCGCTGTCGCACCCATTCGGCCATGGAATTCACCACAAATGTAAAACTAAACAAAATCAACGCGATTAAAAACAGCAGGCGATAGTGTGTACTGCCGACATCAGATTCAGGCAACTCTACCGCCATAGTGGCAGAAAGGGTTCTCATTCCTTCAAAAATATTCCAATCCAAAATAGGGGTATTACCCGTTGCCATCAGTACAATCATGGTTTCTCCCACCGCTCGACCAAGCCCCATCATTACGGCGGAAAATATTCCAGGACTCGCAGTCAATAGCACCACATACAATAAGGTTTGCCATTGCGTTGCTCCTAATGCCAGAGAGCCATCACATAGGTGTTTCGGAACGGAAAAAATGGCATCTTCAGCAATGGTAAAGATGGTCGGTATCACGGCAAACCCCATTGCAAATCCAACCACCAAGGCATTGCGCTGATCATAATCGATACCATGCTGAGCTAAGTAGACTCTGACATCCCCACCAAATAACCATACCTCCATGTCATAGGAATACGTCATCATTAAATAAATGGCGACTAGGATGACCGGAATTAAGGTGAAAGGATGTAAGCCACTCGGTAATTTTGTCGTTAGCTTCTTGGGAATCAAATACCATACAACACCCGTCGCCAATGATAGCAACGGCAAGGAGATCAGTAACATCATAACGGCTGGTAAATGACTTTCTACAATAGGTGCAAACCACAACCCTGCAAGAAAACCAATAATAACCGTTGGCAGCGCCTCCATCAGTTCAATCGTTGGTTTGACGACCTTTCTCATGCCTGAAGACATGAAGTAGGCGGTATATATCGCACCAAATATCGCTATAGGCACTGCAAACAACATGGCAAATCCGGCAGCTTTAAGCGTGCCAAAAGCAATAGGGACTAAACTAAACTTTGGTTCAAAATCATCATTGGCAGCTGTGGTCTGCCACACAAATTCAGGCTCAGGGTAACTTTCATACCATACTTTTCCCCATAGAGCGCTCCAAGAAATTTCCGGATAGTCATTTTCTATTTTGACCACATGCAGCGCGTCATCAATCAACAACATCGCATAGCGATTATTGCTTGATAAGGTAATACTGTGTACATCCCCACTTGGGAGCGAAATATTTGACAGCGCTCTTTCGCTGGTTGTGTAGCGCCCTTCTAGTTCACCATTGGCGAGCTGGACATAGAAGCCTTTACTCAACGTTTCCGGAAGTACACGCGTAATTGGTGCAGAAAAATCAAACGAACGTATGGGAGTCAGTGTTCGCTCCCTATCCGCCAACACATCAAACCATTGCCAGATCTGTTGGTTTTGATGCTGAATCAGTAAAGAATACGCACCAGAAAGCAGTTCCATATCCACAACAGCTGATTGAGAACCAGCGGACAAATCCACCACCTCTCTCAGTACTAATGCGTTATTCTGCAACACTAATACATACAATTCATTCGCCGCTCGCGCATACACGACACCTGCGCTAGGCGTTAATAGAATTTGCTCTACTTCAGGCAGAACAAAAGCCGTTGTGATGATGTTATTTTGAATCTCTGGTTGGCTATCAAATCGGTTTACAGGCGTCGCAACCGATGTCTGCTCAGTTGTGGCACCACCAATCGCTAATGCATCTTGTATAAGGTGAACGCGCCCCAACCGATCCAGAGTAACGAAAGAGATCATATTATTATTCAATGACGCTGAGACAAGTTCAATCGGTTGATCATCAGTAGTAGCAGTAATCCACTTCATCTCATTTTTCTCAGCCGATACTAGTGTATGGTCACTTCCCTCTTGAGCCATGGAAGGGTCAAAAGCGGTAACCTCATTACTATTTCGAGTCAACGTTAGAAGCTGGGATGAGACGGTGACTGTCTCATTATCATCGGCATAGCGCTCTGTCGAGATCTCTCCTGTCTTCAACGATTTCTGAATAACTAAACCATCTTGGGTATAGAAACGCACATTCTCAGCATTACCATCAACAACCGACGCTATAATAGGGGTACTGATAGTCATTGGGACAGGCTGTGACCAAGTACTGGTCGCACCGGAAAAGATGGGGAGTGTAACAAAAGCTAAGTAAACAAAAATAAAGATCAACCCAGCAAGTACACTGAGACCACCAAACGAGACGATCCCTCGAGCAAGCCGATCTTGAATCTGACGTTTTCGATCTTTGGTATGCAATGAAAAGCTGGCATTTGCCATAATTTACATTCTATCTCTTGATGATGTTTGAGGCTCTAAGGGGAATCCGTCCCACATTAGATTATGGGATAAAATACAAGCTTGCACGAAATGCCTCAACATATTATGTCGTTTACGTGACAATTATATTACACAGACTCTAAGGTACTGAAAACCATCACGTGTCATACGCTTTTATTATCAATAATGGAGAATGATTTATTCTATGAGCAAAAAGAAACTCCATGTCGACAAAGAGCTAAGCTGGCTATCTTTTAACGAGCGTGTCCTTCAAGAAGCCGCCGATAAATCTGTTCCTTTGATCGAAAGGGTTCGATTTCTAGGTATCTTCTCAAATAATCTGGATGAATTTTATAAAGTTCGATTCTCAGCCGTTAAGCGTCGTATCCTATTCAATCCGAAAAATAGTGACAACGATGCCCCCAAACGCTTACTTTCAAAAATGCAAAGTAAAGCTCGAAAGCTAAACCTAAGGTTCGAAGAAATCTATAATTCATTGATTCTAGAAATGACACACGAACAAATCTTCTTTATCAATGAAACCCAGTTGACTCACACTCAACAAATATGGGTTAAAAAGTACTTTAAGAAACAGGTACTTCCTCATTTATCTCCACTGATGCTCAACGATGACGTTGATATTCTGCCGTTTGTAAAAGATGAATATGCCTATATCGGCGTTGATATAAAAGCCGCCGACACCTCACAATATGCTCTACTAGAGATCCCTACCGATCACTTATCTCGTTTTGTCACCGTGCCAGGCCACAAAAGTGAACAACGTCAGACTATCATTTTACTCGACAGTATCGTTCGCTATTGCTTAGAAGATCTCTTTCATGGTTTTTTCAACTACGATGATATCAATGGCTATGCCATTAAAATAACCAGAGATGCGGATTACGATCTAAACTTTGACACCGAACATAACCTATTAGAACAAATGTCTAAAGGCGTAAGTCAACGCCTCTGTTCCATGCCAATCCATTTTGTTTATGAGCAAAGTATGCCCGATAGCATGCTCACTTTTTTCAGAACCAAGCTCAGTATTTCTCAGTATGACAGCCTCTCTCCGGGTGGGCGGTTCCATCACTTTAAAGATTTCATTAATTTCCCCAACATGGGTCATCACTATTTAGAACATAAACCACTCCCTCCCATGCGATGTTCTGACTTTGCTGGCTACAACAACTATTTTGATGCCATACGAGCGAAAGACATTTTACTCTACTTTCCCTATCACTCTTTTGAACATATTACCGAATTAGTTCGCCAAGCATCCTTTGATCCCAAGGTTACTAGCATCAAGATTAATATATATCGAGTAGCAAAAAACTCTCGGCTCATGAACTCTCTGATTGAGGCTATTCACAATGGTAAACAAGTGACTGCCGTCGTGGAGTTACAAGCTAGATTTGACGAGGAAGCGAATATTGAATGGTCTAAAATCCTTACCGACCATGGCGTACAGGTCATATTCGGCGTTCCTGGGCTAAAAATCCACGCGAAGTTATTGCTGATTAGCCGAGTAGAGCAAGAAAAAATAGTCCGCTATGCTCACGTAGGAACAGGGAATTTTCATGAAAGTAATGCTCGCCTCTATACAGACTTTTCGTTGTTGACTGCCGATCAAACCATCGCAGATGAAGTACGTGATGTCTTTGGCTATATCGAAAATCCATATCGCCCAGTGAAATTCGAGCAATTAATTGTCTCGCCACGTAACTCTCGAAAACAGCTTTATCGACTCATCGATAACGAAATTTCCAACGCTTTAGCAGGGCAAGAAGCACAACTAATACTAAAAGTGAATAATCTTACGGATAAAAGGGTCGTCCAAAAGCTCTATCTCGCTAGTCAAGCTGGGGTTATCATCCACATGATTGTTCGAGGGATGTGTTCACTTATTCCAGGACTCAAAGGTATTAGTGACAACATTACTATCATCAGTATAGTTGACCGATTTTTGGAACATCCTCGCGTCATCATTGCACATAATGGCGGAGAACCTGCTGTCTATATATCCTCTGCCGACTGGATGACCCGAAATATTGATCACCGAATCGAAGTCACAACCCCAATTAAGGATGAACGCTTAAAACAACGTATCATCGACATCATCGACATTCATTTTGCCGACAACCTAAAAGCACGCTACATCGATAAAGAAATGAGTAATCGCTATGTTTCTCGTGGTCACCAAAAGAAACTACGTTCACAAACTGCCATTTACGACTATCTTCAACACATAGAGAAGCACACAAAAAAGAACAACTAACAGCGGATAGACCATGCACAATAATAGTCAGGCCATCAAACAAATAGCTGCCATTGATTTGGGTTCAAATAGCTTTCATATGATCGTTGCTAAGGTCATCAATCAAGAGATTCAAATTGTCAGTAGGCACAAGAAAAAGGTTCGATTAGCACAAGGTTTAGACTCAGAGAATAACCTAGATGTAGAGGCTATCGCGAGAGGACTTGAATGCCTTTCTATGTTTGCTGAAAGACTGCAAGGCTTTGATGTGAATAACGTTCGCATCGCTGCCACACACACCTTACGAGTAGCAAATAATACGGCGAGTTTTTTACAGCAGGCCAGCGCTATTCTCCCCTTTCCAATAGAAGTCATCCCTGGCGAAGAAGAAGCAAGATTAATATACGCTGGCGTCGCACACACGCAAACAGAGTCATTATCTAAGCTTGTCATCGATATTGGCGGAGGAAGCACGGAACTGATTATCGGTGAAGCCTTTACCCCTAAGCGACTTAATAGTACCCGAGTTGGGAGCGTCACTTTTACACAAAAATACTTCAAGAGCGGAAAATTAACAGCGGAACAATTTTCCAAAGCCATGTTATCAACGCAACAACACCTTGAAGATTTAGTGCCCTACTATAAAAAAACCAGTTGGGAAATAGCCTTCGGTTCATCCGGGACGATCAAAGCGATCAAAGAGGTGTTGGTCGGTTTTGGTTATGACGACGGCATCATCAAAACCAAACGATTACATAAACTTATAAGTAAACTTTGCGAATTTGATCATATCAATGACGTGACTTTAATTGGTCTAAATAAAGAAAGGCAACCGACTTTTTCCGCTGGTGTAGCAATATTAACCGCCATTTTTGATAGCCTATCATTACAAGAAATGCATTATTCGAGTGGCGCATTACGTGAAGGTTTACTCTATGAAATGGAAGACCACTTTCAACGCTCTGATATCCGAATGCGAACCGCCGAAAGTCTTGCGCTAAAGCACTTTGTCGACACCGTGCATGCCAATAATGTTCGTACTCAAGCGCGAGATCTTCTTTCCCAATTACACGAGACTCTTGAACTTAAAGAAAACCGTCAGCTATATAGCTTAATAGAATGGAGTGCACTACTGCATGAGGTAGGGTTAAGTATCAATTATCAAGCCTTTCACCGCCACTCAAACTATATACTGAAACATGCAACTATGCCGGGTTTCAATAGCGAAGAGCAGTTAGTCTTAGCGACACTGGCCCGGTTTCAACGAAAACCACTTAGGTTAGATGAACTCCCTCACTTTTCTCTATACAAACGGAAACATATAGAAGGGCTCATTCGTATCCTCAGACTCGCGATTATTCTCAACGGACAGCGAAGCGAGACAAAAAAACCATTAATACGAATTGCTGTCACTAAAGAGGCCTGGCTACTCACAAGTGCCAACAAAGACTGGCTGAAAGAAAACAGATTGCTTAACGCCGATCTGCAAAATGAACAGAACTACTGGCGCGAGGTCGGCTGGACACTTAAATACTTCTGATAGTAAGACGCAGCACACGCCTCAATCATTGAGAGTAAGCCCAACTTTTGCAAGCTCATGCTCTACAAACAATGGGGTTAATGGGACATAACCATTTTTTTCTACAATACGCTGCCCCTCTCGAGAATAAATATAGCGAATATACGCTTCTTCTATTGGCTCCAAGGGTTTATTTGGATTCTTATTGACGTAGACATAAAGGTAACGTGACAACGGATAGTTTCCCGATAGTACATGCTCCTGCAGCGGAAAAACATAATCACTACCTTGCTTAGCAATAGGAACAAGCCTTGCTCCAGAGACTTGATACCCAATGCCTGAATAACCAATAGTATTTACCGATGAAGCGACCGATTGAGCAACAGAAGCCGAACCGGGCTGTTCATTGACATTCCGCTTGAAGTCGCCACCACATAACGCATTTTCTTTAAAGAAACCGTAAGTTCCTGATACAGAGTTGCGACCAAACATCTGGATCGCACGTTGGTTCCAATGACTTTTTACGCCTAACTCCGACCATGTCTGCACACTGGCTAATGCTCCGCATCTTAACGTGGCTGAAAAAATACTATCAAGTTGCTCAAAATTGAGGCCTTGAATAGGGTTATCCTTATGAACAAAAATTCCGATCGCATCGATCGCAACACTTAAAGCTGTGGGCTTGTAGCCATACTCTCTCTCAAAAGCATTCACCTCCTGTAACCTCATCGCTCGACTCATTGGGCCAAACTGTGCGGTTCCTTCAGCAAGAGCTGGAGGAGCAGTAGAGGACCCCGACGCTTGGATTTGAGCGTTTACATTAGGATAAATCGTCTTAAACTCTTCTAACCATAATGTTGTCATTCCAGATAGAGTATCGGATCCCACTGAAGATAGATTCCCCGATACGCCTGGTATTTTTTGATAGCGCGGCAACTCAACAGCGACAGCGTTGAATGAAGCCACTACCAAGCCAACCCATAAGGTGATACGTGAAGTGTTTAACATTAATTGACAACCAATCGCTCGGGCAAAATAAAGGAGAACTTACTACCGACATTCACTTCAGAATGGATTTCCAAATGAGAGTCATGATGAGACAAGGCATGCTTTACTATTGCCAAACCCAAACCACTACCCCCTGTATCCCGTGAACGCGCCTTGTCGACTCGGTAAAAGCGCTCGGTCAAGCGATGTAAATGCTGGGCTTCTATACCGTCACCGGTATCTTCCACTTCTAAACATGCGCCTTGAGAAGACTGATACCAGCGAACTTTCACGCCCGCCCCTGGCGGTGTATATTTAACAGCATTGTAAACAAGATTGGAGATAGCACTGCGCAATTGGTCTTCATCACCAAAAACTCGCAAGCGATTATCGATATCAAACTCAATGACATGCCCTTCATCACCACTTAAGCTTACCGCTTCTTTCTCTAGAATCTCCAACATCGCGGGCACATTAACTACTTCATCTAATTCGTGCATCGGAGCCGCTTCTATTTTAGAAAGCGTTAGCAGCTGATTAACTAAACTGTTCATACGGTTAAGTTGTTCTGTCATCACACCATGTGCTTTTGTCCACATAGGCCCAACGATCATATCGGGGTCTTCAGTCATCTCAAGATAGCCTTGCAATACTGTCATTGGCGTACGCAGTTCATGAGAGACATTCGCAAAGAAATTTCGGCGCATTCCTTCTAGCTGCTTTAACTGACTCACATCACGCACAACCATCAAGTGTTCACCTTCGGTATAAGGCACGATACGCAATTCCAACATTCGCTCCACATTTAAGGGCGAAGGCATTTCTAACGGCTCAGAAAAATCGTTCTTATTGAGATATTTGATAAAGTCAGGAGTGCGAATTAGATTCGAAATAGGCTGCCCAGAATCACCAGGCCATCGAAACCCAAGTAAGTGCTGAGCCAATTTGTTGCACCAGACAATGTTACCTTCACTACGGAAAACAACGACAGCATCCGGCAACGATTCCGCACCGTTTTTAAATCGCCGAATTAGGTTAGTCAGCTCTTTGCGTTTTCGTCGTTGGCGCTGCTGTAAACGATAGATACCATTAAACAGTAGCTCCCAGTTTCCTGTACCCGAAGGTGGCGTTAGACGCTTCTCATCCCATAGCCATGCGGATAGACGCAGTTGATTATGCAGATGCCAGATCAACTGCATAACCGTTGCGGCAAGCAGTAACCACGGCATATAGCCAAATATCCACCCGACAATAATCCAAGGGGTGTAAAAAAAAGCCAGCTCCCAAGCTAGCTTTTTCCATGTTAAACGTTCAACCATCTACCTCTCCGGTTCAATACTAGCCTTTGGTTGAGAATCGATAGCCAGCACCTCGTACTGTTTGAATCAGCTTATCATGTCCCGCTGATTCTAGTGCTTTACGCAACCGACGAATATGTACGTCTACTGTGCGGTCTTCTACATAGACGTTGGTGCCCCACACGTTATTAAGTAGTTGCTCACGACTATAGACACGCTCTTGATGGGTCATAAAGAAGTGCAGCATCTTAAACTCGGTCGGCCCCATATCTAATGGTTGATCGTTCGCCGTTACTCGATGAGAAACAGGATCTAATTTCAAACCTTGAACATCAATCACATCTTCTAGCGCAGTTGGCGTGACACGACGAATCACCGCCTTTAAGCGTGCAACCAATTCTTTAGGAGAAAACGGCTTGGTGATGTAGTCATCGGCCCCAACCTCAAGTCCACGAACTTTATCTTCTTCCTCGCCGCGAGCAGTAAGCATCACGACTGGAATATTACGAGTCAATTCTTCTCGCTTCATGTGCTTGATAAAATTAATGCCAGAACCACCAGGTAGCATCCAATCTAGAAGTACTAAGTCGGGGAATGGTTCAGCCAACTTGTTGACTGCTGTATCGTAATCTTCTGCTTCTACGGCTTGATAGCCTTTTTGCTCCAATACAAAGCACAACATCTCGCGAATAGGTGCTTCATCCTCAACAACCAGGATTCTTCTAGACATAACGGCGTAACCTTATGGAATCTAATCAACTGCATGCATTATCAGTAATTATTATGACACTTTTGTGACCATTGAAAACAATTTTTCATATAAGTTTCGCACAAATCCCATTGTCAGAATCAATATTTAGGCTAGGACATTCTGGTCAAAATTGCCTATGATGTGCAGCGTTCAATTATTAATGTGAGAGTAATATGTGGTTTAAAAACTGTTTGGTCTATCGTTTCAATAAGGAACTTGAGTTTAACGCTGATAAGCTAGAACAGCAGCTTGAAGAGTTTCGTTTCACGCCATGTGGCAGTCAAGACAAACAAAAGTTTGGCTGGGTTACTGCACTGGGCAAACATGGCGACATGATGACTCATGTATCTGAAGACCGTATTTTGCTTTGCGCTAAGAAAGAAGAAAAAATGTTACCTGCATCAGTGATCAAAGAATCACTGAATAACAAGGTAGACTTACTAGAAACGCAAGAAGGTCGTCCACTTAAGAAAAAAGAAAAAGATGACCTTAAAGAAGACATTATTATTGATTTACTGCCGCGTGCATTTAGCCGAAGCAATCTCACCTATATGGTTATCATGCCAAAAGATGGCTTCATTATTGTTGACTCAAGCAGCTTTAAAAAAGCAGAAGATGTGATTGCGCTACTTCGTAAAACCATGGGCAGCCTCCCTGTTATCCCTGCATTCCCAGAGCAGCCAATCGAAAATACGCTGACGGAATGGGTAAAAACGTCAAGTACTCCAGCAGGCTTCAATATGCTTGATGAAGCTGAACTTAAATCAGTACTAGAAGACGGCGGTATCATCCGCTGTAAAAAGCAAGAGCTATCCAGTGATGAGATTCTAGGACACATTGAAGCCAATAAGTTTGTCACCAAGTTAGCTCTCAACTGGCAGGAGCGTATTGAGTTTATTTTTGCTGACGATGGCAGCATTAAGCGCTTGAAGTTTAGTGACGAACTCAAAGACCAAAACGAAGACATCCCTAGAGAAGATGCCGCAGCAAGAATCGACGCCGATTTTTCTTTATTATGTGGCGAGTTTAGTACGTTCTTACCCGACTTATACAAAGCATTCGGCGGCTTACCACAACAATAACCTTTTCGAATCAATGCCCGGGTCTTCCGGGCCTATTTCTGCACTTGGAATAGCTACAATTTTAGCGTAGAATTTGCGCCCCTTAGTACCATCAGGTGGTACTTCCCTGACTTATAATCAGAATAGAGATTTTAGCAATGTTTACTCCAGAACTCTTGTCACCCGCCGGCAGCCTTAAGAATATGCGTTATGCATTCGCATATGGTGCAGACGCCGTTTATGCAGGTCAGCCTCGTTATAGCCTTCGTGTTCGTAATAATGAATTTAACCATGAGAACCTACAGATAGGTATTAATGAAGCCCATGAGTTAGGTAAGCAATTTTATGTGGTATGTAATATTCAACCGCATAACTCTAAGTTAAAAACCTTTATTCGCGATTTAAAGCCTGTTGTTGAAATGGGGCCTGACGCACTTATCATGTCAGACCCTGGTCTAATCATGATGGTACGTGAAGCATTCCCGGATATGGCGATTCACTTATCCGTGCAAGCAAACGCCGTAAACTGGGCAACCGTTAAGTTTTGGGCCGCAAACGGTGTAGAGCGTGTCATCGTCTCGCGCGAATTATCGCTTGAAGAGATCGAAGAGATTCGTGAACACTGTCCTGAAACAGAGCTTGAAGTATTTGTTCATGGCGCACTTTGCATGGCGTACTCTGGTCGTTGTCTGCTATCTGGCTATATCAACAAGCGCGATCCAAACCAAGGGACTTGTACTAACGCTTGTCGCTGGGAGTACAATGTTGAAAAAGGTAAAGAAAACGACGCAGGTCAAATTGTCGAAGAATTCGATCCGAATACTCCGAGTGCAATCGAAGTTCAAGATGAGCGTCCCGATAATACTCTAGGCCTAGGCAAGCCAACTGACGAAGTCGTTCTGCTTTCAGAAAGCCACCGTCCAGAAGAAAAAATGGCCGCCTTCGAAGATGAGCATGGCACCTATATCATGAACTCAAAAGATCTTCGTGCTATTCAACATGTCGAGCGATTGACCAAAATGGGTGTTCATTCGCTAAAAATTGAAGGACGTACAAAGTCATTTTATTACTGCGCGAGAACAGCTCAGGTCTATCGTAAAGCGATTGATGATGCCGTCGCTGGTAAGCCATTTGATGAAACATTATTGGGTACACTAGAGAGTCTTGCGCATCGTGGTTATACAGAGGGCTTCTTGCGTCGCCATACCCATGATAGTTATCAAAACTACGACTACGGATATTCTGTTTCAGACGCTCAGCAATTCGTTGGTGAGTTTACTGGCAAGCGTCGTGGAGCTTTAGCGGAAGTTGAAGTTAAGAACAAGTTTATCGTCGGCGACAGCTTAGAGATCATGACCCCTCAAGGGAACGTTGTTTTTAACCTAGAAGTCATGGAGAACCGTAAATCAGAAGTTATCGACGATGCTAAAGGTAACGGTCACTTTGTCTTCATTCCAGTTCCTGAGGATATGGAACTAGATTTCGCATTACTTATGCGTAATCTAAATGCTGGTCAGGATACTCGTAACCCTACAGGCAAATAATATGGCTCTGTTAATTACAGGAAAATGCATTAACTGCGACATGTGTGACCCAGAATGTCCTAATGAAGCAATAGCGATGGGAGCGGAAATTTATGAAATTGATCCCGCACTATGTACTGAATGTAAAGGGCATTACGATAAACCTACATGTCAATCGGTTTGCCCGATAACTAACTGCATAATTACAGATCCAAATAATGTGGAAACAGAAGATGAACTGCTAGAAAAGTTTGTCATTATCCAAGGCATGGCCTAAAGAAAAAGCCTCCATTTGCTGGAGGCTTTTTTTTATCCCGATTTTTCAATGGGAAACACATTACAGTACAACTCTTTTTCGTATTGCATTTCAAGCTTCTTACGCCAATTTTCGGCAGAATTAACAGGGATTAAATAGAACTTCTCCCGGCTGGTATCAGTAACAAAAGCGATACCATGCTGCATCAATTCATAGTGAATATCATTGATAAATCCTAATGTGAACCCTTGACGACCAGAAAGCTGATTAATGTCCTCTCTAGTCAAGATTACTCCCTCTTTTTCAGAAGAAAACCTCTCCCTCAGCCAACGGGAAAACTGCCGTGCTGAAATCATAGTCATAACGGTATTCCTTACCCAAACTCTTAAAGGCTTGCACCAAAGAAAAGCAGCAGAGTAGCCAAAACCACGACAGAGAGGCTAATAACAAACAACTAATCCACTGAATTACTGATAATATAGTCAAGCAAAAGTCACTTCTCCAGTCCCAAATATGAGAGGACTGACATTCATTTATTTGTGACAACTATCTATAAAGATAAACTAGGAAGGAGTTCGTCAGGGTCAAATTTGCATTTGTAATAAATGGCACACATTTAAAAATAAATCTATTTATCAGAAACTTACAAAACACGCAAAGCTAAGAACAGCAAGGCACAAGAGCGATATCAACCATAAAAAAGGGGTACCTATCGCTACCTCGGTTTTTGAAAAGTAAACAACCTGCGAAGACTAACGTTTAGAGGCGAAAGAATGCGAAAATTTCAACCAAGCACGACTCTTTAGGACTGGTGCCCAATACCCTCAACACGTAGTTTTAGTAACGAAAAAATGAAAAAGGCCCCGACCGAAGTCAGAGCCTTTGGGTATGGCAGGGGTGGACTGAGCCGGCATTCCGGAGATTCGATGGGACTTTCCACCAAGCGGGCTGGCGATTCAGGGGGACGCCTAGTTATCCCAACACATCGCTTTGAAAAAGCGAAAACGAAAAAGGCCCTGACCTAAGTCAGAGCCTTTAGATATGGCAGGGGTGGAGAGATTCGAACTCCCAACACGCGGATTTGGAATCCGCTGCTCTGCCAATTGGAGCTACACCCCTGTAGTTGTTTTTAAGACTTAACTTTGTCTAAATAAGTGGCGGAGTGGACGGGACTCGAACCCGCGACCCCCGGCGTGACAGGCCGGTATTCTAACCAACTGAACTACCACTCCGCAGTGGCTTACTCGCTATTGCAAGTGTCCATAAATTAAAGCCTGGCGATGTCCTACTCTCACATGGGGAAACCCCACACTACCATCGGCGCTACTGCGTTTCACTTCTGAGTTCGGCATGGGATCAGGTGGGTCCGCAACGCTATGGTCGCCAAGCAAATTCTTCTTTTACTTTCAGCTTTTATTAAAAGCTAAAGGCAAAATTAATTCGGAAAGCTAATAAAAGTTCTTAATACACATTCAATCTGTTCTTGCTTTGAGTCCATCAAAACCCTTTGGGTGTTGTATGGTTAAGCCTCACGGGCAATTAGTACAGGTTAGCTC
>NZ_JAKJSS010000050.1:0-821 GCF_050337205.1 Vibrio nomapromontoriensis
ATGGTGATGGTTTGTGGCTCGCTCGCTAAACCTTCATTATCCAASGCRATRTARGTRAASGTGACGTCTTCRGAATCGCCATTGCTCAAGCCTTGGAAGTCGTCGCCCGGATCGAAAYTGTAYGAGCCATCGGCGTTAAACGTCAGGCTGCCTTTATCAGCAGGCACGTCRYYTTGYAGGGCGTAWGAGGCGATGGTGCCGTCAATGTCGGAGGCTTCAGGCACGTTACGTGAAATGGACGTATCTTCGTCGGTCATTTCATCCGCAGGCAGCGCCACAGACTTGTCGTTGATACCCGTCACCGTGATGGTGATGGTTTGTGGCTCGCTCGCTAAACCTTCATTATCCAACGCGATATAAGTAAAGGTGACGTCTTCRGAATCGCCATTGCTSARGCCTTGGAAGTCGTCGCCCGGATCGAAACTGTAYGAGCCATCGGCGTTAAACGTCAGGCTGCCTTTATCAGCAGGCACGTCGTCTTGCAGGGCGTATGAGGCGATGGTGCCGTCAATGTCTGACGCCTCAGGCACGTTGCGAGAGATGGAGGTGTCTTCRTCSGTCATTTCATCCGCAGGCAACGCCACAGGCTTRTCRTTRATSCCYGTCACYGTAATAGTGATGGTTTGTGGCTCGCTCGCTAAACCTTCATTATCCAACGCGATATAAGTAAAGGTGACGTCTTCAGAATCGCCATTGCTGAGGCCTTGGAAGTCGTCGCCCGGATCGAAAYTGTATGAGCCATCGGCGTTAAACGTCAGGCTGCCTTTATCAGCAGGCACGTCRYYTTGYAGGGCGTATGAGGCGATGGTGCCGTCAATGTC
>NZ_JAKJSS010000012.1:0-207846 GCF_050337205.1 Vibrio nomapromontoriensis
CAGTGATACCGACGCCAATGAAGAGACCTTCATTGCAGGCGCAGGGACACCTGTGGGCACGACTTACGGTGCCCTCACCATCGGCACGGACGGTCAATGGACCTACAAAGTCGACAACAGCTCAGCGCCAATCCAATCATTGGATGTGGGCGATACCCTGACCGAATCCTTTATTGTAAAAAGTGCCGACGGCACAGAGCACACCATTACGGTGACCGTTCATGGAACGGAAGATCCAAGCATCATCAGCAGTTACGAGCCGGGCTCAGTGACGGAAGACACCGCCGGTATTTTGACCGACAGTGGTGATTTAGACATTGCCGATGCCGACAGTGGCGAAGCACAGTTCGATATTACTCGTGTCGAAGGCCAACAAAATGGCAATGGTGACTCACCACTTGGCAGCTTAACCATTACCGCTGATGGGCAATGGAGTTACCAAGTCGATAACTCGTTGACGGGCGTGCAAGAGCTGGGTGACGGCGACAGCCGTGACGAAGTGTTCCGCGTGTACTCCATTGATGGCAGCAGCTATCAAGATATTGTTGTGACCATTCAAGGGGTGGACGGCGCGCCGACCATCGTCAGTGGTGATAGCGATGAACTCACCGAAGACGTCGCGGTTGTGGGCAATAATCTCATTGCGACCGAGCAGCTGGTGATTAGCGATGAAGATGCGGGTGAAAACGTCTTTAACGCAGGCGCGGGCACCTCAGTTGGTACCACGTTAGGCAGCCTGTCTATTTTGGCTGACGGCACCTGGACCTACACCATCGATAACACCTTATCCGAGGTGCAAGCCCTCGATGTGGGTGACACCTTGGTCGAATCCTTTATTGTCACCTCCGCCGATGGCACCGAGCACACCATTAGCGTGACGGTGAATGGCGCGGAAGATGAAACCTTCATCACCAACTACGCACCAGACAGTGTTAAAGAAGACACAGATCAAGTTGCGGGTGAGCTATTAGGTGGCGGTAAACTCGATATTGCTGATTTGGATGCCGGAGAAGCGGCGTTTAACACCACGGTGACGAACTTAACTAACGACCAAGGTCAGTCGCCTCTCGGCACACTGACCATCTTGGCGGACGGTACGTGGACCTACAAAGTCGATAATAGCCTCACTGGCGTGCAAGAGTTGGGCGCGGGTGATACACGAATTGAGCGCTTTGAAGTGGCGTCCATTGATGGCAGCAAAACACAAATCATTGAAGTGACCATTGAAGGGACTGACGACGCACCCGTGATAGCGGGTACTGACATTGGTGGTGTCACCGAAGACTTTGAGGTCCAAAGTGGTGACTTACTTAAAGAAAGCGGCCAGCTGACGATTACCGATACCGACCAAGGCGAAAGCCAGTTCCAAACCAGCGTCACTAAAGTCGATGATGGCAACGGCCTCACACCAGTGGGTACCTTGACCATTGATGCCACTGGCGCGTGGAATTACGAGATAGACAACACCGACAGCTCAGTGCAGTCGCTTTCTGAAGGGGAAACTCGTACCGAGACTTTCCAAGTACTCAGTGAAGACGGCACGACACACAACATCGTCATCACCATTATCGGTACCGATGATGAACCTGTTATTGGTGGCACCTCTTACGGCGAAGCAACGGAAGACAATGCGACACAGATAGATACTGATGGGAATTTATTCTTTAGTAGTCAAGCCTCAATCAGTGATGCTGATGATGGTGAAGGCGCGTTTGTGCCCGCTTCTGTTACCTCTGCAGCCGGTAATTTTGTTGATGGTGCCTTAACCATAGATGCGGCCGGGAATTGGTCGTACGAGATTCCAAATGGTAGCAGTAATGTTCAGGGGCTTGCTGAAGGTGAACGCGCGACACAAACCTTTACGGTGCAAACCATTGATGGCACAGAACATACCATTGTTGTCGATATTGTCGGGGTCAATGATGACTCTGTGCTGATCAGTGATCCAAGCCAAGCGCTAGGGGATGTCAAAGAAAATGATAGCCTGATTGAACTCACGGATAGTGGCGTACTTGAGCTTCAAGATACAGATGGTAGCGATGAGGAAGTATTCCAAACGGACCCTAGCTCAATTACATCAACGAGCACACTGAATGGAGCGACCGATGCGGTTGGCACTTTAACAATCAACGCTCAAGGTGAGTGGGATTACTCGATTGCTAATGCGTACGTTGAATACCTTGGTGAAGGGGATACCGCGACAGAAACCTTCACTGTGCGATCTGAAGATGGTACTGAACATACCGTTGTTATTACCATTGAAGGTACCAACGATGTGCCTTCGATTGTCAGTGGTGCATTCGCAGAAGGCATAGAGGATCAAGGTCTAGACGGCAATAACATTAAGGTGGAAGGCAATCTTGTTATTGATGATCCTGATGCAAACGAAAACACATTCCAAGTAGGAGCGGGGAGCGCTGATGCTGCTAATACTTTAGGTGGTTCGTTGGTCGTTGCTGCCGATGGAAGCTGGACCTATTTGGTAGACAATCAGCAGGCCGCGATTCAGTCTTTGGATGTGGGAGATTCGGTCACTGAAAAATTCACCGTTCTTAGTGAAGACGGTACGCCAATTGAAATTGAAGTCAAAATCAATGGTGCAGAAGACCAAACATTTATCACTGACTATGTGCAAGGAAGTGTGACGGAAGACGATGAGACAACCACACTTTCGCATGTTGGTAATCTAACTGTGACAGACGTGGATACTGGTGAAAATCAGTTTGATCCGACGCGTGTAGACACATTGAACAACAGCAATGGCATTTCGTCTTTAGGCAGTGTTTCAATTACGTCTTCCGGTACGTGGACGTACACCATAGACAACAATTTAGCATCGGTACAACAACTCGGAGCTGGAGATAGCTTTACAGAGCGTTTTCGAGTTTATTCCATCGATGGCAGTACTTCTCAGATAGTTGAAGTGGTGGTCAATGGCACTAATGATGGCGCGTCAATATCCGGTGTTGCATCGGGTTCAGTGACTGAAGACATCACTGTGGTTGGAAGTAATTTGCAAGAATCCGGAACCTTGCAAGTTAATGATATTGATAGTGGGGAGAATATTTTCTCCACTACTGTTACGAATGTGGCAGATGTTACCGATGGATTACCGTTAGGCAGTATCACTATTACCCCTGAAGGTAATTGGACTTACCTTGTAGATAAGGACAACGCCACAGTTCAGGCATTGGGGTTAGGCGAAACGCGTACTGAACGCTTCCAAGTCACCTCGATAGATGGCACTGCGACGCAAGAAATTGTCGTGACAATTCATGGTACCAATGATTTGCCGACGGTTTCTGCAAGTAGTGATCTAACGGGCAAAGTATTTGAAGATTCCGACCCGATACCAACAGCGACAGGCACCTTAGTACCTAGCGATGTTGATGTAAATGATAGCCATACATGGGCGGTTGTAGGTACCACAAATGGTGATTACGGTAGCCTAGTTTTAGACTCCAATTCGGGGGTGTGGACTTATTCCTTAGTGAATGACTCAGTCAACCATTTGCAAGCAGGCGAGAAGGTTTATGAGTACTTCCAAGTTAAGGTTTCTGATGGTAAGGGTGGAGTTGGTTTTGATACGGTTACAGTAGAGATTGAAGGGACTAATGATGATCCATCAATCTCTGGTGATAACTCAGGGTTAGTCATTGAAGATGGCGGTGTGTTGAGTGTCGCTAAAGGTAACCTTGAAGTTGCGGATGATGATATTAAAGATACTCACGATTGGGCGGTTGTCGATGGTGACGGACTCTATGGTACGTTGACGGTGAACGATGATGGTGAATGGACGTACACGTTAGATCAAGCCAAAGCCAACTTTATGGAAGAGGGTGTGATTTATGCTGAAGACCCATTTACCATCACTGTTGATGATGGATTTGGTGGCACGGATAGCTACGTCGTCAACGTTAATGTTGAAGGCAATAATGATGCCCCTGACATCCGTAATGTAAACCAAATACGGATTAAAGAAGATACGGGAACTCAATTTAAGCAAGGTACCTTAAATGATCAAGATCCTGATGAGAATGAAGTACACAGTTGGGTTATTTTAGATGCCAATGGTAATGCGCTATCGGTTGTTGATGGTGTTGCGATTGGTACTTACGGCAACCTATCACTCGACGAGTCGACAGGGCAATGGCGCTATGATCTAGAGTCAACCGCGGATACGACGCTGACATCCGAGCAATTAGCGAATACACAAGCGCTTGAACGGGGGCAAAAAGTTTTTGAGAACTTTACTGTTCAAGTCACAGACAAATACGGTGCAACAGATACTCAAGTATTGCAAGTTCGCGTAACCGGTACCAATGATCAGCCACAAATTGAAGGTACGGTGGAAGGCACGGTGACGGAAGATGATTTCCCGAATGGTGATACTTCGGCTGATATCGTCACATCCGGTACCTTACAACCCGGCGATGTGGATACCAACGACAAGCATACTTGGTCTATTGATACCAATACTGGTGACTATGGGACGATTGTTATTACTTCAGACCCAGTGACAGGCGAAGCGGTATGGACCTATACACTCAACAATAATAACCCAGCAGTGCAAGCTCTTCGCCCTGGAGATACGGCATTAGAAGAAACGTTTACGGTTACCGTTGTCGATGATTCTCGAGGAGGTAACCCGAGCGCAGACCGAGTCGATACTCAACAAATTACAGTTCGCATTGAGGGAGCAAACGACGCGCCAGTACTTAGTGGTGATGTCACGGGTAGTGTGGTGGAGCCCGGTCATAAAAACGAAACGTTCGATATTACTGCGACAGGCGCCCTAGCGGTTTCCGATAAAGATACGACCGACTCGCATACGTTTACGGTTGACAACAACGATAGCAACACGACAAATACCAGTACCTTCTATGGTGAGTACGGCACCTTGTCCGTGGATAGCAATGGCGTATGGACGTATACCCTAGATAACCTCTCTGAGCATACTAAAGCGATCCCACCTGGCACGACAGAGCTTGACGTATTTAACGTTATTGTTACTGACGAATTGGGTGAAACCAGTTCAATTCCAGTGACTATTTCAGTGGCGGGTACCAATACGGACCCATTAATTATCTCCGCAAGTTCATACGAAGTGGTTGAAGATGGGGCTGCTTTGCAAGGTCAGTTTGTCAAAGGGACACCGACCCCAGAGGAGTTAGCACAGGGCGATATTGGTTCCGGTGACCCTGATAGTGGTGACGGTGCGGTTTGGCAAGTGGTGTCTAATGGGCAATACGGAACATTTAGTATTGACCACGCTTCTGGTGAATGGACGTACACCTTGTTTACACCAGCAGATGTCGCTGCGGATCCGAGTAAACGCGATGCCTACAATACCGTTAATGCATTGGCGGAAGGCGATACATTACCCAATGGTGACTCTGTCGAGTTGCGAGTGACAGATGAGTTTGGTCGCACTACGACTGAAGTATTGAACATTGATATTGTTGGCGCCAATGATGCCCCAGTGATTAGCGGTCTTAATAACACCTTTGCTGAAGGGAATCTGGATAACAATATTTATTCCACGTCGGGTCAACTTCAAGACGGTGATGTTGACGCTAATGATGTTCATGTTTGGAGCCTAGATTCCGGTACGCCTAACATTGGTCAATACGGCACATTCTTGCTGCAAAGCGATGGCTCTTGGACCTATTTGGTGAATCCAGATAAGTTTGAAGAGATTCAAAAGCTTAATCCAACAGATTCAACGGTTGCTGACCGTACCTTAGTGGATACATTTGATGTCCAAGTGACCGATATGGGAGGCACAGGTGAAACGGTCACTCAAACAGTGACGGTGACAATAACGGCTGAAAATGATGTTCCGGTCATCTCTGGTGATGTGACAGGCTCTTATGTTGAAGATAGTGGTTTAGCGGTCACTGGGCAATTAATCGCAACGGATATTGATAATAATGACTCGGCTGAATTTCTGGTACCAGATGGTGCTAGCGAGCGATTGTACACTGGTTTGTATGGCAGCTTAACGATAAATGCTGCAGGTGAATGGACCTACACTCCGGTAGAATCGAGTTTGCAAACCCTAGCGGAAGGGGAAGAAAAAACCGAGCGATTTGTGGTGCTTGCTCGTGACACAAATGGCGCAACCGTTACTGAAGAAATCAATATCCATATCACAGGCAACAACGATCGCCCTATTGTCGAAGGTGATAATTCAGGGACCGTGGTTGAAGATGGTACGGCGGATGTCTTTGGCACCGATCTAACACGTGTTGAAGGGCAGCTTTTTGCAACCGATATTGACAATAATAGCCCAGGTCGTAACTGGAGTATTGTCGGTGGACCTAACGGAGATGGGGAAGGCTTATACGGCACCCTGACATTAGATAATACCGGACAATGGATTTACACCCTCGATAACGATAGCCCTGTCGTTCAGGATTTAGATTTTGGTGAGAACCCGACCGAAACCTTTAAGGTAGTGGTGAGTGATAACATCACTGATGTAGAAACGAATACTCCTGGTGTTTCACAAGAATTCACAATCGTCATCAACGTGGTAGGTCAAGATGAAACTGGCGGTGGCAGCGGTGGTGGCGGTGCGATTGAAGTTACTGCTGACGTAACAGAGGATTTGAAGTTAACTGATAGTGCGACTGTTTCTGCCAATATTGATGCTGGTAGCATTACGCCAATCACAGGTGGTGTATTTGGAGAGTTGGTTGTCGATCCTAATGACAGTACGAACTGGCTTTATGAACTGGACAATGATTCAGATTTAGTTCAAATGTTGGAAGAAGGAGACGTCGTAACCGAAAAATGGCGCTTTACCGCAGATGATGGCAATACTTATGTCGTCAATGTGACGATTCATGGCACCGCAGATAACCCCGAGATTTATTTGGGCGACACTGAAGTGGTTGATAATGACGTTATTGGCGAAGTAACGGAAGATGCTATCCCATCAACAACGGGACGTTTAAGCGTCGAAGATCCTGATTCAGATGAACAGTTTAATTGGACCATTGACGGAGGGACTTCCTCAACCAGTAGCTTAGGTGAAATTACGATAGATCCTGATACTGGCGAGTGGACTTACGAGCTTTCTCCTTCGACGGAGTTAGCGCCGGGCGAAGTGGTGTACGACACCTTTACGGTTAAAGTTACCGATAAAGATGATGCTGCGTTTGGGGGATCAGAAGATTCAGCCACGACGAGCGATACACATGTCGTTCGCATTAAGATTATTGGTACCGCAGAAAACGCTCATAATCCAAGTGATCAAGACGCCCCCCTAATTGTTCAAACGGTTTCTACTGTGGAAGACAATAACGATCCGACTGCCGATGCGAATAATACCGAGCCAGCAGAAGTCGTGAGTTCCGGGACATTATCGCTCGATAATGTCACAGAACAAGATGGTACACCTGTTGATAACTTAAACCTTGGTGACACAATCGCATGGACCTTGATTGATGGTTCGAGCCCTTATGGTTCGATGACTGTCACAGAGTCTGGTGATTGGACGTTTACGCTCGACAACGATAGCCCTGCTGTACAAAAGCTTGCCGATGGGGATGTCGTTACCGAAACCTTCGAGGTTTACGCCATTGATCAATATGGTAAAACCATCGTTGATGACAATGGATTCCCACAAACGTTGGAAATTGTTGTTGATATTACGGGACTCAATGATGCGCCAACCGCGACGTCATACGTGGATACTCTTACGGCGGAAACTGACTCAAGTCAGCCACAGCAGCTTAGCGGTAATTTGAGTAGTACTGCCAATGATATTGATACCGGTGACGTATTAGAGTGGTCTAACTTAACCACTATCGATGCCAACCCAGCGTACGGTACTTTGACGGTGAATTCCGATGGTAGTTGGGACTTTGAACTCAATACGACCTATGGCGTCAATGGAGATGAACCTCATCCAGACATTGTGGCACTGAATCAAGGTGAAACTAAAACGCTGCAGTGGCAAGTGAATGTCACGGATAACAATAGTGCACCCGTTACTCAACCAATATCGATCAATATAGTCGGTACGAATGAAGTACCGGTTATTGAAACATTGCAACTTGCTGATGAGAATGAAATTGTTGAGGCCTTACCTGATGATGTTGATCAAACACCGACGATCACCCGCGATATTGTGCTTTCAGATAGAGATGCACCGGGTGATCTAGGCGATGATGTGACTCTTCAAGCGTCAACATTAAATGGTACTTACGGTCTATTTATTGTTGATCCAAGCACGAATCAGTGGAGCTACACCCTATATGATGATGCTCATATTAATGCACTAGCAGAAGGGACAGAAGTAACAGAAACGTTTGTGATACGAGCAACCGATGAATCTGGCGCAGAGGTGATGACGAGCGTTGAAGTGAAAGTCATTGGTAGTAACGATAGACCAGTATTAGAAGGCAAAGTGATTGGTACGGTCGTCGATACCCCTAACGACAGCGCTGAAGGTCAGCTCATTGTCGCAGACCCAGATATTGGCGATAGCTCCGTATTTAGTTTTACTGAAGCAAACCCAAATATGGGGACCTTCGCGATTGATTCTGACGGTAACTGGACTTACACAATCAATAGTGATGATCCTGATATTAACCACTTGCCCAAAGGTGAGACACTGCAAACGTCTATCTTCGTGACCGCTACCGACATGAATGGCGCAGGTTTGTCGAGTGAACAAAAAGAGATTGTGATTACCATTGTCGGTACCAATGATGCCCCTGAGATTCAGGATATTGGTGTTCAAGATTTGACTGAAAATACCCTAACGTCGCTATCGGGAACCTTTGATAGTGGTGACCCAGATAACAATGCAGATGGGACTGGCGGTAGTCGCGTGGATGGCACTGATGCGGATTCTCAGACTTGGCAAGTGGTTTCTGGCGATGCACGGGGTGAGTTGAGTGTTAATGCGACAACGGGCGCTTGGACGTTTAATTTAGTTGACCCATTTGAGGAGTTATCTGAAGGAGAAACGCTGGCTACGCCACTGCAATACACAGTAAAAGTCACGGATGAATTTGGCTTATCGTCAGAGCGCGTGATTGAATTCCAAGTAACTGGTACCAACGATGCACCAACGATTGTGGCTGGCGACACGACTGCGACAGGTACCGTGTACGAAGACCCTACTGGCGGGCAGGTGGATACGGCTAACGGTGTCGTGGCCATTGATGATGTCGATCAAAGTGATACTCATCGTTACAGTCTGAGTAGCACAGGGGTGGTGACGGAAATTGAAGGTACCTACGGTACGTTAACATTGGTTGCCGGCGATACACCTGACAGCGTCAAATGGGTCTACGAGCTGGATCAAGCTAAAGCAAATGCATTGAATGAAGGCCCTCAAACAGAGCAATTTGAGGTGTATATTGAAAGCTTAGTCGGTGGTGTCGGTCAAGGCGATACCATTAGCCAGACCATTGATGTCACGGTGGAAGGCAATAATGACGCCGCAGTGGTGACAACCGGTAGCGTTGAGCTTACTGAAACGGACGCAGTGCTAACGGCAACGGGAACGTTAACTTCGACCGATGTCGATAACCCGGATAACACCTTTACGCCACAGTCTAACGTGAATGGCACCTATGGCACCTTCTCGATTGATGCGAATGGTGTTTGGAACTTTACTGCCAACAGCACTTTTGATGAGCTGAGTGAAGGCCAAGTAATTCAAGAAGTTTTCAATGTCACCAGTGTTGATGGCACACCATCAACCGTGACCGTGAAAATTACCGGTACTAACGATGCTGCAATAGTGAGTTCTGCGGATGTTGAGCGAGATGAAACGGATGCGCCGCTTACTATTACGGATACTCTGACATCGGACGATGTTGATAATCCAAACAACACGTTTACGCCGCAAACTGGCGTTGTCGGCACCCACGGTACATTCTCCATTGATGCTGGCGGTACATGGACATTTATTGCCAACCAATCCTTTGATTATCTCAATGAGAACCAAAGTGTGAGTGAATCATTCTCAGTGACCTCTGTGGATGGTACAACCTCATCGGTTACTGTGAAGATTAACGGCAGCAATGATGCGGCTGATATCAGCGCAGCGACGAAAGCGCTTGATGAAACAGATGCGATATTAACCGCCAATGGCACTCTTACCGCGAGCGACGTCGATAATATTGACGACAAATTCATAGCGCAGACGAATGTAGTGGGAACAATTGGTACGTTTAGTATTGATGAAGACGGGGCGTGGGACTTTATTGCAAACAGTGAATTTAACAGCCTTAACACCGGACAAAAGGCGGAAGAGTCATTCACGGTCACGTCGTTAGATGGCACAACATCACAGGTGAATATCGTTATTAACGGAACGAACGATATTGCGACAGTCAGTTCTGCCGATGTGATATTGCAAGAAGCCGATGCACCGCTGTCTACAGGCGGTACCCTGACCTCGACGGATGTTGATAACGATGATAATAAATTCATCGAACAAACGGATATTGCAGGGAACCATGGAACGTTCTCCATTGATGAGAATGGTAACTGGAATTACACCGCTGATGAGTCATTTAACAGTTTAAATGTTGGTGATTTTGTTGATGACCAATTTAATGTTCAATCTATTGATGGCACCGTATCAACGGTGAAAGTGACCATCCAAGGCACCAATGATGCACCGACAATTGATGGTGACTTCACCGCAGGCGTACAAGAAGGTGTAACAGACGCGACCAGTGGTAGTATCACGGTTTCAGATGTAGATACCGCAACACCAATTTCAAGAAGCCTACGAGGTGGATCGTTAGCAGGAGACACATATACGAAAGTCGGTACCTACGGAACCTTAACCTTTAATGTCATGACGGGAGTATGGGCGTATGTACTGCTCGCGGGAAGCAGCAATGCCTTAGAAGCTAACCAAACGGCCGATGATACCTTCTATATCGATGCGAGTGACGGTGGACTTAATGGTGATTCAGAACAACCGATTACTATCACGGTAACGGGAAATCAGGGATTAAGAGGGGATAGTGCAACCAACGATATTCTTGTCGGTACCGCTGATGATGAATGGCTATTTGGTAACGATATACCGCTTTCTGGCGGTGTTAGTAGTGACAATGACTCTCAAGACACCTTTAAGTGGGAAACCGCAGCACTGGCGGGTACCGATACGGTGAAAGATTTTGATGTTCGTGATTTCAGCAGTAGCGATCCAGCGGTGAAGCATGATGTCGTTGATTTGGCTTCAGTTGATTTTAACGCGGATGAGCTATTGACCGATCAGCTAAGTATCCAAGAGCAGTCAGGTGATACCGTGATTGAAATTAGTGATAGTGGTGCCGTAATTCAGTCTATTGTGCTAGAAGGTGTGACACTCACTTCACTACTCGGTATCACTCAACTTGAATTAGACGATATGACACCAGCAGATGTCATTATTGCTCTACACCAATCAGAGCAACTTACCTTACCAGATCAAATTGTGGTGGGTGATAGTACATCTGAGACGCTGTTAGGTAGCGCTGAGAGCGATATCATTTTTGGTGGCGGTGGTAATGATATCTTAACGGGTGGGGATGGACATGATCTGTTCTTATTCACGGAAGACTCCGCAGGTACAACCTTGAATCCTGCAACCTCGACGGTCACAGATTTCCATGTTGGTGATGACTTGCTGGATATTTCAGACTTATTGCCAGAGCACAATAACCTTGGTGAGCTGCTTGGGAATATATCAGTGACGGTTAATGATGATATTAACGATGCCAATGATGCAACGAGTACGGTGATAAGTGTCACTAAGGGGGGTGAGCAAACGGACATTACCCTTGACGGCGTCGGTTGGAGTGAGTTGGGGATCTCTGACGCAAATGTCATTAATGACCCAGCTGGGCACCAAGTTGATCTCATTAGTCAGCTAGATACACTGAACATTATTAAAGTGGATTTGTAAGGTCATCTTTCGTGTAAAAAAGGCGATACATCTATTGATGTATCGCCTTTTTCTTATGTTGAGTAAACGCAATAAAGAGTGCTTACCTTACGGCTGAGCGATAGTTTTGGGTTTATTTTGTCTAATAGCAAGAATGACTTGTGGTAATAGCGACGTTGCGATCATACCCGACATAAGCAAATATTGTGGTAGGGTGAAAGACTCTCCAAGTAAGATAAGCCCACAGACGATACCAGCAATTGGATTGGCAATGCCACCAAAGGTGAAATCGACCACGGTCATTCGTTGTAACAACCACACATACATGCCGTAGCCGAGAGCGGTATTAAGGCCTATCACCCACAATAATCCCATTAAGTTCTTACTGCTAAATTCATGATATACATTAAGGTACATCGATGGAGCGACAGTCATATGAATGCTGGCCGCGATAGAGAGCATGAGCCCACCTAGAATTAATTGCCAAGTGAGTACTGTCCACCAATGCATTCGGCTACCGAGCGATTTGGTGATACTGCTACCAACAACGATACACATGATAGCTGCCAGCATCGCGCCAAGCCCGATCGGGTTAAGAGTCATAGAGCCGGGTGAAAATAAGAAGTACGCTAAAATCACCAAAGCCAATCCACTTATGGCCTGAATCCAGCTAGGTTTACGCTTACCTACTAGCCAGTGAAATAGCATGGCAAACACAGGAACCGAGACCATTCCAACTCCCGAAATAGCGGATGGGAGCGTTTGTGCCATGACAAAAATTAATCCAAAGAAAGTCGCTATGTTAATTAAGCCAAGGCTAAACAAAATTTGCCAGTCACCCTTCTTTGGTAAAGTGGGTTTAACTGCGAGTAATAGTAAACCTGCAGGTAGCGCTCGCAATGCACCAAGTAGAATGGGTGGCCAGTCGGGCAGGGAGAACTTTGTCACAGCGTAAGTCGTTCCCCAGAAGAAAGCAGGTATCATTGCGAGTAATATATTCATGGTGATTTATCTTTACGTTAAGATATTTGCCCTAAATGTACTAGCAAAGTTGAATAATGTAAAGTATCTTAACGTTAAAGTAATTTTGACGGGCGTTATGATTTTCAACGAACGTTATCTTAATGGAGAGTAAACACTAATGGATGCTGTAGATCGCGTAGTCACGCAATGGGCAAAAGAGAAGCCAGAATTAGAAACTGAGCCGATGGCCATGATGGGGCGAATGATGCGCCTTGCTAAATATATGGAAACCCAAGTTGCTGAAGTCCATAAAAAATATGACTTGAAGATGGGGGAGTTTGATGTTCTAGCAACGCTCAGACGCAGTGGTAGCCCTTATCAGCTGACGCCCTCTGAATTGATCGATTCTATGATGTTAACCTCCGGTGCCATGACTAACCGTATGGATAAGTTAGAGTCTAAGGGATACATCTCACGAACGCATAGCAAAGAAGACAGACGCAGCGTAAGAGTCAAGCTGACGGATGAAGGGCTAGTGCTGATCGATAAGATGATGGAAGAACACGTGGAAGTGCAACAGAAACTGGTCCATTCTTTGTCCAAGCCACAAAAGAAAAACCTTAATCAGTTGTTGAAGCATTGGCTAGGGCAGTTTGAATAATGGTTGTCTTCTAAGCATAAGCATAAGAGTGCGTCTATTTCGCTGCCATATCTCGTGTCTATTCCGGCACGTGGCTGCTCTTCCAAATGTTATCCAGCTAAGAAACAAATGATAGTTTTCATGAAGCTCCCGCATTTTCGGGAGCTTTTTTATTGCAGGTCAATCAAGTTTTGTCAATAAAAGCAAATCCATCTATTCGAAAGGTTAGAGGGCTGCTAATTATTGAATACGGTGGTGGCGTTGTACTATTTGCCTCGTCGATGGGTCAGCCTAAATGGTTGGCGTGCTGGTATTGAAGCTGAAGTCGGCTATGCGTTTGATGTGGGTGTTGTAGATATCAAACCTTATGCAACGTTGGGCGTTGCGACCCAAGGAGGTGAACTCCGCTATAACTACATAGATACAGATGGTCAGCATATATTGAATGACATAGAAGGCGGTGTTGAAAAATTGGGTGGCGCAGCGCTAACAGGTGCGTTAGGTGTACGTGTTAATACACCGATCGGTATTTATGTTGATACTCGTATAGAGCGCGCACCATTTAAGAAAAGTAGCGTAATGAAAGATAATACTCAAGGTACGGTGACGGTAGGCTTTAAGTTCTAAACTTTGGCTTTGCAACCCGCGCTTTCGTAACAGTATAAATTGAGCCTTCGCATGTGCGGGGCTCTTTTTTTGTATGGAACGTACTCTTGTTTCCAGTGTTGATATTTCCGGTTTAGTGTCATTCATTAAGGTTTAAGACAGATGTTGCTGGTTTGAGTAATGTTATGGTTATGTAAACATAATTCTTGCAACACTTAGGCGGAATGGTATTTTTAATGTAAGTAGGCTATTGATTGATTTGGGGTCATCACATGAATAATAACTTTGCATTTGAGAGTAAATTCTACGCCAATCACCGTGTTGATGCGGATACAACGAAGTGTATGGCGCAATTGAACCAAATGATTTTACGCTATACGGATGAGTTTGTGGGCTTACCCGCAGATGCGGCGCTAAATGGAAAACTGAATGGCGCTATTCATTTAACTTCAGGTGAAATGGAGCAATATGCTCTAGAACCAGGAGAGCCAATGGCTTCACGCACTGAACTCGATAAGCTTGCGGCAAAAAAATACATTCTATTATACGTGGATCGTTGCATCCGAATTTACAATGGACGCCCCAATAGTCTAATCAATTGCGCCTTTGCTTCAATTGTTGAAACGATGCACCATTTGGATATTATTTCGTTCGATGAAGCGGAAGCATTTTTGGTGAGCACGCTGAGTGACACTAAAGATAAATAGGATTGGCGATGTTGAATGAGATAGTCAGTGGTCCTCCTAAATTGTGGTGTCATAGCCATTAAGCATTATGTATGTAATAAACATCTTTATGATGAGCGCATCTTGTTGTAGTTCATAGTTTCGTCCTAAATTTTTTTGACAAAAAAGCCCCCGAGGATTCGGAGGCTTAAGCATGGGGATGTGGCTGACTATTTTATTTTTAGCCTAGTGAGTTCGACAGGGAGTTTGATTTCATCTACCGGGCATTCATGGGCGAGAGTTTGGTCGCGGCCAGCAACCCGTTCAAGTGCCGCGGCTTCCCATCCTTGGATGCGCGCGGTGACTTCACCGTGGATTGGTTGAATACCCGTATCGTAAACTTGGATGAAAACGTCATTGTTTATTATTTTCGAGTAACACGTATGCTGATCACCGTAAGGGCAGTTTGAAATGACAACGTACACATCTTTTTCTGCGTACCATTCAATGGCTGTTCCATCTTTTACTGGAGGTGTAGGGCACATGCGTGCACGGGTAATGCGGTTCTCGTCTTGGGTAAAACGGTTTCCTTGGAAGATATTCCAATCGTTACGATCAGAATAAAATTGAATGACTTCTCTGCGTAAATTGGCGTCCTTGATATTTGCAATTGCCGGAATGCGTCCAAATCCATGAATAAAGTTTTCGTGACAAGAATTACGAACATTCTCTCTACCTTGCGCGAGCCCGATCAATTCAGGAGAGCAGTGTGCGGCGAGCCAGATATGGGAGAAGTCGTCAGGCAGTTCATCGTATGGGAACTCATCTTCTACTAGGGTTGCCATTTTTTCGAAGTGGCGAGACTGAGACCAAATTCCAGAATATAGGCGTTGGTTAAGTCCTTCTACCGCCGTTGAGCTGAGGTGACAAGAGTATTGCTCTAAATCCGGGGTGACCATAAGCACATCCATGATTTGCGTACGGCCATTGTTGCCTTTTGCATTTGGACGTTGTTCGATGCGGATCACCTGCCCCTTCTTTACTAAAAAGGCGCCGCCCGTTTCAGCCTTCAATACATCCGTGTAAACGAGTGCACGGATGCCGGTTGATTTCGTTGCTTGAACCTGTTGGTAGAAGTCGAGGTTAGGACTGATTGATCGCGCAAATGTTTCCACGGGATCAACGGTAGCGTCATAGCTTGAGTCAAATTCAGTTACTGCGTTTATTGAATCGTTTACCAGTTTATTACACATAGTCATTACCTATGATGTCGGATTCCTTTTCAGCGATGGCCGAGGGTTCCGTGCTCGACTTCTGATATGAAATAACCATGAGGCGTAGCTCGTTTGGTTGATATGAATATTAGCGAATCGCGTTGAATTGCTCAAAATAGGTAACGCTTGAGAGAGCGAATAGATGTAATTTACAGGCGAGATTTTCTATGATGTTGAAGTGACAAAGCCTCCATAAATGAAGGCTCTGTAAAGTACTAATGGCTGTTAACTATTTTGCTGATACTGGGTCTATGTCAGTGTTGTATTCAGTATTGATTTGAGCTTCTTTACATTTGATATCACACATATTGATAACCTTTTTATGTGCATCCTTTCAATGAGTTGATTTGCTAGCATCGCCTTTGCTCGGCATAGGGCCAGTATTAGGTGACAGGTTTTTGAGGTATACGTTTTAATTAGGTTGTTCATCACTGAACAAATTAGCGTGGTCAATGCCTATCAATGCGCAACTTTCATCAAGATCGGAAAGATCGCCACTTACACCAACGGCGCCAAGTACCGTTTTCTCGGCATCCCTAATTAATAGCCCACCAGGAACGGGCACCATATTGCCATGCGCCAGTACGTTAATGGCTGAAATAAAGGCGGGTCTTGCGTCGGCATCTTGTGCCAATTTTCGGGAAGAACAGCCAAGTGCGAGAGCTCCCCATGCTTTGGCAATGGCGATATCAGGGCGCATCATGCTGGACCCATCCTGTCGTTGCAGTGTAATGAGTTTTCCGCCACTGTCGAGTACCGCGACAGTGAGCGGTGCACTGTGACTTTCCTCCCCAGCGCCAAAGGTGCCATCTGTAATGGTCAGTGCTTGCTTGAGCGTTAAACTTCCCATGTTAATCTCCTAGTTTTATCGCGTTTATCGTGGTGCTACTAACTATTGAAAGATGGCATCAAGAAAGCGGCATGCTGTAGAAGCGGTATCACATGCCTGCTTTTGACTGGCCTTAATGTCGATATTATCTTGCGATGTCTATGACCTTGCCGACCATTAGATACGGGCGACTCCTACAGTAGTTGATAGCTTGGAAGGGTCAGGAAGCTCGCGAATGTCTTTGCTGTTGATAGCTCATAAAAAAGGTCAGCTGTTTCAACAAAGCGGCCAGCAGCATAGCGCGTCTCGCCAACTTCCTGTTTGATAGTGTTGAGTTCTTCATAGAGCCAGCGATGGAATAGTGTTTTGGTGAACACTTGTCCGTCATCTAGCTCTATAGCGTGATGGATCCATTGCCAAAGGTTAGCCCTTGAAATTTCAGCGGTAGCTGCGTCTTCCATCAGCCCGTAGATAGGGACGCAACCATGCCCTTGAATCCATGCCTCAATGTAATACACCGCAATTCGAATGTTTTTTCTAACGCCAGCCTCATCTCGGGTTCCGGGACAAGGAGCAAGCAGCTGATCGGCATCAATCGTATGCGTTGGACTCGGGAAATTAAGTTGGTTCGCTTGCCCTTTCAGGTGCTCGTTAAATGTCGACATCGCTAAATCAACTAGAGCTGGATGCGCTACCCAGGTGCCATCATGGCCATTACGGGCTTCTCGTTGTTTATCATCAATGACCTTGCGGGTGACTTGCTGCATTTCTTGTGTATCTTTTGATGGGATGAATGCCGACATACCTCCCATGGCGAGTGCACCTCTGGCGTGGCAAGTTCGCACTAATAGTTGGCTATAGGCTTTAAGAAAGGATTGATCCATTCCAATGCCATGTCGGTCGGGTAGAATTCTGTCTGCATGGTTTTTAAGTGTTTTGATATAGCTAAAGATGTAGTCCCAACGTCCACAGTTCATCGCAACAATATGTTGGCGCATGACATAGAGTATTTCATCCATTTGGAATACCGCTGGTAAGGTTTCAATAAGTACTGTGGCGCGAATGGTTCCTGTGGGCACATTGAAATAACGCTCTGTGAAGCAAAATATGTCCTCCCACCACTGAGCTTCTTCCATGGTCTCTAGCTTAGGAAGGTAGTAATACACACCTTGGCCTTTTGCTGCGCGCGTTTGGTAGTTATGGAAAAAATACAAGGCAAAATCCATCAGGCAGCCAGGTATTGCTTGATGCTTAAATTGAATCGATTTTTCGGGTAAATGCAAACCTCGAGGACGAGCAATGAGCAAAGCTGGGTCGGCGTCTAATGTGTAGTTTTTTGCTTTGCTTTGATCGTAATAATTGATCGTTCCTAAATTGGCGTCACGCAGATTGATTTGGCCCTCAACCATATTTTCCCATGTGGGTGACGACGCATCTTCAAAGCAGCACATAAAGACTTTGGCGCCTGAGTTAAGGGCATTAATCACCATTTTTCGCTCAACGGGTCCGGTAATTTCAACGCGACGATCAAGCAAGTCCTGAGGTGGCGGAGTGATCTGCCAAGTTTTATCATCACGAATGGCCTTGGTGTCCGTTCGAAAATCAGGCGTAGCTCCTTGATCATACTGCGCTTGTATAGCGTCTCGCTGCTGAAGTAGGGCATCACGTCGTTGGCCAAATTTATCGACTAACGAGGATAAGAAGCACAACGCTTCATCCGACAAAATATCTTTATATCCTTGTGGTCGGGTCGTACCAACGATTTGGATACTGTGCATTGTTGTTTCTTCCTTCGCGTCATTCATTGTCATTGCTCGTCTCCTTTAAACAATGTCTTTTGATTTTGTATACAAAAGTACATTAATTAATCTACTTATATTTTAATTTGTGTGAACAATCAAAGGGTATTTAACAATTATTTTTCATTTAAAAAGCGATGAAAATATTTTTATGTGAAGATATTTAATATAAAGCTAGTGTGAGTGTGGTGTCTGGAGTTAGTGGTTACTTAGTGTATAAGCTCTATGTTGCAAAAATGTACAATTTTAACTTGCGATATCTCCAATATGATTCATAGTACACAAAACAAAGTTGAATTGTATACAATCTGAATTGGAGAACAACATGGCGAAGATGAAAGCAATTGAAGCGGCGGTAGAAGTATTAAGACGAGAAGGGGTAAACATCGCCTTTGGTGTTCCGGGTGCAGCAATAAACCCTATGTATGCAGCAATGAACAAACTAGGTGGTATTGATCATATCTTGGCGCGACACGTTGAGGGAGCGTCTCATATGGCAGAGGGCTATACCCGTACTCAACAAGGCAATATCGGTGTTTGTATCGGCACATCTGGCCCTGCGGGTACCGATATGATCACCGGGCTCTATTCCGCGTCTGCAGACTCCATTCCTATTTTGTGCATTACTGGACAAGCACCGCGAGCGCGTCTGCATAAAGAAGATTTTCAGGCGGTTGATATTGAATCGATAGCGAAACCTGTCACCAAGTGGTGTACAACGGTTCTCGAACCAGCGCAGGTTCCCCGTGCTTTCCAGCAAGCTTTTCATTTAATGCGGTCAGGGAGACCGGGTCCCGTATTAATTGACTTACCATTAGATGTTCAGTTGGCAGAAATCGAATTTGATATCGATACTTACGAGCCTTTGACACCTTATAAACCCGTCGCGACCCGTCCACAGATTGAAAAAGCAATGGAGATGATGTGTGCGTCATCCAATCCTTTGATTGTGTCTGGCGGTGGTGTTATCAATGCGGGCGCTTCTGAGTTGTTGCAACAGTTTGCTGAAATTACTGGAGTACCTGTTATCCCAACGCTCATGGGATGGGGGTCTATACCAGATGATCACGAACTAATGGCGGGCATGGTGGGCTTGCAAACTGCCCACCGTTACGGCAACGAAACCATGTTAGCTTCAGATTTTGTCTTTGGTGTGGGTAACCGATTTGCTAACCGCCACACTGGATCGGTTGATGTGTATACGCAGGGCAGAAAGTTTGTTCATGTTGATATAGAGCCAACCCAAATCGGCCGAGTGTTTTGTCCGGATTTAGGTATTGTCTCCGATGCTAAAGCTGCACTTGAGCTGATGGTGGAAGTGGCACGTGAATGGCGCTCTGCTGGCAAGCTACCTGATAGAAATCAGTGGGTAAGTGAATGCCAACAACGTAAAGCAACCCTGTTACGTAAAACGCATTATACCGAAGTACCCATTAAACCAATGCGTGTCTATGAAGAGATGAATAAAGTCTTTGGCCGTGATACGTGTTATGTCAGCACTATCGGTTTATCTCAGATTGCCGCGACTCAGTTTCTGCATGTTTATAAACCTCGTCATTGGATTAATTGTGGGCAAGCGGGTCCTCTAGGCTGGACTGCACCAGCGGCTCTGGGTGTCAAAGCGGCGGATCCGAATCGAGATGTTGTGGCTATTTCGGGTGATTATGATTTTCAGTTCATGATGGAAGAGTTAGCGGTAGGGGCGCAGTTCAACTTGCCTTACATCCATGTGTTGGTGAACAACTCGTATTTAGGGCTAATTCGTCAAGCACAGCGACAGTTTGATATTGATTACTGTGTTCAACTAGCTTTTGAAAACCAGAACGCGCCAGAGCTGAATGGCTATGGTGTGGATCATGTCACCGTGGTTCAAGGACTTGGCTGTAAGGCAATACGAGTCACTGACCCAGAGCAAATGCAAGACGCATTTTTGCAAGCGAAAGAACTGATGAAAACGCATAAGGTTCCGGTGGTGGTTGAGGTGATATTAGAGCGGGTTACCAATATTGCGATGGGCGTAGAAATTAACGCCATTAATGAGTTCGAAGCGCTATCTGAATCCATTGAAGATGCACCAACAGCATTGCCACGCCACCAATAATATGGTGGCAATTAATTAACAATCTTTGAGGACAAGAGAATGCCAAAATTTGCTGCCAACTTATCAATGCTGTTTACCGAATTGGATTTTATGGCGCGTTTTTCAGCCGCATCTGACGCTGGATTTCATGGGGTTGAATACTTATTCCCTTACGCAGAGTCTGCCAACGATATTAAGCATCAGCTTGATCAGAACCACTTAGAGCAAGTGCTATTTAATCTACCGGCAGGTAACTGGGATGCGGGTGATAGAGGAGTCGCGGTAGACCCGAGCCGAATCGCTGAGTTTCGAGAAGGCGTGCCAACTGCAATAGAGTACGCCAAAGTATTGGGTTGTAAACAAGTGAATTGTTTAGCCGGTATTGTACCTGATGGCGTGACGACAGAGCAGGCGCAAGCCACTTTTGTGAGTAATTTACGCTTTGCTGCGCAAGCGTTAGAAGAGGAAGGTATCTCCCTTGTTATAGAAGCGATTAATACTCGTGATATTCCCGGCTTTTTCTTAAATACGACAGCGCAAGCTAACGCCATTATTGAAGAGGTCGGTAGTGCCAACCTTAATTTACAATATGACATCTATCATATGCAGATTATGGAGGGGGATTTAGCGCCGACAATTCAACAAAACCTAGCGCAAATTTCTCATATTCAGCTTGCTGATAATCCAGGTCGACACGAGCCGGGTACGGGTGAAATTAACTACACCTACTTACTCAATTATCTTGATGAGATTGGTTATCAAGGCTGGGTCGGTTGTGAATATAAACCTCAAACTACCACCCAAGCAGGCTTAAATTGGCTGAATGAATATCGCTAGGTTGGAATTAAGAGATTACGAAGACGTTAAGGAGAACATAGTATGAAAGTTGCATTTATTGGAACAGGAATCATGGGTAAACCCATGGCCGAAAATCTGCAAAAAGCAGGGTACAAATTGATTTTTTCTGATCACTTCAATGCGCCGCCTGCAGAGCTTGTTGCCGCAGGTGCACAAGTTTGTCACTCCCCAAAAGAAGCGACGCTATTGGCCGATGTAGTCATCATTATGGTGCCCAATACGCCGCAAGTGGAAGCTGTACTGTTTGATGATGATGGCGTGGAGCAGGGTCTGGCTCAAAGCCGTGATAAAAAACTGGTTATTGATATGAGCTCCATCTCGCCAATGGCGACCAAATCCATAGCTAAGCGCGTTAAAGAAAGTGGCGCTCAATATTTGGATGCGCCAGTGTCTGGCGGAGAAGTGGGCGCAATCAATGGTACGTTAAGCATTATGGTTGGGGGCGAACAAGCCGCATTTGATGCAGCGCGTCCATTGTTTGAAGTGATGGGGAAAAATATTACCTTAGTTGGGGATAATGGGGCAGGTCAAACATGCAAGGTCGCTAACCAAATTATTGTCGCACTGAACATTGAAGCGGTCTCTGAAGCGTTGGTGTTTGCATCTAAAGCTGGCGCAGATCCAGCGCGAGTGCGCCAAGCTCTACTTGGTGGTTTTGCTAGCTCCAAAATTTTAGAGGTACATGGTGAGCGAATGGTGGAAGGCACCTTTAATCCAGGTTTCAAAATTGCGCTACACCAAAAAGACCTTAACCTTGCTCTAACAGGAGCAGAAGAGCTGCAGGTGGCATTGCCAAACACTCAGACCGCGTTAACATTGTTTGATGAATGCGCTGCCATGGGGGGAGAGGAATGGGATCACTCCGCGCTGATTAAGGCGATAGAGCAACGCTCTGACCATGATATTCGTCGTTAAGAGTAACGACACATCCGTTCCGCACGCGCCCTTATCTCTTAGTAGAGTTTGAGTATAAGGGTTTCAATCGCGTAGTTTCGTCTCCTTTTATACGCGTTCCCTCTACAATTCAATCGGTTGTGAAACGTCTTTATCGCAAATTCCAAGGTGTTGTTTTTCATCATCGCGGGCTTCTGCATCATGACGGTTTCCGAATTAACAGGCATTGATTTGGGTTGTAGTGGGATTTTTTCTTCATATATCAACGAATGTCACGTCTGCGTGCGTGTTATTTTCACATCATTGCTTGCGCTATGCTTCTGACTCTTCGACTATTCTTAGCTTATTTATGCCATTGGCATTTTTATATTTCTTGGATTTAGCCAACGAAATCATTACCATGAAACACGAGCAGCCAGCATGTAGGAAAAACAATGTCACGGATAAGACGAAAGAATCAAGATTTGATCATCGAAGTTGCCAGCGAACAGTTTGCCACCCATGGCTATGCGGCAACAACAATGGCAGATATTGCCAAAGCTGCCGATATACCTAAGCCCAATGTGTTCTATTATTTTAGCTCTAAAGATAAATTGTATTGTGCGGTATTAGAAACGGTGACCAAACCTTTATTGGAAGCTTCTCGTCCTATTGAAGAGCTGGATAATCCTGTCGAAGCGTTAAGCCAATATATTCGAACGAAGTTGACTATTTCACGCGACCACTCCCATGCTTCGCGTGTATTTGCCAGTGAAGTGATGTCTGGGGCGAAGGTACTTCCGGAGGGTATTCGAGAGCAGCTTTTCAAACAATCCCAAATGATAATCAATAAATTCTCCGTTTGGACTGAACAAGGTCTAATGGAGCGCGTTCCTCCTCACCACCTAATGTTCACCATATGGGCAGCCACACAAACCTACGCCGATTTTAGCTGGCAAATTGGCAGTGTTATGGATAAGCCGACGCTCAGTGATGAAGACTATGAACAAGCCGCATCATTTTTAACGCAGCTGGTGATCCAAGGGTGCGGGGTAAAAACGCTTATCGCTGGTGATGTCGGAGGATAATAAAGGCAGAATGATTTTAATACAATTGCCTCTGTCTGATTAAATCGACCGAGGCGAGCGGAACCATTTTGTTTCATACGCTGTTATCCCGTTCAAATACTGTCATTTTACTCGTCATAAGCCTACTCAGGCTGGAACCTACCGATCGCGCCCACCTAGTCACACACTGTGGTTAACTTACTTTTGCTATTCTCTATTTTTGTTCCATCTATAAATAGAATGAACATCTAAGCTGTAAATCTTATTTTTGTTAGGCATACCATAGCTGGGAAAGGCGTTTTGAAACCTATACTGAAATAAATGGTGCACTTATATGTTGAAAAAGGGATTTATAATCGAAGCAGTGGAGCGTATATCGCACTATACGATAAAATATCAGATATGAGTAAGTCCAATTTGCTTAATATCTAGAGTAAATATATAAAGTAACAACACATTCATAAAATGGAACTTGCTATGATTTCACTTATTGTTTTTATTGTTATCATTTTGCTTATCGCGGTGTTCGCTGTCAGCATTTACAATAAGCTGGTGACGCTACGTAATCGCTTTAAAAACAGCTTTGCTCAAATTGAGGTTCAGTTAAAACGTCGTTACGACCTGATCCCAAACTTGGTGAGCACGGCAAAAGGTTATATGGAACATGAGAAAGAAACCTTTGAGCGTGTGATTCAAGCTCGTAATCAAGCCATTTCTGGGTTGAAGGCAGCAAGTGACGCTCCAGACAGCGATGCTGCAATTAGCCAACTGGCACAAGCAGAAGGCATGTTGCAAAATGCGCTAGGTAAGTTGAATGTGGTTGTCGAAGCCTATCCAGAGCTAAAAGCCAATGAAACGATGAGCCAACTACAAGAAGAGTTGACCAGTACTGAAAACAAAGTTGCCTTCGCTCGCCAAGCATTTAACGATGCTGTCACCAACTACAACACTTACAAGCAAACATTCCCACCACTTTTGTTCGCTAATATGTTTGGTTTCCATGACGGTAAACTGCTGGAATTTGCAGACAGTGAAGCAATTCAAGATGTACCAAAGGTTGAGTTCTAATGGATTTTTTCGATCATCAAGATACCGCGCGTCAGCGCACCGGGCTCCTCGTGTTCCTGTTCTCCTTAGCGGTATTAATTATCACAGGTTTGGTAAGCGTACTATCGATTGGTATCTATTACGGGGTGACTGGCGAACCCTTTGATCAGCGAACCGCTATTCTCTACGTCCTGCTGTGCTTTGTCGGGGTGATATTCGTTGTGGCCATAAGCTCCATGATTCGTTTGTCTGAGCTTTCTTCCAATGGTGGTAGAGGTGTCGCTGAGAGCATCGGTGGTAAACTCATTTCATCAAATACATTAGATGCCAAGCATAGACAGCTGCTAAATATCGTGGAAGAGATGGCAATAGCATCTGGTATTCCTGTTCCTCCTGTTTATGTCATGTCGGAAGAGCGTGGTATTAATGCTTTTGCCGCAGGCATGAGTATTGACGATGCGGTCATCGGTGTAACGCAAGGTGCTTTAGACAGCTTTACGCGGGATGAACTTCAAGGTGTCGTTGCCCACGAGTTCAGCCATGTCTTAAATGGAGATATGCGTTTGAACACGCGTTTGATCGGCGTGCTGTTCGGTATTACTTGTATTGCGCATTTTGGTCACTTGGTTTTAGATAGCACACACTACAGCCGTCGTACTTCTAGAAGTTCCTCAGATTCTAACAAAGGCTTCATGGTGATTATGCTGATTGCTATTGTCTGTTTAGTTTTCGGTTGGGTTGGCACCTTGTTTGGCTCTATGATCAAAGCGGCGATCTCTCGTCAACGTGAGTTTTTAGCCGATGCGAGTGCTGTTCAGTTTACACGTAATGACCAAGGTATTGCTGGTGCACTAAAAAAAATTGGCGGTCACACGGCTGGCTCTAGTTTAAATTCCCAAACGAGCAATCAAATGAGTCATATGATGTTTGGACAGAGCAGTCTATCGGGCTTCACGGGCTTCTTTGCTACTCACCCACCGCTAGATGAAAGGATTCGCCGCATTGAGCCAAACTGGGACGGCAGCTTTTCTCTCAGAGGCCAGAGCCAAGATACCGCCTTCAGTCATGAACAAGTGAGTGGGTTTGCGTCGGGTGCCGACGCTGTACCTCAAGATGTATTGCCGACCTTCACTGAGTTTACGGAAACCGGTAAGCAGCTTATCAGCCAGCTACCACAAGATTTGGTGGATATTGCTCGTGAACCCTACAGTGCGCGCTTTATCGCACTAAAACTGATATTTGATGGCAGCGACATACAGCGAGAAATGATCAAAGGCCATATTCCCATGGCTTCTCATGCAGCATTACTACCTTGGCTGGATTATGACTTACCTCTACACTTGCGTCTTCCTTTGTTAGAATTGGCCATCCCCTCACTAAAATCTCTCAGTGAGGGGCAAAAGAATCGGTTATGTGAAGTGCTAAGGGAGCTATCTCAAACCGACAATCATTACTCTTTAGGAGAGTGGTGTGTGATCAACTTATTAGAGAAGCAAATTCTCGTTTCGTTTGGCGCTACTCGCCAAAACAAAAACTTGAAGCAGCTTAAGCAGAGCGTTTATTGGCTATTGAGGGAGTTGTCTTGGGTGAGTCACTCAAGTCCCATAGAAGCACAGAGCGCATTTAATAACGCTATTGCCTCATTGAGCTTACCGGAAGTTGCATTAGAGCCTGCAAGTAATAGCTGGCGTTTGAGCCGTGCCGAGTTGGAGTTATTGCTTCAGCTTAAACCGCAAGAACGCCGCTTGTTTGTGAAAGCGTGTCGTTTAGCGATCGAGTCAGACGGTAAGATTACTGTTGCCGAAGGTGAACTTTATCGAGTGATCGCCAGCTTCCTTGACGTACCAGAGCCGCCGTTAACTATTTCGATATAAGTGCCTCGATATAACAGTCTCGAGATAAGATAAACGATTCTTTGCAAAGAAAAATGCCAGTGGTGACCGCTGGCATTTTTTATCCTACGGCTAAATGTTATGAAATTTGCTCTCGAAAGTGCTTAGGGCTGACTCCCGCTTTGCGTTTAAATACTCGCGAAAAATAGAGCGGATCTGAGTAGCCAATGATTCGTCCAATATGGTTGATGGAATAGTTGGTTGTCAGAAGTAAATGTTTGGCGCGGCTGACTCGTTGATCGTCACGCCATTGAGTGATGGGCATGTTCATCTCACTGCGAAATAAGTGTCCTAAGCGAGACGGGGAAAGGCAGATGTGCGCCGAGACGTCCTCAACGGTAAATTCTTCATTGAGGTGCTGAGTCATGTAGTTCATCGCCTCAATAACCCTTGGGTCGAGTCGTTTACTCATCACGTCAGGCTGCAGTGTTTTGCAACGAATGAGTAGCTGCTCAAGTAAATTAATCGCCAAATCATTTCGATAAGGCACTTCTGATTTTGAGGTGTATTCAATATCGATGAATAGGCTCTCTAACGCTTTGATGGTTTCCATCCCTAGCTGTCGGGTAACGAAAACACCATTAATGTTGTCACTCCAAGACAACCAGTCATGCCAGAACGCACGCGGTCGAAAATAGATCCACCGATGAAACCAAGACGAGCATTGCTCCTTTCTATGGTAGTAATGCGCGGCGCTTGGAGGAAAAAGCAATATATCGCCCTGTTTAACGTCAAAGGCATTATCACCGGAAAAAATGGTGCCTTCTCCCTTACTGGTGATGTTGATAATAAACCCTTTCATCCCGTCAGGACGGTCAATAATAAAGTCCAGCTCATCGCCCTCAATAATAGGGGTTAGCCCCGCGACCAAATGCGCATCGAAATTGAATCCGGGTTTGAGTGGGTCAGTTTGCATAATGTGAACTTTACTTATTGAGTTTATTGTTAATTTGTCGATATTTTACGCCTAGATGGTATTAAGCGCGATGGATTTCGTCTGCCATTTGTTCCAAAACAATCCATTGCGTGCTGCTAAACCCTTCACGAAACTCACGGTCATTCGACTCGACTAAGTAAGCGCTGGGGTTATCACCTCGTTGATGCTGCCAATTCGACAAGGGGCTTAGGCTCTGATGGTCGCTCTCACCCGGTAGAGAAGGGTCTATTTCCGTTATATGATGTCGAATATCTAACCTTGTTGGATTATGGCTTCTGGCGAGATAGTCGATGACGAACACGCCCTGTTGGAATGAGTAGGTCATACTAATAGAAATGGCATGGTTGATTCGTAGGTTACACCATTGCTCAAACTGATGGGGTTTATCACGAAACTGCCATGTGATCGCACTTAAATCTAACGGGTTTCCATTGTTGTAGATTTCTAGTTGCCCTTGAAAAATGGCATGTGAATGGTGCAAAAGTTGAAAGCAATCGGGGGTATGCTTGTTCAGGCTGAGCTGCCATTCATTGCAATTGAGCATTGCGGTAGATGGGAGCGACTCATTCATTGTATTCATAGCTAGACCTAATAAGGCTCCAAGACGGAGCCTCCTTATGAAAATATGACGACATTCGATCGCTAGGCGAAACGGTAGTGTGCACGGTTATGTCTTAACTCCGTTTTTAGCTGGCGCAACTTAGTGTCGTTATCGATTAAGATCATCTCAACCCCAGTCATTTCAGCGTAATCAGTCAGCATATCAACGGTTACAGATTGGCTGTAGACGGTATGGTGCGCACCACCAGCGTGGATCCAAGCGGCAGCGGCCGTCTCTAAATTGGGTTGTGGTGTCCACAGGGCGTGGGCGACAGGTAGGTGAGGCAAGGCTTGCGGTGGCAATACCGTATCAACACAATTGACCAACATGCGGTGATGTGAGCCAAGGTCAATCATAGAGACGTTTAACCCTAGACCGGCTTTACCACTAAATATCATTCTTGCCACATGACAGTCACAGCCAATGGTATGACGGTGAATTTCAATTTTTGGTTTGTTAGCGGCAATCGTGGGACACACTTCTAGCATGTGTGCACCTAATACTTGGCTGTTTGCTCCGAAGTTATAAGTGTAATCTTCCATGAAAGAAGTCCCACCTTGTTTTCCCTGTCCCATGACTTTCATAATGCGAGTCATCGCTGCTGTTTTCCAATCTCCTTCGCCGCCATAACCGTAACCTTTTTCCATTAGGCGTTGCGTTGCCAGCCCAGGAAGATTGGTTAAACCAGACAGGTTTTCGAAGGTGTTTGTAAAGGCTTTAGCACCCACAGAGGTTAAGAATTGCTCCATGCCAAGCTCCAAACGAGCTTCTTGTTGGAGAATGAGAAGGCTGGCTTTGTCTTGTAATAATGCTGGTGCCAAATCGTAATCAGTGGCGTAGATATCCAGAAGGGCGTTGAGATCACTGTCGGAGACATCGTTAACGCAGTCGCTGAGTTCACCGAGTCCATAACCGTTTACCTCGTAGCCAAACTGAATTTGAGCCGACACTTTATTGCCTTCGGTGACCGCCACTTGTCGCATGTTGTCCCCGAATCGTGCGACTTTTAGATGTTGTCCTTCGTGAATGCCCATTGCGGCCCGGCACCAATCATCCACTTGATGATGAACACTTTGGTTTTGCCAGTGGCCAACCACCACTTTGCGATCAATCCCCATACGAGTTCCAATAAAGCCAAATTCACGGCAACCGTGGGCGCTTTGGTTGGTGTTCATGAAGTTCATATCAATGCTGTCCCATGGTAGTGCAGCATTAAATTGAGTGTGGAGGTGCAAGAAAGGTTTGTTTAGTAACCCTAATCCATTGATCCACATCTTGGCAGGCGAGAAAGTGTGCATCCATAGTATGAGGCCAATACAGTCAGGGTGATTATTTGCTTCACGGCACAACGAGGATATTTCATCAGGTGACGTGACGGTCCCTTTATTGATGATAGGGGTAGAAATAGCACTGCTGTGGCTTAATGTGGTCACAATTTCTTGGCTGTTTTGAGCCACATTTTGCAGTACTTGAGGCCCGTAAAGGTGTTGTGAGCCTGTGACAAACCAGACTTGTTTATCAGAATATGTTTTCATGAGAAGCCCTTAATTTAAAATGCTTAATGCTAGTAACTAATGATTGGTGGAATCTTTTTGCCCGTAATAGGCATTTGAACCATGTTTTCTGAGATAGTGTTTATCCAGCAATCGTTGATTGATAGTGCCGACGTTAGGGTTGATTTGTAGCGTTTGCAGTGCCATGCGGGCGACAACTTCTAGTACCACAGCATTATGTACGGCATCATTTGGGCTTTTCCCCCAGCTAAACGGCGCGTGCTCTTTAACGATCACGCCAGGAATTTGCATAGGATCCGTGTCGCCAATCGTTTCGATAATGACGTTGCCAGTATTGAGCTCGTAATCATTCGCTATTTCAGCATCAGATAGCGCTCGTGTGCAGGGGATATGTCCATAGAAATAATCGGCATGGGTAGTACCAAATGCAGGGATGGCTTGTCCAGCTTGCGCCCAACTTGTTGCGTGTGGCGAATGGGTATGCACAATGCCCCCTAATTCCGGGTATGCGCGATACAGCGCAAGGTGAGTATCGGTATCTGATGAGGGATTAAGTTTGCCTTCAATAACGCGACCATTGAGGTCGACCACCACCATATTACTTGGACGTAAGTCCTCGTAAGCCACGCCGCTAGGTTTAATGACCACAAGACCACTTTCTCTGTCTATGCCTGACACATTGCCCCAAGTAAACGTCACTAATTGATGTTGCTGCAAATCAAGGTTTGATTGCCATACCTGCTCTCTTAGCGACGCTAATCGGGTGATTTGTTCGGACATGACATGTGCCGTTGAGATATGGGGTGCATTACTGTTCATGCTGAGTTCCCTGCTGTTGAATTTCACTGAATGTTTCTAGCTCGCGACCCAATTCTTTATATAAGTTTGCTCGATGCTGTCTCACGGGCACCACATTGGCGTTAGGTGTATAGACGTGTGAGATGGGACTAGCCATGACACGTTGAGCATCTTGCGTATTGGGATAGATGCCCGCGGCAACCGCGGCAAAGATGGCAGCGCCTAGTGCGCAGCTTTGTTCTGATTCAACGACTATGATTTCACGGCCAATGACGTCGGCGCACATCTGCATGACGAACTGAGACTTTTTAGAAATCCCTCCGATAGCAACCACACGCTCGACTTTCACATCTTGTGAAACGAAGCAGTCGACGATCGCTTTAGCTCCGTGTGCGGTAGATTCAACCAGAGCTTGGAAAATGTCTGGTGCCTCGGTGCCAAGATTCAAATTTGCAATAGCGCCTTTGAGGCGTTGATCGGCATAGGGTGTCCGACGACCATTGTGCCAATCCATCGCAATAGGGGCGTCTTCTCTTGTTGTTGGAGAGGCGGCATTAGCGAGCATCGGAATGAGTTGTTGTTCAAGTTGTTCAATGGCAAGTTCTAGGGCTGGCTGCTGCTGAGCCAATTGTTCGATGGGCCACATAAGAAGGCGCTTGTACCAAGCAAATATATCGCCAAACGCAGATTGTCCCGCTTCGAGCGCTAACCATTCTGGTGCTGCACTGCCTTGAACTTGACCACAGATCCCATGAATGGTGCGGTCGGCGACGTCGTTCGCGTCCACCATCAAAATATCGCAGGTTGAGGTGCCTATTACTTTGACGAGATCGTATTTTTTTGCGCCGGCTCCAACGGCCCCCATGTGACAATCGAAAGCCCCAATTGCAATCGCAATGCCTTCAGGAAGCCCCAACCGCTGTGCCCAATGTGATGTTAAGTAGCCAGCGATTTGATCCGCGGTATAGACCTTGGAAAACATGCGGTCTCGAATGCCATCGAACGCCGGAGAAATTGCGCTAAGGAAGTCTTGTGAAGGTAGCCCTCCCCAACTTTCATGCCACATGGCTTTGTGACCTGCAGCGCATATACCGCGTTTCAGTGTCTCTGGATGCTCATTACCAGAGAGAAGTGCAGGTATCCAATCGCATAACTCCACCCAGCTATGAATGTGCTGTGCTAGGTTGGGATCTTGCTCTGAAACCCATGCAGCTTTCGCCCAGAACCATTCTGAAGAATACACACCGCCGACATAGCGAGTGTAGTCAGGAAATTGGCCAGAATGTGCCAGGGTGTTAATCAGATCTGCTTTCGAAATCGACGTATGGTCTTTCCATAAGATAAACATCGCATTGGGATTATGTTCATGCTCAGGGGTGAGCGCTAATACCTTACCTTGTTTGTCAATGGGTGCTGGAGTGGACCCTGTGGTGTCGACACCAATACCAACAATTGAGGCCACTATTTCAGTAGGTAGTGCCTTGACCGCGTGACAAATGGCATCACTCATTGCTTCGATATAGTCTTTGGGATGATGGCGGAATTTCGATAGAGCAGGTTCGCAATACTTCCCTTCCTTCCATCTTGGATAATAGGTGACAGCGGTCGCCACCTCCGCGCCGGTTTCGGTATCTACAACTAATGCACGCACGGAATCGGACCCAAAGTCTAATCCAATAACATGCGAATGCACCGCACTCAATTTGTCCATGATGACTCCACATAACAATCGGTATTTCCTTTATTTTATAGCCAGCAAGTGGTGGTAGAGCCATGAATTGAATCGTCATATACATGGACAAAATCGCCGCAATGGGGATTGTGTGGTTGAGTTAATAAAATAACGAATATCGAGGAAGTGGCGTGAAAATCACGTTGTTAGCTTGATTGATGTAGCGTTTATGGCATGTGAGTGCATATGCGGCTGACAAAGTGAGATCTGAATCATGGCTGAGATTGCTATATGCATGGATAAAATGGCTACAAATTTTTGGTGTGATTTTCATCACTTCTTTCATCCATCATTGCCTCTAATAATGCAATAGAACATCAACCTGCATCAGTAAATGGAATGACATCATGAGTAAAATAAGAAAAACACTCACTCTAGCCGCTTTGACGGGAGCAACACTACTGAGTTCATCTGTAAGCGCATTTTTTGGTAGCGATGATGGCCTCAAATTAGGCTATTTGGTTAAACAACCAGAAGAACCATGGTTTCAGACAGAATGGAATTTTGCCGAAAAAGCTGGCGAGCAATATAACTTCGAAGTGATAAAAATGGCGGTGCCTGATGGTGAAAAAACGCTTAATGCGATAGACACTTTGGCTGCGAGCGGTGCGAAAGGCTTTGTTATTTGTACCCCGGATCCTAAGTTGGGGCCCGCGATTATGGCAAAAGCCAAGAGTTATGACCTAAAAGTTGTCACGGTCGATGACCAATTCTTAAATGCTAAAGGTGAGCCGATGCTCGATGTGCCATTGGTCATGATGGCCGCTAGTCAAATTGGTCATCGCCAAGGAACAGAACTTTACAATGAAATGAAGAAACGTGGCTGGGATGAATCCACAACAGCAGTAATGGCGATTACTGCCGATGAACTTGATACGGCTCGTCGCCGTGTGGGTGGCTCTATTCAAGCGCTAGGCGAGCTTGGTTTTCCTAAAGACCAAATTCACCGTGTACCAACCAAATCAAATGATATCCCAGGCGCACTTGATGCAGCCAACTCCCTGCTAGTTCAATATCCAGATGTGAAGCAATGGCTGATTGTTGGCATGAACGATAATACGGTACTTGGTGGGGTGAGAGCGACAGAGGGACAAGGGTTTAATGCTGAGAATATTATTGGTATCGGCATCAACGGTGTGGACGCGGTCAATGAGCTGGCAAAATCTAAGGCGACGGGTTTTTATGGGTCGTTATTGCCAAGCCCTGACGTTCATGGTTTCAAGAGTATTGAGTCGCTATATCAATGGGTTGAAGAAGGCGTAGAGCCAGAGAAGTTTGTTGAAGTGACGGATGTGGTACTGATTACTCGCAATAATTTCAAAGAAGAATTGGCGAAAAAAGGACTGTAATGGACGAACCGAGCGGCAGGGATGCCTGCCGCTTTGGATATTCATAGGAGGAAAATATGTCAGTCTCACCGTCTTATTTAGAGTTTCGCAATATTTCTAAGCACTTTCCAGGAGTGAAGGCGCTATCCAATATTAGCTTTCGCACCAACAAAGGCAGTATTCACGCACTCATGGGTGAAAATGGAGCCGGAAAATCCACGTTGCTGAAAACGCTTAGTGGGTTACATCAGCCGACAGAAGGGGAGCTAATTATTGATGGAGTACCGTTAAGTTTTGCTTCTACAACGGATGCGTTGACGCATGGTATCGCGATTATTTACCAAGAGCTCAATCTGGTACCGGAATTGAGCGTAGCTGAAAACATATATTTGGGTCAGCTGCCAACCAAAAATGGTCGCGTAGATACCGTAACTTTGAATGCGAATGCGCGTGAGCAGTTACTCAAACTCGGTGAAGACTTTGACCCATCACGTCCGCTCAAAGAGTTTTCTATCGGACAATGGCAGATGGTAGAAATTGCTAAAGCATTAAGCCGCAATGCCCATATCATTGCCTTTGATGAGCCAACCAGCAGCTTGTCTCAACGTGAAATAGAACGATTGTTTAAAGTGATTCGTGAGCTACGAGATGATGGAAAAATCATCATGTACGTGTCACACCGTATGGAAGAAATTTTCAATCTATGTGATGCCATCACGATCTTCAAAGATGGTACACATGTTCAAACGTTTGACGATTTATCGTTACTTAGCCACGAACGCTTGGTGGAGCTTATGGTTGGACGGGAGATCAATGATATTTATAACTATCGCAGCCGCCGTTTTGGTGAAAGCGGTTTAGCGCTTAAAAACCTAATAGGTCCGGGATTAACCGCCCCTGTTTCTCTTAACATTCAACAAGGAGAAATATTGGGGGTATTTGGCCTTGTTGGCGCAGGACGAACCGAGTTAACTCGTTTGATCTTTGGCGCAGAGAGAGCAGTCGGCGGGGACATCCTTTTAGATGGTAAGCCAGTGGTCATCAAAAATCCGCGAGAGGCGATTCGAGCCGGTATTACATTATGCCCTGAAGACCGAAAATCGGATGGCATTGTGCCTATCTTATCGGTGGAAGAAAACACCAATATTAGTGCTCGCCCTTGGCACCTTACATTGGGTAGTTTGATCAATTTTAAGTGGGAAAAACAAAATGCGGCTGAGCAAGTTAGTGCGCTTAATGTGAAAACACCATCACTGGATCAGTTGATCGGCAATCTATCTGGAGGGAATCAACAAAAGGTCATTTTGGGCCGCTGGTTGTCAACCGACATGCGTGTCATTTTACTCGATGAACCAACACGTGGCATAGACGTCGGGGCTAAATCCGAAATCTACGATCTGATATTTAAATTGGCTGATAAAGGCGTCACGGTGCTGGTGGTTTCAAGTGATTTACCTGAAGTACTTGGTATTTCAGACCGCTTACTCGTGATGAAAGATGGAGCGGTAACGGGTGAGTTATCTCGCTGTGATTTTAACGAACAAACGGCGCTGCGCCTTGCCATGATGGGCCATGCTTCTGATGCTGCTTAATAAGGATAATTACAATGTCTCTAACCAGTTCAACCAAAATATTTAATAACGAAAAGAAAAAGGCACCATTTAGTGTTGCTCAAATTTGGGATCGATTTGGCATGCTAATGGTATTTGCTGCCTTGTTTATTCTTTGTGCTTTATTTGTCCCCTATTTCGCCACCTTTATCAATATGAAGGGACTAGGGCTAGCGATTTCCATGAGTGGTATGGTGGCTTGTGCCATGCTGTTTTGCCTGGCATGTGGTGATTTGGACTTGTCCATTGCTTCCATTATCGCGTGTTCAGGCGTAGTGACGGCGGTCGCCATTAATGCAACCAGCAGCGTGGTGTTAGGCGTTGGCGCAGGCTTGCTGTCTGGAGTTGCCTTTGGACTACTTAATGGCTTTGTTATTGCTAAGCTGCAAATCAACGCACTTATTACGACGCTCGCTACGATGCAAATTGCGCGTGGGCTAGGCTATATCATTTCCGATGGCAAAGCGGTAGGGATTACGGAAGAAAGCTTTTTTACCCTTGGTAACTCATCGGTTCTTGGTATTCCAACCCCCATTTGGTTAACGTTAATTACGTTTGCCGTGTTCGCTTTCTTATTAAATAGAACCGTTTACGGGCGTAATACACTCGCGATTGGTGGCAATGAAGAGGCGGCGCGTCTTGCGGGTGTTAATGTGGTCAAAACAAAGATCATCATCTTCACCATTTCTGGCTTTATTTCAGCATTGGCGGGTGTCATTTTGGCCGCTCGAATGACCAGTGGGCAACCGATGACATCGGTTGGGTTTGAGCTTGTGGTGATATCGGCGTGTGTGTTGGGTGGTGTATCGTTGAAAGGCGGTATTGGTAAAGTGTCTTACGTGATCGCTGGGGTACTGATTCTAGGAACCGTAGAAAATGCGATGAACCTACTGAATATGTCGCCGTTCTCTCAATATGTGGTTCGCGGCCTGATCTTACTTGCCGCCGTTATCTTTGACCGCTATAAGCAAAATTCAAGTAAAGTGTGACGCCAATATCCCTCTATCCTGTCCTGATAGAGGGATATTTTTTACGACTAAGGCAACGTTTACATTTCATTTATTGTTTTTTTAAGCCGTGATTTTACAGGTTCTCTCCTCATAAAGCGGAGTTAAGCAAAGCGTTAAAATATCGCCAGTGTTAAACAATAAAAACTAATCAATACGACAAATAATCCGATTAGTACCTAAGGTAGTGGTCTGGTTTAATGCGCGCATAAATGTTGTTCATTTTTTTATTTGTTTATTTCAAGGTGTATACATGTTCGCGATTGATGATCTAGTAGTAGCAACGAAAGGTGTGGATTTGGGTCAAATGGTAGTAGTTGGCACAAGCGCTGGCGGTCACTACGTTCACGTTAAAGTGGATGGCGCGACGCTGACTTACCCAGCACGTGACCTTCAAAAAGCATAATTACTAGCGTATTTGATTTAAAAGGCAGCCTTCTGGCTGCCTTTTTCATTTCAGATCATCTAACTCAGCTTTCTCGTCGAGTTGGCAACTAGAACCCTCTGATATTGAATCTTGCGCAGCAAACTAATAGTGAGTGAAGTCCAACGTCAATATTTCGTCACTTCCTTGACCAAATGAAGCATACTTATCGTAAAGAGCTGCGGTCCTTTCTACACCAAGATCGTTAAGAATCTTCGATAATTTTTGGAATTCGTCATTTGCAATGCAAGCTAAAAATGACTCTTCGGACTCATAGCGCCCCTTGTTAATTAGCATTTTGGGGTTTTGACGGTTTCGAAAAAGTGTTGAGCCTAGGAATCCAGGTTGCTGTTCCATAAACTCACCGATAGAAGCCCATGTACTTAGGGCGTTCTTATCGTCACCTTCTGGTAGAATAATCACGTTGAAAAATACATGTATAGTCATCACTCCCTCCCTATATTGTGTATATGAGCTGATATAGCTTATCGAAACTCAAAGGCCTCGGTATAAATAGAGGACTTTTGTACAGATTGTTCAACTAGGTCTTTATGTAGGCCTTTGACCATTGGTTTAGGTCCACAAAGAAAGTAGCTGTATTCGTTCAAAGGGTCTTGTAGCTTATTTTTCATCATATCAACTCTAGCGAAATACCCTTTGTCTGATTCCAAGAGGACAATAGTCAAGTTTCCTAGCTCTTCAGTTATTTGCTCTAGTTCGTCTTTAAAAATGGCTTCACGTAGATTGCGAACAGCGTAAATAAATATTATTTCACGAGGGTCATTTGGTTCCATCGCACGTATCTTTGATAAAAACGGGGTAATGCCTATTCCACCCGCGAGCCAAACTTGCTTGTTCCCTGCTTCTTTAGCATCGAAATTTCCATAAGGGCCGTGAACGAGCACTTGTTTACCTGGCTTGAGCTCTTCGCGGACCTTCCGTGTCCAATCCCCTGAAACTTTCATCGTGAAACGGAGATTTTCCTCAGTTGGTGAACTAGATATAGTAAATGGGTGAGGTTCAGACCAGCCCTTACTTTGTATCTCTACAAACGCGAACTGACCAGCCTTAAACGGGAGTGACTGTTTAATTGGTTCAAGTACTATCTCTGTAGCTCTCTCAAGAGTGTTGACCTCAACTAGCCTAAACGGTGTGTAATTGCGTTTGTTCTTGCCCAAAATGCTGTAGAAGAAAGAGAGTACTCCAACCAATGCAAAAGTAATTAACATATATCCAGGTGCACTAAAGCGCTCAAAGAAGAGTGATGGAACAGTCATGAAATGACCGATTGCTAAAAAGTAGACTAGGCCCATGAATTTGTGAGGAAGGCGCCAACGGTGGTAAGGGATTTTAAGGTTCAATGTAATAGCTAATGAGAGCGCCATTGTAATCAGAGCTAGCATCCCAAGTTGTGCAGATGGAACAAGAGAATATTGTGTAGGCTCGATATTTTCAGGGAGCTCTTTTGGAATACCAAAGAAATGTACCAGGATTAACAGCCCAGAAGAAATTCCGCAGAATTTGTGAACCTGATACATTCGGTCAAGGCCGCCAAATAAGTTCTCAAGCCACATAGCTCGTGTAGATAAAAGTATTGCGCAGGTCATTAATAGGAATGAAAAACCACCGAGCAAGGTCATAATGAGTACTCGAGGGGGAGCGCTTTCAGAAGCTGAACCTAAATGTAGCCCAGCGAAAATGAGTAACAAAAACGCAATCGCGAATACGCCTTTTCTATTCAACATATATCCTCCGATACGGGGCACCGATATAACATGATTCAAGAGACCAATTTGGGTCTGCGTGTATAAACGAAAATCTAACTTAAGTTAACGAAGTGAAGAAAACTGGTAAGTAATATATTGGTTAAATAACGCTACTTTAGTGTCTTCTCGTATAAGTTGACCTTACGTCCTAGATAATTTACGGTGACATTGGCATAACCGAGCTTCACTGCTTCAAACTGACCTGCATAAGCGAGAGCGTGCTCGGCATCATTGGCGAGAACAGATAAATTATATACAGGTTTGATAAAGCCTTGTTCAATAGTTTGAGTGTTTATATATGAAGAGGTAAGTGAGCCTGAAGTATTAAGCGCTATAACGCGCTGCAAGTCTATACCTAAAACCCTGTCAATTTCTAGTGATTCCACTTGACGCTTCCAACGAAATGTTAGTCCATAGTTATCGTAAGTTAGCTCCGAATCCAACCACTTTTCTCCTAGATATTCAATTGAACTAACTTTCACGATATTAGCTTCATTGAGAGGAAGGTCTGCCAGACGATCTTTGAGCTCATCCTCGTCATTTGCTGTGATGACGAGTGTTATGATGTCTAAATCGTTTTCTCCAACATTACTCTTCCGTATATAAATGTCTTTGATTATATCAGAACGGATTAGAGCCCTTACCTTCTCCTTTTGTTTAGGTAGCAAACCTAAAATTTCATAAGGATCATCGGTGTTCCATTCCAACTCGACACCGTAGTCTTTAGCATAACTAAAACTGGAATAAGAGAACAAAAAAAGGGTAAAACTTATTGAGATGAATGCCGCTAATAGGAAACGCATTGTTAGGTCCTTTGTAATCACGAATAATAAATGTCCAAAAGTTGTTTTCATGCCAACCCTCTCATTGCATTGAGAACGGACTGAATTCTGTCTCTATCTAAATAGTCTATGAAGAGAGTACCGTTTAGGTGGTCACACTCGTGTTGGATACAAACAGAAAGAAGACCTTCCGCCGTAAAGGAGAGTGGTTTACCTTTCTCATCAGATGCACTGACTCGTATTTTGTTTAAACGATTTACGCGTGCACTAAACTCCAGGACAGATAGACACCCTTCTTGACTCAACTGTTGTGAGTCATCAATCGACGAATATTGTGGATTGACTAGTATCATAGGGCTATCCCTCTGATGGCTAATATCAATAACGACCACTCGTTTCGATACGCCAACTTGAGTTGCGGCCAAACCGACGCCACCAGATTCATACATTGTCTCCAGCATATCATCCACGAACTCGGATAAATTTGAATTAAATTCCTCTTCTTTAACTGTATGTGCGATCTTCCTTAGTTTAAGATCTGGTATCGTAAGTATTTCGAGTACAGACATCAAAATCCCCTTTTAATTTAGTATGTGATATTAGATGATCAATTCGTCATGTCTTTCTTCTATGGAAATAAAAACCCTTGCAGTAATTTATTTTTCGAATGAGGAAGTTTGCATATTTTGACATAGTCTTCTACCTCTTCAACGCGTTCAAAGATAAGTGTTGGTAAATGATTTACAGAGGAAATAAAATCAAGAAAATTAATGGGGTCCAATATCTCTTCAGAGTCGCTTACATCGATTTTTAAATAGTCAATACAGCTGAAATAGCGCATTAATAAGCTTCTCCAGCTTGTTTCATATAAACAGAAATCATCTAGTGCTATCTTTACCTTATTTTTCCTAAGCCAGAATAGATGCTCATGAATCGAACTGATACATAAATCTTCAGTATGCCTTTCAGTTATTTCTATACATGTATGAACCTCAAACACTATTAGAAACTCTGCTAAATCAATTAACCGACCAATCACTTTTTTCAAAGAAAGTTGCCATGGTTCTACATTGATAAATATTGTAATTCCAGACGTAATCTCTAGGTTATCTATAGAGGAGACATACGAGCAGATAGTGTCTATTTGTAGGAAAAGAATATCATTGACTAAACTTCTATTTTGGAATCCGGATGAGTATATGGATTGGCTCTCGCACAGTAATACTTCATATCCAAAAGTTGCACCCTCTTCAGTAACTACTCTCTCGAATTTAAGTTTTCCAGGTATGGTCTCATGTGAGTGAGAAGAGTGCCACGATGAATGGTGGAAAGCATATTTTTTTTTATAGCTTTGGTCACTATCTTTCACACTCTGGCTGTGACCGCTAAGATTGAAGTCAACATCCAAAAAAAACGTCTTAGCATCATCGACCATTGTATAAGAATACAAGGGTGTATTTTTCTCCGTTGGTTCCATATGACAATAACCCCTAATTTAACTAACGAATAACGAAAATTTAGCGAAGCTGAATCCTGCTAAGTGGTATGATGTTAATTATTAGTTACTAATGGGTAATAATGCAATCTACACGGGGGCTAGACTAGGTATTTTAATATTAAAATAATAGATAATAATATTAAAATACCCTTTTAATATTATTATGGCGTAAGGAAAATACACCCTTCATGATTGTTCATCGACTTATCGTGTTGTTCTTTACTTTCATACTTTTCTATTTTGGTTATAATGAAAGGTAAGCAAGATCCTTCACTATCAGACTTACCTACTAGAAGAAAAGCATCGAAATAACGAAGGTAGCCACCATTAAATGGAACTAGAGATCCATCAGTACCATTTATATAACTCTCAAACCCAAGACGATTGAATTTAATGTTACCAAAAATGTCCGTTTCAGAGTTGGAGCAAGGAGGGGTAATGTGTAGAGTAAGCTCTTCCTTAAAAGTGAATGCACCCGCTAAGCCTAGTACGAAGATCAACTCAATAGCTAATAGGCATAGCCAATTTATTCTGGTAAAAAAACGAAACATAAAAATCACCAGTACAATAAATAATTTAGGAGTAGTATGGAGGCGATAGAGTAGCCTAATATGATAGACAAGGACTTTACTATCTTTCTTTCCTTTGAAAAAATATGGAAAAAATGAGTATCAGTGATTGAGTTACTCATTTTATTTAAAATTATATTTGGTTCATTAGTCGCATTAGTATTCCCTAATGCAATATTTAAATTACTAGTGCTTAAGCTGCTAATGTTTAACATGTATCCTCTTTTAGGCATGGTTATGATTATCCCGTCTAACCCACATTGCCTGAAAATATCTCTAATTTTCTTTATTGCTACAGTGAGGGAACCATTGCTAACCACACGATCAGGCCAACAATTATTGAGAAGAGTTTGTCTGGAAACAACATCTATTGGATGATTAGCTAGCTCTCTAAGAATATTTTCTTCTGTGCTGTTTAATGAACCTTTCGATTTTGCGATTGATATTAATACCTGAAACAGCTCATCATGTGATACTTCTTTTTGTTCCAACTCTTTTGGTTCCTTTCCTTTAAGGGGCGGGAAAGAGTGAAGCATACTCTCTCCAGTTCTATCATGTGCGTATTTTGTGTTAGCCATATCAAAGTGCCTCATTCTGAAATATCATTCTATCCAATAGGGGAATTAACGATCTAATTTATTGATTATTATATTATTATAAACAAAGCTGAAAGGGTTTACGTGACACTTACCCCATAAAGAGTCAACATAAACCGTTATAATATCCCTTTTCAGATCACGGTAGACCTGTAAACCCTTAGTGTACAATGTCGCAACAATTTCTTCACGTCATTTATCTATATTTATAATATAATTTACATTAAAAGTGCGCTTTTATGAGGTGTTATTGCAAAACTCCAAATCATAAAAATCATAAAAATCATAAAAATCATAAAAACTCATGAGCAATACCTCGATAGTATAAATGGGAATAAAAGTGGATGTTTGTAGCAGAACTAACCATTGTAATTGAGTTGAAATAAAAGTGAAATAAAAACTACATAATAACGTAAACTCTTAATAACTATTTATCCTGCCATTATGGCAACTATAGTTTACATGTGAACTATAGCTGCGCTCTGTTGAATTAAATTGTTTTGGTTGTATTAACCATTTTATTTTCGTGGGTATTTGGTTTTTTTGAAGGTTTAATATTAAAGTTTAATATTTAATATTAAATTAACGGCCTTTGTGTTTACCTATGGGCTGGAAAGCTTATTATTAGATGCCAAGATAAGAGAAACCCGGTAAAAATAGAAACACGGGGGGGGATGGTAAATAAAAGGAATTTATTATTTTAAAAATTGGCCCAACAGACCAATTTGATTTCGCATACTAAATAAAAATATATCAAAAGGGATAAAAAAGGTAACGATATGAAGAAAAGCAGTATGAACGTTTTAACGCTCGCACTTATCGCTGGAGCGTTTACTGGAAATGTATACGCTGATGAAGCCGCAGGTGATGCAGGTACAGCACCTGCAGCACCTGCAGCACCTGCAGCACCTGCATCACCTGAGGTTGCTACTTCTCCAGGAACAGGTGATGGTATTCACAGTGGTTTGATTCAGTTTGTCGGTGCTGTTAGCAGCACTACCTGCAATTTCGTTGTTGACTCAAGAGCTTCAGAGTCTCTTACAAATGGGGCATCCTCTTCAGTATCGCCGGGTAATGCAGGTGGTGGTACTGTCAGGTTTAACGGTTTAACGGTATCTAACGTAACAGTGGATACTGTGGATGCTCCCACCGCTTATGCAAACTTCGATATCATTGGTACAACGTCAGCGGGAGCTCCTTGCCTAATTGGCACAACATACCAAGGTCAAACTGCTGGAACTACTGCGTACACTATCCAGTGGACTGCGGGCAACTGGAATGGTTCGAGCGGAATTATTGCAGGTGACAATCCAGGGGTTGGAATTAAGTTGTTTAACGGTGCAAACGCAAGTGGCACTCAGATAACTCCTAGCGCCAATCTGGTTACAGGGACAACGACCAACGGTCAAAGTTCTCGATTCCCATTTACAGCCAAGTTGGTAAGAACTTCTGGGGCAAGTGATTCTGATATTGCAGGTGCATTCAGCTTGGCAGCAACTTATACAGTATCATATAACTAAAAATTATTATCATACAGTGTCATATAATTAAAAATTATTATTTATAGCGCTCAAAAAGGGCGCTATTTTAGAGATTATCATGAATGTATATATCAGACTATTTTTGATGTACATATCCTTGAATTCTGTATTTTTGCGTGCCAGTGAACAGAATGAATTGAATTACTCATTTATTCAAGGCGACTACACTGAAGTTCCACTTGCGCTGCAAACACTTGGGTTTAATGTGCCGGGGGATCATTTGGTCGATGTTCGATTTAATGATGTTAGCTATGGTAGACGTGTATTAAAAATTAGCGAACAAGAAACAGAAAGTATATGTTTGAAAGCGGATTGGTTAAATGGGTTAGACTTGCCAATCAATTACCATAAGGTTATTGGGGCTTACATCCCTAAAAGAGAATGCTATGACTTTACGAAAATAGAAGGGGGGGCGGTAAAGTTCTCTTTTTCTACTCAAACTTTAACAATGAGTTTACCTCAAGTAACGATCCTTAATATTACCCCAGAGGAGAAGTGGGACTTTGGTAGTAATGCATTGAGATTAACTTATGACCTTAATGCAAACGAAACAATATCAAATGATTCAGCAGGCTACAACTCCTTCGATTCTTATGGTGGCTTTAACACTCTAGTTAATGTAGATAGATGGGTACTTAATGCAAGAGCTAGTGTTACAAAAGGTGCTGGATTTAATACCCCTAGCGCTAATATCTCTACGCCAATTCAATCTATAAAAGGCGATCTCAGTATGGGTCGCAACGTAATTTCTGCTCCAATAGTCCAAGGATTTAGTTATGATGGTGTCCAGATTAGATCTAATCGTTCTATGCTTGACCCAAACTTGAGAGGTTATTCACCGGTTGTTGATGGTATCGCTAGTGGGAAATCTAGAGTTACTATAAAGCAAGACGAATACACTATAATTAGTAGGATCGTACCCGCTGGTCCATATTCTTTTTCGGATGTGTCTGCTATATATAGTGGGGAGTTAACTATTATCGAGGAAGAGTTGGATACGGGTGAAAAGACTACTCGAACCATGTACGTTTCCACTTTACCAAATTTATTGAGAAAAGGTAATTTAGATTATAGTTTGTCGGTAGGAAGTAAAACTGATGAAACGAGGATGTTTATAGCGGGCGGGCTGGATTATGGACTATCTTTCGGAACGGTTAATTTAGCATCAATTATCAGTCGAGATTATCAAAGCTTAGGATATGGTGTGGGTGTTCCACTAAATAAATTTGGTGCATTGACTGCTAGTATAAATTACTCATGGTCACGTTATTCTAAGCCCATTTCGACAGGATTTATTGATAACACTCTCGATGGACATGCTCTTGAAATACAATACTCTAAAGTACTGGGTCGAGATACTAATTTACAGATTATAGGGTACCAATATGCATCAAAGGGGTATGTTGAATTTTCAGATTTCAAGCCCGATAATCTTTTGGATGCTTATAGTCGCAGGTCGCGAAGTGATAGGTTAACATTCAACGTTACTCATAGAATGGGCCTCAACAGGTTTTCGGTTAATGGCTGGTATGATAGGTATCGTGATTCATCGAATAGGCAAGGAATAAGCTTTACCGCTTCTCGCTCGTTTAAGGCTCTTTCTGTGAATATAGCGAGCACTTATCAGAGTGGAACTAATAGTCGTGATGTATTAAGTAGTTCAATTAACTTTAGTTTTCCATTTAGTGCGTTTGGACGCGATCATTATTCATTCAGTAATATGCATTACAACAACAATGATGATTCATTCACTGTTAATACAGGTGCATCACTAAGATATTCTGACAAAGTAAGTGGTGGTTTGAATGTAAGCTATAAAAATAACAGAAAAACTAACACGTCATTATACGGTAATGTCAATTTTGATAATGTTAGTACTAGCGTTGGTCTTAGTCGTAGTGATGCATATACTAATATATCAGGGAGTGTCAGAGGGTCCGTTCTGGCTACTCCTAAAACTAAGGTTATTTTTTCCAATAAAACGGCTAGAACCATTGCAATTGCCCGAGTACAAGGGCTTGACGGTGTCGAATTTAATGATAATTACGCCGCTGATGGCAGCGGGGTAGCAGTAATACCATTAAGTCCATATAGAAAAAATAGTATTACATTAAATGGTGATGCTATACCTGCTAATATTGAATTGTTGACGAGCTCATTTGAAAATGTAGTGCCCGTTAATGGCGCGGTACTAGTTAAAGATTTCAATTACATCGATGTACAACGTTACTTTGTTAAGGTGAGCAAGCGAAACGGTGAGTATCCAAGTTTTGGGTCATTGGCGACAACAATGACGGGAGAAATTTTAGGGTATATTGCAGAAGGTGGTTTGCTGGTAATTACGTCTTTGGAGCCTATAGATAAAGTCGAAATTCGAGGGAAAGATAAATCTTGCTATTTAGATCTTTCCGAAGTCCCTGTTAATAAAGATTATATATTTGATGTTATATGCTCATTTGAAGGAAGTTAAAGTGAATAGTAATAAAATTCTACTCTTGATGGCGTTACTGATGTGCTGGTCTGTAACAGCGTCGGCTGCGTTTGTATTAAATACAACGAGAGTTGTCGTATCTGAGAAAGATAAATATGTATCATTCGAAGTTTCTAACCAAGGGACTGAAGAATATGGAGGGCAAGTTTGGATAGAGAATCCTGTTATACCAGGAAGTGATGGAGCTTTTGTAGCAATACCTGCGTTTTTTAGGGTAGGGCCCGGAGAAAAACAGATAGTAAGGATTGTAAATGCCAGTAGAGGACTTGATGGTAGCAAGGAGCATTTATATTGGCTAAATGTGCAAGAAATCCCTCCGAAGCCGAAAAATAAAAATGTTATTCAACTAGCGGTGAGGAGTAAAATAAAACTCTTTTATCGCCCACTTAATCTTCGTGATGGGAGGAAGGACGTTGAATCTGAAATTTTTATTGGCAACACAAATGCTGGGTATATTTTGCGTAATGACAGCCCCTATTTTTTGTCAATAGTAGCAATTAAAGACCCTGATGGTAATAAGATACAGTTGTCTAATAATGTGGCGAATATGTTGGCAACATTTAGGCCTTTTGAAGAAGTTATAATTGGTAATAGTATCCCTAAGAATGCTAATACTCTAACAGTATTTTCAATGAATGATTATGGTGGTGTTAGCAAATACGATATAGAGATAAAAAGATGAGTAAGTACATAAGAATAAGAGGGTTTTCAAAAATATTTTGGTACTGCTGGGTCTTATTTCTAGTAGGTGTTCCAGTTTTGTCAGAGGCAGAACACTTAACCGCAGATTTAGGGCCAATACCTGCAGGGAAAGTAGTAGAAGTTCAATTTCCAGTGACATTTAAGTATTGTTGGTACTTTACCACTGACGACAACCTTGGAACTGCTGATTTTAGGACCCCCCCTAATGACCCGTCTCGTGTAATACCGAAAAGAATTGAGTATTCACTTCACGGGGGAGGTGCGTCTGAGCATAATTATGGTGGTGATTTTGTCTATGCTAAAACTATATTGAATAATTTCCCCGATAATACAGAAGTTACAAAAATTATCGAGAATGTTGGTAATGAAAATGTTGATCCGAACAACCCACCAAAAGTAACGCTTTCAAAGACGGACGCGTGGGCAGGGAATATGACATGGGATGCTGCTAATCAGTATTACCATGTTCCGTTCGATGGTCGTGGTATTGAATGGTGGTTTTCAACTCAAACGAAAGGGTGGAATTCATTTCATTCATACCAAGGTCCTCAAGGAATAACCAGCCCTGGGTGTGGTTATCGGAATGGGCAAGGTGCCCTTTATACAGAGTATGTAATTACTGAATGGTTAGTAGATACTAGGGGGTTGGAACCGGGGATGGCAGGCATGACAGAGCCACTAACGGAAACTCTGTCATTCAGGTCACCAAACTATTCTGGAGTAACCATAGATGTGAACTTCACTGCTATTGATGAGACTAATTATAACCCTAATTGTTCCTTGTCGTTCCCAGGAACAGCCAGTAATACAATCCAATTTGGTGATGTAACTGCTGGAAAAACGAGGATTCGTAATATGCAAGTGGAGTTGACCTGTTCTCATGCTACTACCGCCGTACTTAAGTTCACAGCAGGACAAGACATAGTCCCATCGGATCCTACTAAACTTCAACCCCTCCCTGGAACGTATTTATCTCTGTTTGATGATGAGGGGCGAAAGGTACCTTTGGATGGAAGTGAAATATACTTTACAGGGCTGAATGATGTTAGAAGGTTATATTACGACATTGAACTAGATGCAAGTCAAGCTACCGATGGCGGTTCTTTCAATATACCTATTACAGTAACTATAGAAGCTAATTATAGGCAAGATTTTTCTGACGGAAATTTATAGTAGTTCAGAAGGTAATTAATTTAGAATATAGTATGAATTTTCGTATGTATTCATCATTACCGTCTGATTATGGAAAATATTCTCTGTTAATTTGGAGGCTTTAATGATTTTTAACATACAGAGAAATAAATGTGGTTATTTTTTGTTGTTGAGTTTATTGTGTAGTTCAATGACATCCGCTACCACATGGGATAATGGCTATGAGATTGATCCATTTCCTAATATGGACGTGTATATACCACAATCACACGAAGACACTCTTGTACTTAATATAGCAGGTAGAGTTATTATTCCTGCTTGTAGCGTAGATACGATAGCGCTATCCGAAAATTATGTTAAGCAAGTTAACTTAGGTGTGTATACTAAGTCTACAATTGAAAGTGACCGCGCTGCCCATGTTGCGGTGCCTTTTAATATATATTGTAATAGAAGCTACTCCGGAAATATTTCGTTATTTTACTCGTCGGATCATATTATTTCTGGGTATGATAATGTGATTCAAGCTGACGATAATAGTTCTATAGCTATTGAACTAACGAAAGGTGGAGACGGAGATGAAAAGCAAAATCTTGTATTAGGCCAAAAATATGAACTTATTAATTCTGGAGGTTATTATGATGGGTCTTTCAATGCTAGGGTTGTAAAATCTCCTAATGCTAGCTCGGTTTTGAGTGGTGCATTTAGAGCGGGTTTAACTATTGGGATTCGATATAACTAGAATGAATTTAACATTTAACATATTTGAAATCACTGTTATTTTTGGTGGTAGTGTTTTCTATTAAGTAAGAATTAGGTGATAGTATGTCTGGAAAGTTTCGTATGGCTCTAAATAATTATTTGGCAATTATTTTTTTGTTAGTAATTACAACAGTAAGTGGTTGTGGGGGGGATTCAGGCAGCCCGGACCCTACTCATTCTCCTCCTGAGGTTAGTGATAGAAAACCGAGAGAACATATTTCAATAGATGATGGTACAGTAGCCTTTTCACTTGATGAACAGTACTACTTACCGAATATATACAACAAGATCGGAAATATTAGCTATCGCTTTGAACCTCAGGGAGTTGTGTCTGATGCCGGTGATGGCCAACTGTTAATTATAAAGCCTGGGAGGGTAGTTGTTACCGCAGTAGATTCTTTACTAGGTTATGAAGATTCTATGGACACTTTTACTTTAGAAATTGAGAAAGCGGATAATGAACGGTTAACAGCTAACCCCTTAATCCTTTCTAATATTGGCAGCAATATATCGGGACGTATTAATGTTACTCAATTCAATGGTCAGATTACGTATGAAATACTTTCAGGGAGCGAAGTGGTTGATGTAGATTCAGATGGTATTGTGTTTGCTAAGCTACCAGGTGAGGCCACGATATTAGTGAAAGATTCAGGTAACCTGTATTTTAATCCTGCTGAGGTGGAAGTTCATGTTGAAGTCAGAGATTTATCATCAGATATAATTGAATATCGACCCATTTTAGCAACTTATAGCGCTGGATTGCTTTTGGAACCGTTACGAATTACAGGATTACAGGATTACACAGAGTCGTTTCGAATCAAAGGGCCCGATACAAATGTTGTTAATTTGCTAAATGCTGAAACAGGAGAAATGGAAGTACTAAAAGCTGGGAAAGTTTCTATTGTAGTTAGTGTAACCCGCTTTGTTGAAGGTATAGAATCTTCATTTGTTGAAGAATATGAGTTCATGGTAGATATTCAGAAAGCTGAAAGACCCGATTATCTTAAAATAGAACGCGATACTATCGTTTATCACCCTGATTTTATATTGTCGCCTACGGTAGAAAACTTACCTCAAGGAGCTGAATATTCTATAGACCCTGACCCTGAGTTCGCTCAAGACGTAATTGTGATAGATACAGATACTGGTCTGCCAAAAATACAGAATGCATCTACAAGTAAATTGGCTTTAATTCATTTACGTATCCCTGAGAATGACTTTTACAAAGCATATTCTGGCTCAATAAAGTATGCTGTTCGTCGAGCTCAGCATCCCGGAATTCCTAATAAAAGTATTCAAATAGAGTATAGGGAAAACCTGACAATTCCGCTAATTATATCAGGTGCAAAAGGTGAGCTAACAGTCGACAGTAATAACCAGAATGTATCACTTTCAGGAGGAGAAATAGTAGTTTCTAGAGTAGGGGATTATAGCTTGGAGGTCTTTGATGATGGGGGTAGAAATTATCTACCTCTAGAGCAACCTTTCACCTTAGATTTAGACGTTAGCCCGGGTATAGCCGATCCTTTGCCAAGTCTTGCAAGAATTCAAATGGAGTTTAGCGAAGGGCTAGTCATAAACCTTAAAGATCAATTTATAGCTCAAAATTTGATTTCTTCTTATGATGATGTTGAAGTCGTGTCAATCGATGGAGCAAATATATTGAGTATATATCAACCAAACTCTGTGCGCGTATTACGTGATGGTGGTGCTTTTGTTACAGTTCGAAGACCTGCAACAGATAATTTTAATGCTTCTGATGTCCAACGTATATATATTGTTATTACTTCGGCGGAGAGTTATTTGACCTTTGAGAATGGCGAAAGTGAAGTATCTGCAATATGGAGCCCTGCAACTAACATTCTCGCTCCCCCAAGGATACTGGGTGTTAAAGGAGAGCTTAGTTACCAGTTTGTTGACGGCTCGCTAACTGATGTTGTTCAACTGGATCAAGATGGTCAAATGAAAGTTCTAAACGCCGGAGTAACTCAAATTAGAGTCAATGATAACTTTAGAATTGGCTACTCTCCTAGCTCTTTAGTTTATACTGTTCGTGTCGAAAAAGCAGAGAATGATCTCTCTCTACAATATCCAGTTGTCCAGTATTTAGTGGAGGATTTCGTTATGCCTACATTAACTCATAGCATCATGAACAACGAAGGACACCCTCTAGATATGACATTTGAGCTTGTAGAGGCGACGAACAATAATGTCAGTATAATTGACTCAACAAGTGGTAAATTGCAAGTCAATGGTGCAGGAGATTATACAGTTAAGTTAACTTCGTGGTCTCGAAACTTTATGACAAAGACAGTTACTGTGCAAAGCAACATAGAGCGGGCTGAGCATCCTAGAATTATTATTGAAGACGTGGAGACAAACTATGCGCCGTTAAAGACTATTTTTCCTGTGATAAACGAAGGCTCCTACGGAGATTTAGTTTTCGGAACACATCAGATTGGTAGTGTTGCTTCTTCTACAGCTTCGATTAATCCAAACTCCGGTTTGTTAACCACCACTAATTATCCTGATTCTGATCTTGTTGTCTTTACGGTATATGCAAGCGAAAGCGATAACTACCAACAGTCCGAGTCAAGTACGTTCAATGTGACAGTAAATCCGCCTATTGTGTCGGAAGCAAATCAGAGGCATTCTGTCGAATTTAATATTAACAACACTAATAAAATATTAAGAAGTGACTTGGGAAATAATGGAGTGACTAATAATATTGGGGATACCCGGTTCGGGATTGCTGGGGTTCGTAATGTAATAATACCGACAGCAGACGATATACATAATTATGGACAAGGTATTCGAGTAGTCATTGAGCTTAAAAAAGAAGGAGAGGAGTTGACTAGACCAGGTCTTTTCTACCTAACTCGACATGATGGGTGCAATGTTACTGATAATTTCTCACGGGAGACTGCTATTCGATTAAATATTCCAAGCAGTTGTGAGCAAGGAAAAACACATTTTGTTACTAAGCTGATAAGTCTACAGCCGAATTTTGATTCCTTATCTTCTGGAGTTTGGAAATCAAAATATCCTTTGACGGTATACCGTTATGGAGAAAGGCTTTTTTCCCAAAGTGAGGAAGGTGGTACTTATGTCGAACATTTGAATGATGAATGTAACGTTTGTTCCACTCCTAGTAAACTTTATTGGTGGGAACTAGTCAATGTGACCCTTAATATCTAATTTAAACACAGAAACAACAAGGGGCTAAAAATATAATTAAGCTCCTTGTTGTTAAAGTGTATATTACGACCGTCCCTTTAGCTTATCTTAGGCTGACTTTTTCGTTTTATTGAACAGTACAAAGTGACGAAAAAAGGTGGGTGACGTGTTTTCGTTATGAGTATCTGGTTTCTTGCGTTAAGTTAATGCTTAGCAACGGGTGATCTTGAGCGCGCTCGGCGAACGTTTAAATGAAGCAGGAAGAATAATTTGAGTAACGATCGAAACCCAGTAAAAAAAGCGACGCGAATTGAGAGCGTGATGAACTCAGCTTTGTGGCACCTTGGTCGCCAAGACATGACGCAAAGCGAGTTACTGAGCAAGCTGCGAGTCAAAACCGATAATGAAGAATGGATTGCAGACACAATGGCTAAGCTGCAAGACTTTGGTTATGTAAAGTCAGATAAAGACTTTGCACTGCAATTTACCGAGCGTGCATTTATGGGTGAGTATGGGTCCGGTTATATTATTAAAAAATTAAAGCTTAAAGGGTTAAGCGATGCGCTTATTTTGGAATGCATCGATGTGGTAAAAGCAGAGAAAGCCATTGATGAACAAACTATTTTGAATGGTAGGGTGAATCACTATTATCAAGCGCTTACTATGAGTAAAGAGAAATTGTTCGCTACTCTACAAAACCGTGGCTTTAGTTTTTCCCAAGTAAAAGAAGCCGTAAACCAACACGCAGATGCGGGTCAACTTCAATCTAAATTGGAGATTAAGGCTCAAAAAGCCGACATAGAGAAAGAGATCTTAAAGCTGGCACGTAAAGGGAAAGGGCTGATTGTGATCCGCCAAGAGCTTAGGCAAAGAAAGATTGATATTTCCGATCTAGAGGCGGTCGTCAATCGTTTGACTGAGTCGGAACAGATTGATTTTTTTCAGCAATGCTTAGAGCAGCTAGAGAAGAAAGCGTATGATCTTACCAATCGAAAAGAACGCAGCAAAGCCTATGGAATGCTGAGCCGTAAGGGATACTCAGCGGAAGAGATTCAATTTGCATTAAGTGAAGCGGAACAGTAATTCAATGGTCGAACAATGTTTGGCTTTGGGTTTTAAGACACATTTCTGCGCGCTGATAACCCCTATACTTATAAGTAATTAGACGGAAGAGGGAATGCCGATGCTCAACGAAAATCATGCTTTTATTTTGGATTTTCCAGAACTCAAACTCGATATTGTTCAACTTAACCACGACGACCCGACATTTAAAGCCGACCTTCAACAGTACCATCAGCTTGATTATGATATCCGCCAGCTAGAAATTTCCGGCAGCCCAATTGACGATGAAAATATGCACATCCTTAAAGTGAAGCGGATGGAGCTAAAAGACCAACTTTATCTACAGCTAACAGAACATCATAAGCATACCAGCCCACAATAAACTGAAAGGGTATAGTACAAAATTGGTGATGCCAACTCTGCCCTGAGTCGTGGAAGAGTTGGCTATTTTTTTGTTCTGCACATAGCGACAAGTCGCAGTGGTTGATAGCTATGAGCGCCTTTCGTTTTTGTGGGTGCTTACCATGATGAGAATCGTGATCACACCACATCCTATCAAGACTGTCCCTAAGTGCTGAACGAAGCCAGCCAGTGCTAATCCAATGCCAATCATTAAGTAATAACTCAGACCAAATAACGCGCCAGCGCTGCCCGCCTGTGCTTTATAGTCGACTAACGCAATACTCAATATGTTTGGGATGGCGATTCCAAATGCCATCACAACCATCATCATAGGAAGGAGGAAGTAAATAGACGTTAGTGTGCAATTTACGCCGACGCCTCCCATCATCAGAAGTATTGCTGATAATCCTAATAGGCGAGTTTGCGCTCGACCATTTGATAATGATGGACTCGTGAGCCAACGTGATGACAGCAAAGAACGGTTGAGTGTACTTCCTAACAATGTACCAATACCCAACACGATGCCACTATAACCAAACTCGTCTGCCGTTAGCCCTAAATCAGAAAAGGCAAATCCTCCCAATTGGTAGTAAGAAAATAGGGCAATGTTGTAAACTGACACTAATATGGCCGATTGCCACACTTTGACGTCGGTTAACATTTTCTTTGCTAAAGCCATTAACTCAAGAGGTCGCTTTTCGTGTTGAGTCTCGGGCAGTTTCACCGTATTAAATAGCAATAGCAGCATAGCCATCACTAACAAAGTAAAGAACACCGCTTGATGTCCTCCCAGATGCGCTAACTGCCCTCCTAGTAGCATGCCAACGACCGGGCTAATAGCAATACCCATCCCCATAAGGCTGAATACCTTACTTAGCTCTTCACCACTGTAGGCATCTCTAAGCATGGTTTGCGTGACCACGGAGCCTACTGCAATACCAAAGGCGCTAAGTGATCGCGCCAACATTATGGTGGCAAAGTTGTCTGCCAATAAAGCGATCGCGCAGGCTCCTGCATAAATAATTAATCCACAAAGCATTGCAGGTCGTCTGCCGTATTTATCGGCGAACACGCCCCAAGCCACAACGCCAATAGCAAAAGCGATAAAGTAGATGGATAAAGTTTGTGCGACTTGTGCATCGGTCACAAAAAAATGTTGTGCGATGGAGCCTAGAACGGGGCTATAAATCGTCTCCACTATCTGCGGAAACATTAGCATCGTCACCATGAGTCCCAGTGAAGGTTTGGTTTTCATTGTGTTTTCTCGTATTGATTTAACTTGGCGAGAAGTATAAATAGGACTACTCTATTCCCATTAACAATATTAATACCAATAACATCAAAATAAGGACATATGGCGTTTATTTCCGAGAGTACAGCCTTTGATGCCGATAGTATCCGGGTGCCTATTGTTGGTATTGCTGCAGACGTCGGCCAGCATGATTCTGGCCTACATCAGCACAATAAAGGACAGTTATTGTATGCCCCGCAGGGTTGCATGAGTTTCGAACTTGAAGGTTCGTTGTGCATTCTGCCGCCCACCAAAGCGGTTTGGATTCCGCCTTATACACGGCATCGAGCATTTATGACCAATGTGGTGGCTTATCGTTCGGTGTATTTTGAACCGAGCGAGTTCACCCTACCAAAGACGATCACCACAATAGAAGTGAATGAAGTGATGAAAGCGCTGATCAATAAAATGGCGCTGTGGCCTTGGGATCTGCCTGCTGTAAAAATGAATGCAACGGCAACGTTATTTTGGGAAGAATTCCACCAGGCCAAGCGGCACGCCTTTTATCTACCTCTTCCCAAGCACAAGAGGCTGCAAAGCTTTAATCAGCAACTCTCATCCGGCTCGTATTTAGCGCCCAGCCTTACCACGTTAGCGACACAAGTCGGCGCAAGCACTAAAACCGTGACGCGCATTTTTAAACAAGAAACGGGCATGCCATACCAAGATTGGCGTCAGCAATGGCGGTTACTTAAAGCGATTGAGTGGTTATGCGAAGGAGGGCAAGTCGGGGATGTTGCTCACAGGTTGGCTTTCTCATCTGACAGCGCATTTATAGCTTTTTTTAAACAGCATACAGGGGAGACGCCATTAAGCTTTACTAAGCTACGCGAGCTTTAATGCGAAGTTGGCTTATTCAGCAAGCACAAAAAAGGCCGCCAATGGCGACCTTTCATTTATTCGTTTTAGCATTCATCGAAATGAATACTCATCGTGGCTAATTAGATAGCAACAACGTTGTTCGCTTGTAGGCCTTTTTGACCTTGCTCAACTTCGAAAGACACTTTTTGGCCTTCGTTAAGTGTTTTGAAACCTTCAGATGCGATAGCGCGGAAATGTACGAATACATCATCGCCACCGTTATCTTGAGTTAGAAAACCGAAACCTTTAGTTTCGTTGAACCATTTTACTGTACCAGTTGTTGTGTTAGACATGTGATGCCCCTTATTCATTTGATTTAAGAAAAGTTCAATATTAACAAGCTATTATGGCTAGCTAATTGGTTGAATTATATCATGTTACGCTAAAATAAAAGGGAAACGCCTAACTACAAAACTAAGGCTTAGTAGTGGAAGTTTTACTTGTACTCGATGCTGCATTTAATAACTCTCTGAACAACTGAGCGCTATAGTATAGATTGTTTGTTTTTTGTACAGTCTTTTTTTGGTTTTTTTCATCGTCGTGAGTTTTAGGTCATGAGAGAGACGGCGTTTTTACGTTTGTGATATTTAACTAGACGACTGGTCTATTTTGTAATAGGCTAGCCCCATGAACATAAAAACCAACGATACACGTCAGCACATTTTGGATGTCGGTTACCAGTTAGTGGTAACGAAAGGCTTCACCAGTGTTGGCTTGTCTGAATTATTAAAAACGGCCGATGTGCCTAAAGGTTCTTTCTACCATTATTTTAAGTCGAAAGAGCAATTTGGTGAGGCGTTGATCGAAGACTACTTTCACCATTATTTAGAGCGGATTAACGCTATTTTAGAACATGGGGAGGGCTCTGGTCTTGCTCGAGTATTAGCGTACTTTAGTCGCTGGTTAAGCGTGGAAAATGGCAGTTGTAACGCACATAAATGTTTGGTCGTTAAGTTAAGTGCTGAAGTTTCAGATCTGTCTACACCGATGCGCGAGGCCTTGTTATCTGGTGCCAACAGTGTGGCCGCTGCCATTGCTAACTGCTTGCAAAGTGGCATTGAAGATGGCTCGATTAATGTGACTGATAGCAAAAGTACTGCGCAAGTGATTTATCAACTTTGGCTTGGTGCAAGCTTAATGAGCAAACTTACTCAAGATCAACTAGGGTTAGAGCAAGCCTTTACAACAACTAAGCAGCTTCTAGCCAAATAGAGAATAGAAAATAGACCCGCCAGATTACTTGTTTTAGACGTTTTTTCTAACAGCGAGTACAGAGCGGGATTTTTAGAAATTAACACTAGACGACTGGTCTAATTATGTTGGTTGGATCAGTGTTACTACGACAAAAGGAAAACCCAATGACTCAACCTACCAATCGCCGTATCGTGCTGGCATCTCGTCCTGTTGGTGCGCCAACTCAAGCTGATTTTCGTATTGAAAACGCTGATGTACCCGCTATTGGCGACAATGAAATGTTGCTACGTAGTATCTACCTATCTCTTGACCCTTATATGCGTGGTCGCATGAGCGACGCGAAATCGTACGCTGATCCTGTTGAGCTTGATGACGTAATGGTTGGGGCGACGGTATGCCAAGTGGAGCAGTCAAATAATTCAGGTTTTCCAGTGGGCGAATGGGTGCTTGCCTATACGGGTTGGCAAGATTACGGCGTATCTAATGGAGAAGGTCTCATTAAGTTAGGTCAAAATCCGACGCATCCTTCGTTTGCATTAGGCATCATGGGTATGCCAGGTTTTACCGCCTACATGGGGCTGCTTGATATTGGCGCACCGAAGGCGGGTGAAACCTTGGTTGTTGCGGCGGCGACGGGGCCTGTTGGTGCAACGGTTGGGCAAATCGGCAAGCTGAAAGGGTGTCGCGTCGTTGGTGTAGCAGGTGGTGAAGAAAAATGCCGTTACGCAAAAGAAGTCCTTGGCTTTGATGAGTGTATCGACCATAAATCCGAGGATTTTGCTGAACAATTGGCTGCTGCGTGTGAAAAAGGCATTGATGTTTATTTTGAAAATGTTGGCGGTAAAGTGTTTGATGCGGTATTGCCGCTATTGAATACCGCAGCACGTGTCCCGTTGTGTGGTTTAGTGTCTCAATACAACGCTACGTCACTGCCAGAGGGGCCAGATCGCATGTCAGCCTTGATGGGTACACTGCTTGTTAAGCGAATTAAGATGCAGGGCTTTATTATTTTTGATGACTACGCACATCGCTACAATGAGTTTGCTCAAGATATGACAACATGGCTGGCAGAAGGCAAAATGCAATATCGTGAGCACTTGGTTGATGGGTTAGAGCAAGCGCCTGAAGCCTTTATCGGGCTACTGGAAGGGAAAAATTTTGGTAAGCTAGTCGTGCAGGTAAACCAACCTAAATAGCGCCGATATCTAACGTCTCACACCGGACTGAATGGGTGGAAGAGCGTTATTTAAATCTATAAAGAAGCGACGCTTATATCCGTCTACATTGGATGTAAGCGTCGTTTTTGCGTTACATATACTTATCAAAGAAATTAATGATCGCTTTTTCGGGCTCTTCGCCATCGGGACAGTGCCCTGAGTTGCCAAAATACGCCACTTCTCCTTTCGTAGATAGGCCTGCGGTGTATACCATCTCTTTAGGTGGGTTCACCATGTCATCTTTGGTGTTGATTGCGAGAACGGGCACATTAGTTTCATTCGTTTTAAAGCCCTTTGTCATAAGTGCTAACGGGATGGTCCATTTGCCGTATGAATCAAGGTCGCTAACGTCTTCAACCCCGATGCGATAGCCGTAAGACATGGAAGACATGAGCGGGGCATGATGGAACACTTGGGTATCGGTGAGTACGTCGGTTACGACCGCGCAACGTGCAACCCCCGCTTTTAGCTCCGGGGTGTTTAAAATGAACGTCATTAATGAAACTCCCCCGCCAGACGAACTTAGCGCGCCGACATTGTTACCATCGAGTCGTTTATCGGACTTTACGTATGCGAGCGCGGCTTGGTGAGCCTGATCTTCTTTTTCCAGCTCAATGGTGATGTTGTTATTCAATCCACCACCGGGGATATCAAACGTAACGACGGCAAAACCTTGCTTTAATAATCCATCAATGGAATCTCTATGCTCGGTTAGAATCTTGTCCACACCGCCGGTATATAAGATCACGCCCGGCTTTGATGCCCCTTTGGGACGATGTAATAAACCAGTGATCGAGAGGCCATTGGCCAGAGGCATATCAATGCGTTCGACATTAATAGTATGACTTAATGACTCTGCCTTTAAGTAAAGTTCGACTGAGCGCTCAATGGCGGTATGTTCATGCGGCGTCATATGGTTTGGATACGATGCGATTAGGTACATCATTGAAGCTTTTCGGTATGAGTCATAATCGTTTGCTGATGCCGCATAGTTATCTGCCGCTTTAGTGAACTCATAGGTCCAGTGACCGGGTTCATCGTCATTGATAAAGTCACGGAGTTTATGACCAGAGTTGATCCGGCTTAGCGTACTCCTAATATCCTGCTCTGGTACTATTTCTGTCCAGTTTTCCATTCTTAATTCACGAAACCACTGCGATTGGTCGGCTTCTAAGGCTTGCTCGCCACGGAATTTTTCATGCGCATCGATATTGGTTGCTGCGGCACCAAACGATATAAAACTAAGTACAACGCTTAACGAAATCAGTTTGTTTTTCATACGATACTCTTTTTCAGTTCAAGGAAGTTAGTACCGAATAGAATATGGCTTGCGATGTCGAAATTATGTGAATATCGCAGAGTCGATTTTAAAAGGTGTCATTGGCCCCACTCCGAAAAAATAGCCATCCAATAGAGATTTCACTATTGATATATACAGTGGTGTAAGTTCGCCTTAATCTGTCTATCTTTACGTCTTCGTTCCCCTCCATCTACGTCAATTCAGTATTCAATGTCTATTGAGATAGTATTTTGCTAGAAAACGCGCATAATCTTGTTATACAACACTCAAAGAAGAAATGACCCATGACTGATTTTCAATATTACTTTCATCAACTGCCTTGCTTTAACTGTAAAAAAACCATAGTAAACACTGACCTTGGTTGGTTAACCGCTGCGATGAAAGACGATGTTTTAGCGCAAATGGCGACGATTATCGCGCAAGACTGCGTTGAACCAGATCTTTCAGTGAACGTGACTTGCACTAAAGCTGAAGCGCGTGATTACTTATTGCTGAACTTTTATGGTTATTCAGAAGAAGAACTCGCGAATCAAGTTGAAGCGGAAGATGAGCAAGAAGTCGCGGATGAAATTGCTGAGCTACTGGCGGAAGGTAAGGATGTAGTCGTCTTTGAACACGAAATTGCGCTTCAAAGTTGTACTGATTGCGACACCGATGAAGAGTCAAACCAAGCGTAATTCTTGAACCAAAATATAATGTATGGGGCGTTAGCGAAGTAGAGTTTGCTAACGCTTTTTTTTGTCTACAAAACGTTTAGTAACGCTAAGTAACCCTGCATACAATAGAGAGATTAGCTGTGACGCCTATTTGTTATCAATTCCAAAACAGAGCGTAAGGGATGGTGTTACCTTGCGCTTTCTGACGCAATTAATGCTAGTATTTTTGTCGAAAGCGTTGCCTTAGCAACTGCGCATTACTTACGTAAACGACGTTATTAAAAAAGGAACTCACGTGCAATCGAGCTTTATTGATGGAACGACGCTGTATCGCCAGCATACCTTTACCCTGCCTTTGAATTACCAAGATGAGAGTGGTGAGCAGATTCAAGTCTTTGCTCGTGAACTTGTCGATTTGGGGAAAGACAAACAAGATCTTCCTTGGTTGGTTTATTTTCAAGGTGGACCAGGCTTTCCGTCGCCTCGGGCAAGTGGAGCGTCGGGTTGGTTAAAGCGAGCGCTACAAGATTACCGGGTGTTGCTGTTGGACCAACGCGGAACTGGAAATAGTTCGGTCATTAACCAAGAAACACTGGCGCACCTGAGCGCTGAACAGCAAGCTCAGTACTTGTCTCATTTCAGAGCCGATAATATTGTCCGAGATGCGGAAGCGATTCGCCAGCAATTTGGCATTACGCAGTGGGCGACGTTAGGGCAAAGTTTTGGTGGGTTCTGTACGCTGACCTACTTATCACAGTACCCGCAAAGCTTGCTGCGCTGTTATGTGACGGGAGGTATTCCCTCTATTTCCCGCCATGCCGATGATGTTTACCACGCAACGTATCAACGTGTGATGGACAAAAATAACGCGTTTTTTGCTCAGTTCCCGCAGGCTCAAACGCTGTGCACTGATATTGCTGATTACTTGCTTAATAATGATGTGACACTGCCTAATGGTCAGCGATTGACTGTGGAGCAGTTTCAGCTAATCGGGATCAATTTAGGGCGAGGTGGCGCCAATATGCCGCTTTACCTGATGCTGGAGAGCGCTTTTATTGAGGTGAATGGTAGTAAGAAACTGAGCTACAGTTTTTTAAATCAGATGCAACAAGAGCAAGCGTATTTAACTAATCCTATTTATGCGATTTTGCATGAGTCCATATACTGCCAAGGCTTCGCGTCGAATTGGTCTGCCCATCGAGTTCGTGACCACTACTCGAAGTTTAACTACCAATCAGGGCTGCCATTTTGGTTTACTGGCGAAATGGTTTATCCATGGATGTTTGACCAATTAGAGACTTTGAAACCCTTGCGTGACGCCGCCCATTTGTTAGCGAAAAAAGAAGATTGGGAGCCGTTATATAATGCCGAAGTATTGAGTCAAAATACGGTGCCAGTCGCTTGCGCTGTCTATGCCGATGACATGTATGTAGAACTCGATTATAGCCGAGAAACATTGGCGAATGTTCCGCTAGCCAAAGCGTGGATCACTAACGAATATGAGCACAACGGCATTGGAGTCGATGGTGAAAAAATATTAGAACGATTGGTGATGATGGCGAATGCGCTAGATAACTTGCCGAAATAAACGCGCTGTAAATTTAAACGCTGAGTCTGTATGTTGAACGCCGCTTTTATGCGGCGTTTTGCACTTTGCTATTTTGATGTAAATCGGCAGTGAAATGGGAAGATATTCAAGTCAGAGTGAGTAGTCAGGTCGCCCCTATAAGATACATTAGATAAATTCTAGTTATTGTTGAGTTTCTTATGGCCTATAAGGGTAGCCAATTTAGATAATAATGTTTCAAATAATGAAAGATAACTAATTATAGGGAATGAATTTCAATAGTAGTCTTGTTCTTTATAGCCTATATCGATTTTATATTGTAGTTGTTGGCTTGGTCATTAAATGAGTCAATATAATGTCATTTACCTCGTCAATTTAATGGCTTCAATTAGTGTTACTTTATTCTATTATAAGTGTTTATTTTGGGTGGCTGATATTTTTGACGACTTAATTAGTGTGTGGTTTATTACATGATAGAAAATCTATACTTATGGAGAAATATAGATGAATCATGGATTGAAAATGTCTCGTTGGATGTGGGTAGTTTTTCCTTTAGTGGTGATATTAGCCACCGCCGCCTATGCAAATAATAGTCTGCGGCTCGGGTTGTCTCAGGATGTTATTATCGCTCAATCTCAACGTTATGATGTTGATACTAGCCAAATTCAAGCCGACAATTATTTGCTTGCCGAATTTCAAGGTAACAGCCCACACGATACTTCTTATGTGGAAATAACGGCAGATCAGCAACGTCTTGCAACGCTCAAAGTAGATAGGGCGGTAAAAACGCACTACATACGGATGGACACTGTCCCTACATCGCTTAGTTTACAAGTCACATCAGGCAGTGTGACGCTGTCTCAATTGGACACGAAGCCTGCTCGTATTATATTCAGTGATGGTACTCCAGCCATCGAGCAAACAGAAATTGGATCTGTTCAGTTATCCTCTCAGTGGCAGACGGTGTTTCCTCAACGAGATTATATTAATCCTATTCTATTGACGTCAGCGTATCAGGTGATGTCCCCGCCATTAGCGGTTGAAGGGCATTACTCCGGTGCCGTTGAACGTCGTCAAGATGCCGCGGGCAACTGGCAGCTTAGAGTTCGCCCTTGGGAGGGCATGCCGGAGTTTATTACTCAGGTTGAATATCTCATTGTCGAATCGCAAGCTTACCAGTCCGATGACTTACAATTATTGGCCGCGAAGTTTTCCAAAGACAGCGACACGCTTTGGCAGCAATGGCTGTTCACTGAGGCGAATGCAACCGGCATCAATTGGCACCACACCCCAAGCGTTGTGGTGCAAACTCAGACACAACATGATAGTCGTAGTTTGTTCACCCGTATCGCCAATCTTGACTTCACTGGGCTTTGGGCGGCGTTGTTCTATCCAAATGTAGAAAAAGAGGGAGATGCAGCGCAAGAAGAGGTGGCGGTATTAAGCATGTCAGTTGGCAGCAACGGCGCAAACTTACTCGTTGATGGAAAGCCTCTAGCCGTATCGTTGCACTCTCTGTCAGTGAAGCACCATTGGAAGCGCCTTGGCGAGTGGGAATATCGTCTGATAGAAGACACGACTCATGATGACGAGCAAGAGCATACGTCAGAGACCTTGCAAATTATTCAGATTGGTGAGGCGCAGTTTGCTCAGACGGTGACTGACAATGGCTCAGACAACTACAGCATTGAGCGCCGTCTGCATCAATCGGTGGATTATGACTTAGATGGCATTCGTGATGAAGACGATGATGACATCGATAACGATGGTATTTTAAACCAAGACGATGCATACCCCTATGATGAAACGCGTCATGAGGTGGTCGTGGTGGATATGCCGGGGACGGTGAAAGCCGTTGATTACATTGATGGCTTGGATTCGGATGAGGGCAGTTCGACACTTCGTGGAGGTGATGTTGATATCTCTAATGACAGCGCAGAGGGTATGCATGTTTATCGATTTAGCAAAGGTGAATGGCTGCGTTACAACGTTAATGTCACGAAAGGGGGCTACTACGCATTTGAATTAAGGCTTGGCGCTGAGGGCGCTTCAGATTTGATTGTTGAGACCATGGGGCAATCATTGCCACTCCATGCTGTCACAGGTGCTGGACGTACATTTATGCCGTTTACGACTGCGCCAATTTACCTGCCTCAAGGTGTGCAGAGTGTCGTGGTTAAAGCCGTTGGCGGCTCATCGTTCCGTTTTTCTCAAATGACTTTGCTTGAGGCTACGCCAGTACCAGCACCACTGTTTGATTTACGCTTTGAGCAGGCCGACACTCTCTTGTTAGATAGTTCAGCCCATGGCCGCACCGATATTCAACAGTTGGGTGACGTAGAGGAAACCATCATGTCGTCGGCGCGTGGGTTACAGTTCGTGCGTGACCGCCAGCAGAAAATCGTGCTGCGCGATGGACCAGCATTAAACGACTTTTCTCTCAGCGTTCAAATTGATGAGCCGAAATACGCCGAAGAGTTGGTGTCAATCTCAGCATTATACGATGTGAATGGTGGCGGGTTTGCCATACTGCAAATTACTGACGTTGGCGTATTGCGCGTACGAACGTTGATTAACGACCCTCAAGGCGGCGAGTACGAAAGACACCTTTGGGAAATTGCTCAAGGTGATAAAGCCGATGGATTCATCACCTTGACGTACGCCACAACCAGCCAAGATAGTACCTCACGTATTGGTGATTTGGTGATTTACCGCAATGGTGAACGAGTTGTGAGTGAGTCAGGAGTACGTTTGCCTCATTTAGCCGCGGTGCATTTTGTATTGGGTAATGGCAGCGCGTCACTGAGCGCCTATTCTCCTGCCGGCAGCGTCAAATTGGACGAATGGCGTCTTGATGAGCATGCGTTGAGCGCCGCTCAGGTCAAAGAGTTGTATCAACAAACGCGAGCGCTAGACAGTGATGGTGATGGGTATATCGATATCATCGATGCCTTTCCGGATGACCCTTACGAGTGGTTGGACAGCGATGGGGATGGCATTGGCAACAATGCGGATACCGATGATGACAATGATGGCACGCCAGACAGCATTGATGCGTTTCCACTGGATCCAACAGAAGATACGGACACCGATGGGGATGGCATTGGTAACAATGCGGACCCAGATGATGACGGTGACGGTGTCTTGGATGACGATGATGAGTTCCCTCTAGATCCGAATCATAGCCAGAGCGTAGTACTGTCTGTTGGGGTGAAAGAGATCGAAGGAGGATTAGACGCCGAGGTGGTTTTACGCAGCGGCGATGAGCAATACCATATCACTGTTGCCGCAGGCACGGTGGGCAATATTAAGTTACCCGCTCAGAAATACAGTGTGTATGCGAAGCCTACTCAAGGGTTACAGGCGTTTAGAACACCGAAGCTGATTGATTTATCGGACGCGGACGTGGTACCCGAGGCATTGTCACTGATGTACCGTGTTATCCCTGACACTTCGTATGTGAACCAGCGTGCGCTACCGGGTTTGAGTGTGGATGTCTTGAAAACCGGTCTCGGTAACATTCGCCAGTTAGCGCTGGGTGATGGGGTGCTCTATGCTGCCACGCGTACTGAAGACAAAGTGTATGCGATGACATTTGATGCCTCCGATCTGAGCGTAGGTGATCCGGTTGTTGTGGCTGACGGTTTGAATATGCCAAGTGGTTTAGCGTATCGAAATGGCACATTATACATTGCAGATGTTGATGGTTTGTACCGCATTACGGATATCGATAACCAGTACCAACACTTCCCTGCCTACACACAGTTATTATCCCTGCCGGGCAGTGAGTTAGACACATCCGATCGTTCTCAGGCAGGTCAAATCCATCACCAGTGGAAGTTTATCCGCTTTAGTGATGATCCTAGTGAGAATGTCATTTATATCCCAGTCGGTACGCCGTGCAACGCGTGTAGTTATGGTGATGCGCGCTTTGGTACCATTTTAAAATACGATTTAGATACACAAACGTCGACCACGGTTGCGCGCGGTATTCGTAATACCGTGGGTTTTGATTTCCACCCAGAGACGGGGGAGCTTTGGTTCAGCGACAACGCGCGTCAACCGACCAATCTTGCCCCCGAGTTTAACGGTGTGGCGGATGAGCTGAACCGTGTCACGCAAGACGGCCAGCACTTTGGTGCGCCATACGTGTATGGGTTTGACCAATTGGGCGTGTCAGCGGATGAAGAAACCAATGGTGACGGCCTGGATATTCTTCGCGATGACATTGTCGTGGGGAACTACCGTGCGCCAGCGTTGGAGTTAAACGGTCACTCAGCGCCACTTGGCATTGAATTTAACGCGCTCTTGCCAAGTAACTATGGTCGCGAGCAGCTGTGGATTGCCGAGCATGGCAATGGCACCAACGAGCACATGGGCCTGAATGTCCAGTTGATTGGTATGAATGGGGACGACATTGATTACCAAATGGATGCCATTCCCTTTATGAAGCAGCCGGGTGGCAGCTACATCTGTATGGATGGCTCGTGTAATGGTCGTCCCGTGGCGTTCTTAACCTTGGCCGATGGCAGCATGTTGATGTCCGATGATGCCATGGACAGCTTGGTGCACATCAAGCGCAGTGACGCTGCCGCACTGAACACTAGTATCACGATTGCGCCACCAGCGCTACCGGATGCCAGCCTGACCAATAAGCGAGTGAAACTGAAGCTGACAGACAGTTTTGGCTATGAGCGTCACATCAGCTTGCGCTTTGGTGGTCAACCGCTGGTGATTGACGGTGCGATTTATGGCGATTACACCCTAGAGGTGCTGAATTTCATTGACTGGGTGGGTGAGCTCACGGGCGATGCGACCCAAACTATTGATGCCGACAATATGGATATTGGTTGGACGGTGACGTACAGCCCGGCGATGGGGAATACGGGTACCATTACCTTAAACGCACCTGCAGCACCGGCTTTTGATGTAGCGAACGAACAACAGACAGTGACGGTGACGGGCGATAACTTTCAGACAGTGACGAATGTTAACTGGAAAAGCTCGGTGACGTTAGACAACTTGGCTCCAGGTGATTACCAAGTCACGGTAGCTCCAGTTGAGGGTTACAGTGCACTACCACCGAGTCAGACGTTAAGTTTATCCTCACGCCATCCTAACTTAGAAGCAAACTGGGCGATGACTGCTGGCAGTGGCAGTGGTGAGAAGTTGTTTGAGGCTCACTGTCAGGATTGCCACGGTGTGGGCACCTACGGTCCTGATTTGTTGGGAGATACCAGCATTGCGGACAAATGGGCCGATAGGTCTTTGGTATTACTACTGGAGAAAGTGACGAAGATGCCTCCGCCCAGTGGGTGTGATGCTGATTGTCGCAGTACGCTTGCCAGTTATCTTTGGTATGACGTTTGGGGTAACACGACGTCCGAGCCATTAGCACCTGGGAAATTGACATTAAGCTTGAATGCCATTGAACCAACCGCGAATGATCAAAGCGCGACGGTAATTGTACGTGGTGAAAACGTGCAACGTGAAGTGACAATTACCGAAGGCATTCCTCAGACGTTGATTGATTTACCCCTTCAATACTACACCGTGACCTTTGAGAGTAGTTCAGGCGCACTTAACCCGATGGGCCAGCAAGTGACGTTAACCGAGGTCAATCCATCGCAAGCGATTAATTTTGATTTCTTTGTTGAAGGATCAGAGGACACTGATGATGATGGATTACCTGACTTCTTAGATAATGACGATGACAATGACGGCATTTTAGATGTTGACGACTCCCATCCTAAAGACGCTAAGTTAGGTGATAGTTCGTTATTGGTTTATTTGCCGTTTACCGACGAGAGCGTGGTTGAATCAGGGACGTGGGACAAGATAATAGATCCGCGCAGTGATGCGGCGAGTGGGCTAGAGGTCTGGGTGAATAAGCCAAGTTTTGTGGAGGGTAAGGTAGGTCTTGCACATCGCAATAGTCACCTTGATATATATGGCTTAGGTGAGCATATCAGTGATGCCTTTACGGTCTCTTATTGGATTAATTCGACAGAAAACTGGAATTACAACAACCTTTTTGGTCCTGGCTGGGGCAAGTTTGCAACGCATATGGATAACAACGGTAATCTGAATATTGGTATTCATTCCGGCGAGCGAATTGCATTGCCAATGCTCGGTCATAACCAATGGGTTCTAATTACTTATACTTATGCTGATGGCATTCAACGCCTCTATCGCAATGGTCAGTTGGCTGTCGAGTCAGCCAGTCGGCCTCCAGAAACTTGGGGTATGTTTGGGTTTAAACATCTTGCTGGAACCACACTCGATGAAGTTCGAATCTATAATCGTGCTTTACCCTCTACAGAAGTCGAAAAGTTGCTCATAGCCCTAAGTATCAACTCAGATAATGATATGGATGGCGATGGTATTCCAGATAGCATAGATGTGGATATCGATGGTGATGGTGTCTTCAACGATGACGATTGGGCACCGCACGATCCAACTGAGTGGTTAGATACTGACGGCGATGGCATTGGTAATAATGCTGATACAGACGATGACAATGATGGAATTTTAGATGCCTTCGATGGTCAGCCGTTAGATCCATTACGTAGTGATTTTGATGAACCTGATTATATTGATCCAGCAAAGGCAAGCATCGAAGATTTAAATAACTTCGTATTACAGCAGGCGTGTATCAAGTGTCATACTCCGAGTGGTTTAGCCGCGCCAAGTAATTTGCATTTAGTTGATGGTATGGACTCGGTGATTGCTAAGCAAAATGCGGATATCTTGTTTGATTATATCGATCAAATGGATCCTGATATGGTGACCATACTCGGTAAACCTGCAGGCCACATCATTCACGGTGGGGGCACAGTTTTTGCTGACACGACCAATCAATGGAAGGTGATGCGGTCAGTGCTATATCGTGCCTATGGGCGAGAAGTGCCAGACGAACAACCCGCATCAGATGATTACCATTATTCAGGCCATGACACCATTTATCGCAAGGCGGCGTTAATTTTAACAGGCAATGTTCCAAGCAATGCTGAATTAATTGCCGCTCGTGGCTGGAGTGAAGCCCAGCTAAAAGGCGCAATTAAGGGGTTGATGGCGAATAGTGAAGGTTTTAAAACCTTTATTAAACGTGGTGTCGATGACCGCTTATTGATGAACGAGATTTGGGAGCGTCCAAACTCAGTGAGTGATATTTACAACCAAGCGGGCCATTTTTATCCCTATGTTCGAGATAATTATACGCGGCCGTACCTTACCCAGCATGCTGCTTACGCTACGGATGGTGACTATGATAAGACGATCATGACTAATCGAGGGGGAAGCGATGGCTACAGTGTTTCCTTTATAGATATTGACCTTGGCTCATCACAGCTGGTTGAAACCATCGATATTGCAGAAAGGTGGGGATATGGTGGCAAGGTACAAGCGTTAGATCTCGTCATTACCGATATTGATCCGGCAGGGCGTAGTAATGCTGATGTTCTGTCTGATGCTAATTACACTACTCATGTTGGCAGTTTCTCTGGTTTGACTCGAGATGATGACACGGGAATTTGGCGCTTACCTAGCCTAGCTCAGTCAGGACGTTACATTCGTTTATTCGATCACTATACAGTGGACCTCCGAGAGGTCGATGTATACAACAGTGCGGGTGTTGATATTGCGTCAGGAGCAAGGGTATCAATTTCAAGTTTATGGTACAGGCTTGGTGGCATTGTGTGGGAGGCTGCAAACCGCTTTGTTGAAGAACAAGTCGAGGCTCCGAAAGAATTGGTGTGGGATATTGTCAGTCGCGATTTACCATACACAGATATTCTGACCGCAGACTATACAATGGCGGGGCCGGAGTCCTATAAATGGTTTACTGGCGGAGAAAGCGGCTCTCAATTATATCAACGAGTTAAAGATACTCAATATCGTGGAGCGTATGGCGAGCCAATGGAGCGCCCTCACATTGGAGCTTTATCGATGTATGGCTATCTGACACGTTTTGATAATAATGCAGGTAACTTCCATCGTCATCGAGCTAACGAGACGCTCAAAAACTTCTTTCACTATGATATTGAGAAGAACTTGTCGAGAACGATTTCCACCGCTGATGTCGATTTGACGAATAACCCAACAATGAATAATCCTGCATGTGCTAATTGCCACATCACGATGGACCCCATAGCGGCTGGCTTCCAGCATTATTCGCATATTGGTGCCTATAAAGTTCATGGAGGGTCACATTCATTAGAAACACGTGCTCCTGGATATAAAGAAGGACAATTGTGGTATTCAGATATCCGTCCGGCAGGTTGGAAGGAGGTGAAAACCCCACCTCAAGTCGCTCCGTTACGTTTTCTAGCTGAAAATATGGTACAGGATGAGCGTTTTGTAACTGGGACAATCCGCTTCTGGTGGCAATCAATCTTCGGTAAGGAGTTCATTAGCGCTCCAGCTATAGATAGCGCTGACTACGATGCATTAGCTGCCGTTTATCAAAAGCAACAAGCGTTAGTGGTTGCTCTGAGCGATAGCTTTAAACAACACTGGAACTTAAAACAGTTACTGCTTGAAATGATGATGTCAGAAAACTTCCGAGCTCAAGCTCTTAAGGATAGTTCTGATGAAGCAAACAAAGGACTGCTTGGTCATTACGCTAAAATCACACCTGAGCTTTATGTGGAACGACTTGAGTCTATAACGGGTGGATATCAGGGGCATATTAAGGGGGCTTGGAACGGTGAGGGATTCTTTGAGGAAGATAGTAATAGTACGTTCTTTGGTGGCATAGATGGACGCGGCAGTAATGTTAGGGTTAATGACTATAGTCCATTAACAACGAGCATGGCATATAGCTTAGCGCACCAGTACAGTTGTACTATTACTTTGCGCGAGTTTACGGTTGATGATAGCAAGCGCCATCTATTTAAGGGAATTGACTTAAATTGGGTTCCAAAGTTAGTTGATGCACCTGTAAATCCAGTGCCATTGCCAACGGCAGTTTCGAGATTGAGCTTTGAAGAGCTCGGTCAGGTTGGCTGGGATGCCATTACAGGTAAAGCGTTAGCGTCTATCCAAGGCAGCATAGTGCAAGTCGAAACACCACAAGGCTATAAAGCCAAATTAGACCAATCTGACAAACAGGGCATTCATCTACCTATTCAGGGCTTAAGTCAAGATGAGGTGGGCTTTACCGTGTCACTTAAATACGCCCCTCAGCAATACACTGGAGAATGGCAATCGGTTATCAATACACGCAGTGCAGAGACTCATGGCTTCACCCTATATCAAAGGTATGGCAGCTTACAGTTTCAGTTTGGAAATGGTGAAAATTGGACACTGTTTGGTAGAGAACTCAATCTTGTTGCTGGCCAAGAGTATGCTATTGCTCTGACGTTTAAAGGCATTAAGCAAGAAGATGGTACCCATATTGGTAAGATCGAAGTGTACCTTGATGGTGAGTTAGCGATAGACCGAGAAGATGCCCAAGTGAGTCTACAAAATGAAACTCAATTTAGCTTTGGTATCGGCCATCTTATAAGTAGGGGGGATTATGGAGTACAAGCCTTGTTCGATGATATTCAATTATTCGATCAGCAATTAAGCTCCGAGCAGGTCGCATATATAGCGACACAAAATCAGTTTGACCTAAAAGATAGTGATGGCGATGGAGTGTTCGACGTAGTTGATGACTTCCCACTTGATCCGAATGAATGGCTGGATACCGACAGAGACGGCGTGGGCAATAACGCTGATCTAGATGATGACAATGATGGTATTGCTGATGACTTAGATGCGTTCCCATTTGATGTTGCAGCCAGTGTCGATACTGACAGTGATGGTTATCCAGATAGCTGGAATACTGGTTATAGTCAAACTGATTCTACGACTGGTTTGATTCTGGATGATTACCCAACCTTGGTCACTAAGGATCAAACTGAATATAAGATTAAGCTAAAGATTGCGGATATCATGTATCAGGCTTGGGGTCGCCGCTTGAGCACCGATGATGCAGAGGTTGATTGGGCCTACCAGTTGTTTGTCGATAGGGTTAGAGCCTCGAGGGATAACAATTGGGATTATCTGTGGAGTACTAATGAACGTCCAGCTGTGTGTTTTTACGATATGAATGGTGATGATGAAAACTTTGAGTGGGCAGACGTACCAGAAGATCCTAACGGAACCATGGGTGCATGGCGTGTAGTGCTTGCTTACATCATGAGTGATTTTGAATATCTCTACCACTAATTGGAGCTAAAGATGAACAGACGAGATTTTATCAAAACCTTAGGTCTTGCTGCGGCCACCGCTTCGATGCCTGCATCGTTGCTCGCCAATACCAGTGGTTCAACAAAGCAGTTTTTGCTGTACATTACAGCCAGTGGTGGCTGGGATGTGACCTATTATTGCGATCCAAAGGAGAATGTTGCCGGGAAACCAGCAATTACCAATTGGTCAACAACCCAAAGAACTCAAAAGGCAGGGAATATTGCTTATGCACCAATTGGGAATAACGCCAACTTCTTTGAAAAGCATGCTCAGAAGATTTGTGTCATTAATGGCTTAGATCTGACTACGGTGGGACATGTATCTGGACGACGGGCTTTTTCGTCTGGGATGACGGGAGATAGCCACCCTACCGTCGCGGCGATATCCGCCGCTTCTCAAGATATTGATGCAGGGATGCCATATATATCGGGCTCCCAGTATCACAATAGTGTAGGGCTGGTTCAGGTGACGACGGTGTCTGGTAGTTTTAAAGATAACCTCCGCCGAGCAGCAGAGCCACAGCTTAATCCGTATCAAACTAACGCTGGTAGAGATCACTACAAATTAATCGGTGATACTGACTATGATTTACTTACTCGTGCCAGAGATGCAAGATTAAGGCGTTTGAGTAATGGCGGTCAGTTGTTAATCCAAGACAAGCAATTGGTTGATCGTCTGGTTGATTTTTCATCAGATGGGAAGTCCTTTACGAACTTCTATCAAACCTACATGAACCTACCGTCCGGCCCTAGTGATACAGCGAGGGTTATTATGGCAGCGTTTGCGAGTGGTCAAGCTTTATCTGCTGATATCGATCAGGGAGGGTATGATACACACAGTAATAACGATGCATCGCAAACCTCTCGGCTGTCTCATTTAAATGATACCCTTGATTATATCTGGAGCTGCGCAGAGAGCTTAGGAATTAGTGATCAATTGATGGTTGTTGTGGGTTCGGAATTTAGCCGTACACCGCTATACAACGCTGGCGCAGGGAAAGATCATTGGAAAGTAGGCAGCATCATGGTGATGGGGAATAACAAGCCATGGGGGAACCGTGTTATCGGAACTACAGACAGCGGTCACTACCCACATAAAATGAACTTAACGACTCTGCAAAGGGATGACGAAAATGGCCAGTACTTGACTAATCAACATGTCAACTTAGCCATTCGTGATGCGCTAGGTTTGACGGGAACTAAGCATTCAGATCGTTATAATTTTGGTGCGTTAGAGATCCCGCCTATTTTTGGCTAAATGTAGTTGATTAAAAGATGACCGACTAGTCCTTGGGATGATACGGTTAATTCATGCAAAGAGTACACTAACGATACATAGGGTATTTTGCTGGTTGCTAGTACCGTTAATCTTTCATATTAAGAATTAGCATCGCTGCAAAGGCGAGAAATGCCGTCATCATTAAGAACACATCATTATAAGCCATGATTGCGGCATCGCGTTGCATGGTTGCCAGTAGGCTTGCTTGCGCTTGGTGCATTGCAGTGGCCGCATCGCTTCCAGATTGCATAAAAAAGGCTTGCTGCTGATGTAGGGTTTGCCAGCCAAGTTGGCTCACGCTTGGCAGAGACTCTTTAATGTGTCCTAAGTGCTCACGGGTTTTGTTATCTAACAGGGTCGCGATGATAGCAATGCTGAACGCTCCACCAAGGTTTCGCATCACGTTGGTTAGGGTGGAGGCATCTGGTGTATCCATTTTGCTGATGTTTTTCATTGCTACCAACGATAGCGGCACCATAATAAATGGGCTGCCAATGGCGCGAAGTAGCATGGATAGAATCAATTGTTGCCCGCCAAAATCCACGGTCATGTGCGTATTGACGTAACAGCTAAAGCCAAACATAGCAAAGCCAAACGTGACCAAGTACTTCGGTTTAATTATCTGCGTAAGTTTTGGTACCAGTGGAAAGATAAGCAACTGCGGAAAGCCCATCCACATGAGTACTTCACCAATCTCCATCGCGTTATATTGCTGAATTTGTGTTAAGTACATCGGTAATACATAGATTGATCCAAGCAGTGCCATCCCCAAAATCAAATAGGCTAAGCATGACATAGCAAACTGACCGTCTTTCAGTAGCCTCAGGTTGACTAGTGGCTTTTTATGTTGCAGCTCATTAATCACAAAGTAGACTAAGCTGACGGCAGAGATAATACTCAAGCCAATGATGAAGCCGGAGCTAAACCACTCTTCTCTGTTGCCTTCTTCCAACACGACCTCTAAACACCCTAAGCCCAATGCCATAGTGATAATCCCGAACCAGTCGGCTTTTTTAAGTGTGCCTAGGTCGAGATTTTCATCGTCTAGCCCGTAACGAATCATCGATATCACAAGTAGAGCGGGAGGAATATTGATGTAAAAAATGTAGTGCCATGACAGGTTTTCTGTTAACCAGCCACCAAAGGTTGGCCCAATGGAAGGGGCGAAGGTGGCGGTGACGCCAAACAGCGCCATACCCACGGCTCGTTTGTTGATTGGCAGCAGTTGGATCACTAGTGAAAATGCGAGTGGAATTAATGCGCCGCCACTAAAGCCCTGCATGGCGCGGAAGACAATCATTGAGGTCATATTCCATGAGAATGAACAGAGCAATGATGACAAGGTAAAAATGGTGGTGGTCCACGTGAGGTATCGGCGTTTACCTAGCGCTTTTGATAACCAACCACTTAGAGGGATGGCGATCATTTCAGCGACTAAGTAGGAGGTCGAAATCCATGACGCTTCGTCCAGCGTTGCGGAGAGCGCCCCCTGAATATCTTTGAGCGACGAGTTGGTGATTTGGATATCTAAGATAGCCATGAACGCGCCAATTAACCCGCCAAATAGGGCTATCCAATCGCGGGTAGAGACTTCGCCATGTCGGTTGTCACTTTGGGCGTCAGAGGCGATGGTGACGGTATTACTCATTGGTTAGCCTCTCGTGTCAATCGTGGCGACAACAGACAAGCCCGGTAACAAGCGGTCTTGTAATTGCTGTTGATCGGTGATGATGATTTTCACCGGAACACGTTGCACGATTTTGGTAAAGTTGCCAGTCGCGTTTTCTGGTGGAAGTAGGGCAAATTTAGCACCGGTAGCCGGAGAAAAACTGTCGACCACCCCTTTAAGAGGTTGACCTGGAAACGCATCGAGTTCAACTTCAACGCTTTGGCCTTTATGAATGCCGTTCAGTTGGGTCTCTTTAAAGTTAGCTTCTATCCAAACATTATTGCTCGGCACTAGGCTCATTAGCGGCGCACCAGACTGAACAAGCAAGCCTTCTCGTACGCTACGCTTGCCAATAATGCCGTCTGTCGGTGCGTATACTTTGGTGTAATCAAGGTTGAGTTGTGCTTGCTCTACTTGTGCTTTCGCCTCGGTTACCGAGGCTTTCGCTTGCCCAATTTCACTGGCGATGACCCCCATCTGATCATGGCTAGCAACGACATTCGCTTTGGCTTCCTCTAGGGCGGCGAGGGCGACTTTTTGTTGTGCCAGCATACTGTCTACTTCATCTTGTGAGGCGTAATTTCGCTGATGAAGACTACGAGAGCGAGCCGATTGCTGTAGAGCACGGTCGTATTCCGCTTGCGCTGAATCGACGCGGCTTTCTGCTTGGGAAATTTGGCTGCGTTGTAGAGTTTGCTGAGCGATAAGGTTGTGCACGCTAGATTGGACGACGGACAAATGCGCGTTGGCTTGATCGAGTGTCGCCTGATAATCGCGATCATCAATTTGAACCAGCAGATCGCCTTTTTTCACTAATTGGTTGTCAGTGACGTAGGACTTCACTATGTAGCCAGAAACCTTAGGACTAATATTAGTAATATCACCTTGCAGGTAGGCGTTATCTGTTGATTCAAAGTACTGACCGTAACCAAACCAATAGACACTTCCTAGTAAACCCAGTGACAGCATTACCGCAGTGGCAATCAGCGGTGCTTTATTACGTTTTTTCTTAGCGGTTACTGGAGAGGTAGGGGTGTTGTCGGTCATAGCGTTACTCATTGTGTTGGTCTTAGGTGTAACGAATTGTAAATGATTCCCATTAATTGATAAGATGGGAAAAAAGAGAAACACTGTTGCAAGATTCTTACTAATTAATGGTATGGAGAAGCTCTATGGATTTAAATGCGGTGAGTGTTTTCACTCAAGTTGTTGATTGTGGTAGTTTTACTCATGCAGCTGAACTTTTGAATATGACAAAATCAACAGTAAGTAGAAAACTGGCTGAACTAGAAGAGCATTTAGGTGTGAGGTTGATCACGCGATCGACGCGAAGTTTGGTGCTAACCCCGGAAGGCGAGCAGTTTTATCAGTCGAGTGTTCAGATGCTAGAAATCATGAATCAAGCCGAGATCCAAGTATCTTCGAGTCAAGATTTAGTTCGAGGAAAGCTGAATGTGGTGCTACCGGTTGAGCTCGGCCATCAGGTACTTGCGTCTTATATTCACGGATTTTTAAAGGCCTACCCTCATGTCACCATGCATTTGGAACTGACTAATCGTGAGGTGGACGTCATTGGTGAAGGGGTCGATTTGTATGCTCAAATTGGTGAGCTGGTTGATTCGAGTTTGGTGTCTCGCTACTTGACTACGTCATCACGAGTATTGGTGGCGAGCCCACAATATTTAGCTCAATTTGGTCAAGTTAGCACTCATCAGGATTTGACCTCACCGCATAAAATGATTGAAGTCTTTAACAAAGCGGCGCGCTTACCCAAATGGCACTTGCAATTGGAAGGTGGCGAATCGGTGCAAATTGATCTGCCTTACCAACTGAGGGTCAATACGATCAGTGCTTGTTTAACAGCGTGTATTGATGGCTTGGGGATGGCAGTATTACCAGAGTTTATTTGTCGGGAACATATTCAAGCAGGGCGGCTTATTAGTTTGTTACCCGACTACAAGATGCCAGAGGTGTCGGTGAGTCTTGTCTATGCAGAGAGAAAGCTCATGCCTAAGCGGAAAAAGGTGTTTATCGATTACTTATTAACGGCTTTCCAGCAACGTGAAGATGAAGGTGTGAGTCGTTAAAAGTGGAACAGAATCAGTTGTAGATTCATACAGATAATTGGTATTTGTAGTTCTTTTTAACATTGAATGTACGCTATAATTTGACGACATAAGCGCTAATTTCTATAGGCTCCCAGTAACAGGTAGTCAATGATTAAAGGATTAAAGAGTGAAACTTTATAAACTCAGCTTACCGCTGACCCTGTTAATAATGAGCGCGCCTGCTAGTGCTTACAATTTTCAATTTAATGCAGGTGTGGATACCAATAAATCTTTTGCCGCAGGTATTGAAGGGGTGGTGTACGACAACTACGTGCTTGGTGCTCAGATTAATTTAAGTACGACTGAGAATTACGAAAGTGGGTCTTATAGTGACATATTTTTAACTAATGGTACTTATACCAAAAAGCGTTCAAGCCAATTAGGAACACTTTATGTGGGGTATCAATTTTCCGAGACTGCTTTAGAGGGATTATCTATTAAATTTGGTGTCACACAGATGGTGCTGGATATGAGTGGGGATGCCTATGGTAAGGTAGGGGTGGGGACGCCACAGGAAGAGACAATAGGTTATGAGCTCTATAAACAGACAGAGCGGAAAAGTTTACCGTTTTTAGGACTTGGATACCCTATTTCAGAACGCCTCGTATTTAACGTTCATGCTACTTTTGGTGGCATTGAAACATTGAAAATCGAAGGCAAACAAGAGCCTACAGGCATGGATTCTACAACGGTTAGCTTCTTACTAGGGTTTAGATTCTAGCAGTTAAACCCAGTCGGATTGATTGGGTTTAACTTCCTTCAATCTTGTATAAATACTGCATCTTTCTCTTCATCCACTTAGGTAATAGTTTACGTGATCTTAATCTAGATTAAGTCTCATTGAGGCTATTGCCGCTATGATCGCCCTCGAAAATAACTGTAAGCCTTTAACCTCGTACACAAAAGGACAAAAAGAGTTGCCATCTATGTGAATGGTCGCTCTTTTTGTCCTTTTTGTTCTCTTTGTATGAAAAAAGAGAGGTAGGGCGAAAGATCGAACGTGAGAAGAAGAAATGAGTATTTTGTTTACAGAAACGCGCCTTGGCAACATGACGTTGAAAAACCGCTTTATCCGTAGCGCAACATGGGAAAATATGGCGACGGAAACGGGTCATATGACCGATAAGTTATACGCTATTTATGAAGAGTTAGCACAAGGTGAAGTGGGGCTGATTGTTACCGGTTATGCCAACATTGTTGAGGAAGAAAAGCCCAATGCAGGGATGATGGGTATCTACAATGATTCCTTTATTGATGAGTACAAAAAGCTCACTGAACGTGTACATTATCACGGCTCAAAAATTATTATGCAATTGGCTTACGGTGGTACGAAGACGACCTACAATGTTGGCGAACGCGTCATTTTCGCACCGAGTGATGTACCTGAAATGGGAACGAAAACTCCGGGCATCGCGATGACAAAATCAGATATTGACTACATTGTTCAAGCGTTTTCCGAAGCCGCATTGAGGGCGAAACAATCTGGTTTTGATGGGATTGAAATTCATGCTGCGCACACGTACCTGATTAATCAATTTCTTAGCCCTTACTACAACCAGCGTGACGATGAATATGGTGGCAGTTTAGATAATCGTATGCGATTTTTGCTAGAAATTTATCAACAAACAAGACAACGGGTTGGAGACGCTTTCCCGATACTTGTAAAGCTAACGGCTTCGGAGTTTTTTGCTGGTGGTTTAACCTTTAATGACACACGTAAAATCTGTAAAGCACTTGAGCAAGTCGGTGTAGATGCCATTATTATTTCAGGCAATGTTCACGGTAAAGCCGACACCATGATTGGGCAATCTTATGATGGCTACACCATTCAAGCAGAAGGGTATTTTCATGAATATGGTGATGTCATCAGTCAAGAAGTGAGCGTGCCAGTGATTACGGTAGGTGGCTTAACGGAGCTCAACGCAATTGATGCGATCGCTACCAATACCAATATTCAATATTTTGCGTTATCGAGACCACTTCTCTCTGAACCACACCTGATTAAGCGTTGGCAAACCGGCGATCGCTCACCAGTTGAATGCGAGCGTTGCTCTAAATGTCGTACAAAACGTGGTAATTTTTGTGTGGTGAACAAGGATAGAAAAGCGCAACTTGCCGCGTTATAACCCCCCATTCCCTTCATCAAGCTATGATGTGCCTAGCCGTAAATGTGAATGCGCATGACCATGTTATAGCTTGATTATTCGCCTCGATGTTCATTACCTTTTGCCTATTCCTCTCAAAAACGCTCTCTAGCCACACCCAAGTTACGCGGATGGTGGTTGTTTTTTAGCGTTAATCCCAGCGTGTTTGAAAGCTCTTTTCTCAAATTTACATGCACTAAAAACACCATTGTTTTTGGGTTGATCTTTAAGCTATTTACCTCTTGTTTGTTTATGTTTTTACTAAAAGTATACAGATGGGTGATTGAAAAAAGATTAGAGTTCTAATCACATCTGGATGGGTTTTTGTGCATGCATATATTTAATTTGTGTGTTGTTGCTCACATTTTTTGGGTTTTAAAGCGTCTAATTTTGATTTGGCTCTCTAATTATGAACTAATAAAGGCGAATTTTTACTTAGAGTACAAAGGAAATGTATCTGCGCATGATTACATCAGCACCTTGGGTGATGTATCCCGAAACGAGTGAAAAACCAAGTAAGGAATGGACGTTTTTAGAACCGACTGGCGATGATGGTAATGATATTTTTGGCCTTATTGCCGCCTGCCCGCCCCTAGACGTAAACTCGTCATACTGCAATTTTCTTCAATCCACGCATTTTAGTCGAACTTGTGTTATCGCACGCTATGGCGATGACATTGCTGGTTTCATTTCGGCTTACCGAAAACCAGACGATCCTGCGACATTATTTGTTTGGCAAGTCGCAGTTTCACCGAAATATCGCGGAAAAGGACTCGCGTTCGACATGCTGACTCAATTACTCAGTCGAGATTTGCTTCGCTCTGTTGTTGCAGTGGAAACCACGATCACCAAAGAAAATAGCGCATCATGGGCATTGTTTAAAAAACTTGATTCGCAACAAGGGTTACAAGGTGAAGTCAGTACATTTCTAGATGAACAAATTCATTTTAAGGGGGAGCACGACACAGAATTCTTGTATCGAATCCCGCTGAAAAACACTCAAAAAATAGGAAATTAAACGGTCTATCATGGATATTTTTAACAAGCAAGAATCGAAAGTACGGTCTTACTCAAACAGCTTTCCAGTTATGTTCACCAAGGCAAAAGGGTGCTGGCTAGAAACTGACAACGGGGAGCGTTATCTAGATTTTCTTGCTGGTGCAGGATCACTGAACTATGGCCATAACAACCCAGTATTTAAACAAGCGTTACTTGAATACATTGAGAAAGATGGCATTACACACGGCCTCGATATGCATTCAGACGCCAAAGCCGATTTTTTAACGGCACTTCAGCGTTATATTTTGGCTCCCAGAGAGCTGGATTATAAGGTTCAATTTACAGGCCCAACGGGCACCAATGCTGTAGAAGCTGCCCTTAAACTGGCGCGTAAAGTTACAGGGCGTAGCTCGATTGTAGCTTTTACTAATGGCTTTCACGGTTGTACGGCTGGTGCTTTAGCGGCAACGGGGAATCAACATCACCGTCAGGGTGCGGGGATGAGTTTAAATAATGTTACGCGCATTCCATTTGAAGGCTACGCTGACATTGATGGCCTGAAGCTTTTTGAAACCATGTTGAATGATAATTCGGCTGGAATGGACAAACCTGCCGCTGTGCTGATGGAAACGGTACAAGGTGAGGGTGGCTTGAACGTCGCGTCTAACACGTGGCTACAGCGTTTAAGCAAAATCTGTAAACAGAATGACATTTTATTGATCATCGACGACATCCAAGCTGGTTGCGGTCGCACGGGAACGTTCTTTAGCTTTGAACCTGCGGGTATTAAGCCAGATATGGTTACGCTCTCTAAATCGATAGGTGGTTATGGACTACCAATGGCAGTGGTACTACTTAGCCCTGAGCTGGATATTTGGAAGCCGGGTGAACACAACGGCACTTTCCGCGGTAACAACCATGCATTTGTGACAGCAACCAAAGCGCTTGAGACCTACTGGTCAAATAATCAACTCGAAACCCATATCGCCCGCTGCTCTGAAGCCGTATCAGACGTTATTCAACGCAACTTACAACGTCATCCACAGCTTTTTGTTCAGCAAAAAGGGCGCGGAATGATGATTGGTATTGAGTGCCACAACGGCGATCTAGCGAGTGATATCGCAAAAGCTTGTTTCGATAACGGTATGGTAATCGAAACCGCGGGCCCAAATGATGAGGTGGTGAAGTTCTTTTGCCCACTGACGATTACACAGGCTGAATTGAATCAAGGTCTGTCTATTTTTGAAAATGCGGTTGAGTCAGTTGTCGCGAAACGCTTTAAAAAAGCATCTTAATCAAGGAAGTAAAAGATGATAGTAAGAACATTAGATGAGTGTCGCGATAGCGAGCGTAGAGTAGCATCGGAAACGTGGGAAAGTGTCCGTATGTTGCTCAAAGATGACAAGATGGGCTTCTCGTTCCATATCACTACGATCTACGAGAATACCGAGACGCACATTCATTATCAAAACCACCTAGAGTCGGTTTACTGTATGAGTGGCGAAGGTGAAATTGAAGTTGTGGATGGAAAAACGTACCCGATAAAACCCGGTACACTGTACATTCTCGATAAGAATGATGAACACTACTTGCGAGCTTATAAGGGCACGGAAATGGTGATGGCTTGTGTATTTAATCCACCTATTACCGGTAAAGAAGTGCATGACGAAAATGGCGTTTATCCTTTAGTTGATTAAACCACGTAGAAGGGTAAGTCGTCTAAACGACAATTTAGTTTAATAGATGAACCCCATTATGAAGAGTGAGGTGAAGCCCCTCACTCTCCCTCCTTCAATACCAACCAATACTTATATTTAAGGCCCCCTTATGACTTATACCGTAGAGAAAATCGGCGGTACTTCCATGACGGCATTTGATGCTGTGCTCGAAAATATCTTTTTGCACCCGGATCCTGAGCATCGTTATAACCGAGTGTTTGTCGTGTCGGCGTACGGCGGAATGACGGACGCATTATTGGAGTGTAAAAAAACCAGCAAGCCCGGTGTTTATCAGCGAGTCGCTAAGCGAGATGAAAATTGGCAAGAGGCGCTAAATTATGTTGAGCAGCGTATGCTTTTGACCAATGAAAATATGTTTGCCGATCCGATGAGCCGCATGCGCGCGGATAAATTTATTCGTTCGCGTTTCTCCGAGGCAAAAAACTGCATCTCAAACATTCTAGACACGTGTCAGTATGGCCAGTTTTCATTGCGTCATTATTTGCCACAAGTGCGAGAATTTCTTGCCTCGATGGGAGAGGCACACAGCGCATATAATACGGCTTTGAAACTCAAAAATATGGGCATTAATGCCAAGTTTGTTGATTTGTCAGGGTGGAACTCAGAAACTCCGCAAAAACTGGATGATCACATTCGAGAAGTCTTCGCTGATATTGATGTCAGCAAAGAATTGCCGATTGTTACAGGCTATGCGTCTTGCAGTGAAGGGTTGATGTCTACCTATGATCGCGGTTATAGCGAAATGACATTTAGCCGAATTGCGTCGATAACCAACGCTGACCTTGCCATTATTCATAAAGAATACCACTTAAGCTCTGCCGATCCGCGCATGGTAGGCTCCGAGAAGGTCTTTCCGATTGGGCATACCAATTACGATGTAGCGGATCAGCTTGCAAGCTTAGGGATGGAAGCGATCCATCCTAATGCCGCAGCAGGATTACGAGAGAGCAACATTGAACTGCAGATAAAAAACACCTTTGAGCCCGACCATCCGGGTACATTGATCAGTGGTGGTCACCGCCCAACGGCGAACAAAGTTGAAATTATTGCTGGTAAAGAGGAAGTGTTTGCACTGCATTTGTTTGATCAAGCCATGGTAGGGCAGATTGATAACGTCAGCTATGAACTTATGCAGATCATTGCCGATGCACATGTTAGCTTGATTGGTAAGGAAATGAACGCGAACTCAATGACTTACTATCTTGGTGGCAGCACCGAAAGTCTGAATAAAGTGCTGTATAAGGCTGAGAAGGGTTACCCAAGCGCAGAAATAAAAGGGCGCATGGTGGCGTTAATTTCCGTCATTGGCTCCCAGATTGATACTAATAAATCCTTGGCTCAGGGCGTATTGGCGTTAATGAACAATGGCATTACGCCCGTTGCACTGCATTCATCAATGCGCAATGTAAACGTTCAGTTTGTCGTGGGCAATAAAGAATACTGCGCCGCAATTTGCGCGTTACATGATGAGTTTTTTGACTCTACTGACCAGTGCTCTGATGCAGTAAAAGTAGCGTAATTATTTTCTATTTTGCTGTATAAATGGATGTTTGTTGTGGGGGAGGGTTAGCGCTTCACACCAAGTCATAATAATCATACTAAATGGCAGTGATCGCATCGGTACGCTGCCATTTTTGTCTTTCTAGCTTAGCCAAATGTAGTTAGAGAGTAGTTTCTGCCAGTATCATTGATTTACAAAAGAGCAGCAAAATAGCTAAGGATAAGCACCGAGAAGGGATACAATACCTGAGTTGCGAGATCGCAGCATTCGATACTCATTCACAGCAAACGTTATAGTAACCACATATGCCTAAAGATACTGGTTTCACCACAGAATACATCCTTGATAAGGCCTTTTTTGCCGAGTGCTACGATCAAACTAGTCTGCCTACTCAATTCCCCAAAGCCTATTTAAAAGGCGTACTTTTTCTTCTTTTTGGCGCGGTTTTAGTTATGTTTGAGCTATTGCCCAGTAGTTACATTGGTTGGTTCTTTATTGTGTTGAGTGTTATTGAAGCGCTCAGTGTTTACTTTAAGAGAACTTGGTGGCTATGGCGACAAACATTTAGCAGGAGTTCTGGTAGCAAAGTCGTATTGCAGGTTAACTCTAACGGTGTGACTTATAAAAACGGTGCCAACACCCGCTCTATTGCTTGGAATGAAATCGACCAACTTGAACAAAGCGATTTAGGGTTTATCTTTCATATGGGCAAACAGCGCCAATATGTCAGTAAATCTTGCTTAAATGAAGAAGAGATAGCGTTCATTGTCGAACAGTACGCCGTATCAAAAAAGAACTAACGTCAATGCATACAAAGTTGAGGGAATAAAACCTAACACGGTCGGGCCACTATTTTTGATTTTCAGGGAGGAGAAACTGCATGGTTTTCACTCTGAAGGACAGTGGCTGCTGGCTATTATTTTGTAGAACAATAGCCGGGCTTCCTGCTGCTTCCTTACGCCATATTGGCATGCCCTTATCATATTTGACCCAGCTTTGCTTAAAATCAGACAGGGGAATATAGATGGCGGTTTCTTCGCCAATTTGATAAGCATACCCTGATGCTGACAGCATTTGATAGAAACCATTTTGATCGATAAAACCGATGTAGAGCCCGTTAAGCCGCTGGCTGTTGAGCCCCGTCACCACCAGTTCGAATGAACCACTGTTGGGTTGTCCCAGTACCGTCGGTTCGAGGGGGCGCCAAGGTAATTTTTGCCAAGTATGCCAAGTGGCAAGGTTCACTTGCTCGTTAATGTCCATGAGTGACAGGGCGGAGCGTTTCCAAGAGGTGGTGACGTGTTTGACGCTTTGATTATTTAATTTCAAGCTAATGATAACGGTACCCGACTCAGCCCAAATAGGCAGCATTTGCCCGTTCCAGTTTAGGCTGAATCCATCCCCCGCGCCGCGAGTTGTCCAAGTGTTGCTTCCTTGTGAAATCCTCAATTCCCAACGGCTCCAGTGGGTCCATGTTGCGTCGACCTGCCAGTGAGGCAATAGGTTATCAGCTTGCTTTTTTAGTGTGAATTGTTTGAGCTGTGGAGCTGAATGGTTTGCGTGGTTTTGGGCGGTAAGTTGTCGATAGGTTGCAAGGGCTGTTTTCGCCTGGTAGTTGGCATCAAGTAAGCCAAAGCTTTGTTCGGCATCAGAAAACCATCCTGTCTGATTGGGCTCATCAGTAAGAGAGAACCAATTAAGCGCAAATAAGCCGAGCTGACGTAGCATAGGTAAATAGAAGGTCAATTTGTCCAGCTCATTGGCTTGCTGAGCTTGCCAATTAGGTTGAGAGGCTATGGATAAATAAGCCAACATCCAAGGCTTATTAAAGCGCTTTTGCAATTGCTCGCCTAGGCGAAGTGCGCGTATCCAGGCCGACCAATCTGGAGCCGAGTGCGCTCGTTCTGTGTAACTCGAGAGCATCAGCATACTGGCGACAAAATCGCTTGCTTCAATACTTTTTTGCGCGCTGTTATAGCTGGGTGTGCTGCCTGGTTGATCCCAGTCGCCAAGACCAAGGCCCACTTTAATTTGTGGCGCATGCTTTCGAATTAACGCAATGACTTCCAACATTAATGGATCCCAGCCATCCCAAGTTTCAATGCCTTGTTTATTAAATTCTGGCTCTAAGATCAAATAGGCTTGAGGTAAATCGCGTAATAGTGGAATGAGTTTGTTTTTGATTTCATCGAGATAGCGCTGTCGGTTAGCTTGTACATAGTCAGGGCTGATTTGGTCGCCAAAAAACCAATAATTGATCATGGGAATATAGCCGTGCTGATGTGCGCCACGAAGTAGATCACTACGCAACCAGTTCCAGTCACTGTGTTGTGTGATCCACAACGTCACACTTTGCACATCGAGTTGGTTAGCGGATAAAGTTTCCCACACCGGCGCATAATTTTGTCCGCTGCCCACTGGGTGATCCAGTAATAGTCGAGCGCCGACACCCCATAGAAAAGGCTCGCTTGGCGTGGTGCGAGTATCTTGCTGCAACTCAAAAATAAACGCCATAGCGTCTAGGCGTTGTTGCCAACTTCGAGCAAGCAAGCTATTTCGGCTTCCCCAACTGGAATCGAGTTTAGCTTGCAGTTGATTGGCAAATTGTTTTGCCTGAGCTGGTTTTTGGTCTCTTAGCGCGGAAAATACCGCACCGAACAAAGCTTGAATATACCAATCGGCTTCCATATTTTCGGTTGAAGCAATAACCTCGAGATAATGCTGCAATGCTTGTTGAGGTTGCTGGGCCAATTCCAATAGGCTGTGAGCGACAAGCAGTTGTCCTTTTATGGCCAGAGCTTCTAAGGGATTGCTGGTGGATAAACGAAGGCTGACTTGTTGCATTTCTACTAGCGAATTTTGATCACGTAGTTGCATGAGGGCAAGGTAGTCACCGAGTAATGGGTCATTTCGATACACTCGCAGCAAGGCAAAGGCGGCTCGAGCTTCTAATCGATGAACACTAAAAGGATCTTCAGCGAGATAGCGTCGATAAAGCGACATTGCATCGCTCCAATTATGCTCAAACTCAGCGATACGCGCTGCCAAAAATAACGCCTCCCCTTGATAAGGGGGCACTCTTGTGGCGAGTTGGGTTTTGGCGCGAGTGAGTTGACCTTGCTGAATAAGTTGTATGCCCAAACCAATCGGGTCAACATTCGAAGCGGCATAAAGCGGCGGCATGTAGCCTAATATGAGCATCGTAATGACAATCGCAAGGGGGAGGTCGGCTAGCGTCCGGCGGCTATTGCGTTGGCTCATTTGGTTTCGCTGCGGTGTCTGCCAGATTGATGGTCTCAAAATACGCTAAGTTTTCTCTAATGGTCTCCAGACGTAACGTGGTCTCTGCGGGCAGATCGCAACCGTCTATCATATCGAGGTTGTCTTTCATGCTCATGACCACAATTTGCAGTCTCGCCGAGCTGTCATTGATGTCTTCGGCAATGTCAGTGAGCTCATCACCATCACGAACATGAATCACGGTAGAAAGCTTACCCATAGAAATATCGACTAAGGCGTGGCGAATTCGAGCGACGGGTCCGTATAGGCGATAGCTTAACCAGCAGCCAGCCCACGTCGCCAGCACTAGCTGTAATAACAGCAGCAATAGCAGCCAGTTACTCATCGCTTCATACATGGATGGTAAAGATTGTGCGACGGCATTTAATTCTTCGGGTAATAACTGAAAGGAAAGTCTTTGGGCGAGGACGTCTAGGGTTTGTGCATAAAAGAAATAGAATTGTGTCGCGTTGATGACTGCACTGATTAAAGCAATAAATAATACTCGCCATATCAATCGCTTAGATGACCATATTTTGATTCCTTTTAGCATGGTAGGCAGCCGCAATGCTCGCAACATAACGTTTCTCCTTAAACGAGTTGTATATTGAGTATATAACTGTATTTAGAGAGTGCAGTGCAAATTCTTAATCCGCTCAACCCTAGCGATCGCAGCATCATAGGAAATAACGCAGCACCGTTTTGTTAGTGTGACTTATCTCACGCTTTATTGTTTTTGTTATTGTTGAAACCGGTTTCAGAAATAGTGTTGACCTTAAAGGCTGGGTGACTTTATTTCGAACCGGCACAAAAAGTACTTCCGGATATATTCCGTTAATTTGGTGAACAAAGTATGAAAACAGATTTTCCTAGCGATTTTTTATGGGGTGGTGCCGTTGCGGCGCATCAGCTAGAAGGCGGTTGGAATGCTAATGGTAAAGGCGTTAGTGTAGTGGATGTTTTGACGGCTGGAGAGCATGGTGTTCAGCGTCGTATTACTAACGGTGTGCTAGAAGGTGAACACTACCCGAATCAAGATGCGGTAGACTTTTATCATCGTTACAAAGATGACATAAAGTTGTTTGCTGAGATGGGGTTTAAATGTTTTCGCACCAGCATTGCTTGGACACGGATTTTTCCAAAAGGGGATGAGCTAGAGCCGTGTGAAGAAGGACTGGCGTTTTATGATGATATGTTTGATGAGCTAATTAAGCACGGCATTGAACCCGTTATCACACTGAGCCACTTTGAGATGCCTTACCACCTAGCGAAAGAATATGGTGGCTGGATGAATCGTAAAGTGATCAACTTCTTTGTTCGTTATTCTACGGTGGTCATGGAGCGATATAAGCATAAAGTGAAGTACTGGATGACGTTTAATGAAATCAATAATCAAGCCAACGTCTCTGCAGATCTATTCGGTTGGATGTGCTCTGGGGTGAAATTCTCAGATTATGATCGGCCACAAGAAGCGATGTATCAAGCGGTTCACCATCAATTTGTCGCGAGTGCGTTAGTGGTGACTAAAGGTCATGAAATCAACCCTGCTATGAAAATTGGTGCCATGTGCGCCATGGTGCCTTTTTATCCACGCTCTTCAAAACCGGCTGATGTGATGTTAGCGCAGCAAGCCATGCGAGATCGGTATTTATTCTCCGATGTGATGGTGCGCGGCCATTACCCAGCTTATGCAAAGCGCGACTGGGCAATGAAAGGATTCAACATTCAGATGCATCCTGAAGACGAAGCTATTCTTAAACAGGGCAAAGCAGACTACCTTGGTTTTAGTTACTACATGTCGAATACGTTGGATTCTACCTCTCATCAATCAACGGAAGAGAGTATGGATGGGGGACATGAAAACTCGGTTGAGAACCCATTTATTGAATCCAGCGATTGGGGGTGGCCCATCGACCCGACTGGCCTGCGTTACTGTCTTGCATCATTATATGAGCGTTATGAGGTGCCATTGTTTATTGTAGAAAATGGCTTTGGCATGGTGGATCACGTGGCGGAAAATGGCAGCATTGAAGATGACAGCCGCATCGATTATTTGCGTGAACATATCGCCGAAATGAAAAAAGCTGTCTGTATTGATGGTGTTGACTTGATGGGTTATACCCCGTGGGGATGTATTGATTTGGTCTCCTTTACCACCGGTGAAATGAAAAAACGCTATGGCTTTATCTACGTTGACAAGCACAATGATGGCTCGGGTAGTCTTGCCAGAACCAAGAAAAAATCATTTAGCTGGTATCAAAGTGTGATTGCGTCAAATGGTGAAACGCTTTAGGTTAATCTGAACTCATATCGTTAAATCATAACGTTAAATCACAGAGTACGCCCGCGGTAAGTGGGCGTTTTTAATCAAACAAAGAGGTCTTGGTGGTGAAAGTAACGATGCTGGATGTCGCCAGTGAGGCTGGTGTTTCTAAATCGACGGTCTCTCGGGTATTGAACCGGAAAAATATCGTGAGACCAGATGTTGTGAAACGTGTCTTTGATGCGATTCAGAAAACGGGTTATCGCCCCAATATTCTGGCGCAGAATCTTGCCATGAGGAAAACCAACTTCATTGGTTTTGTTATGAGTAACGTCCTATTTGATGGCCCTTATTTTTCAACGTTGATGAATCACGCAGCTTCATTTTGCGAAGAGTCGAACCACCAGTTAGTGATGACGGATGGGAAACACAGTAAAGCAGAGGAAAGGGACGCTATTAACTTTCTTTTGGATATGAAATGTGCCGGCATCATTGTTTATTCAAAATATCTGAACGAAAAAGAGCTCGGGGAAATCATTAGCCGTACCACTACGCCGATCATGGTGTTGAATCGCCCTGTCTCCGAACACCCTCAACACGCGATTACAACCAATCATTATCAAAGTGCATATTTAATGATGGAGCACTTAGTGCAAAACGGTCATCGCAGCATTGCTATTATTCGTGGTAACCCAAACTCAGGCACAGATCAACAGCGTTATCGCGCCTATAGAGAGGTATTGGAAAAACATGGTTTACCCATTGATAAAGAACTGGAGCAATGCGGAAACTGGGCGTTGAAAGGAGGCTATTTAGCCGCAGTACGGTTACTTGAGTGTGATCGACGACCGTCAGCAATACTGGCTTGCAATGATGATATGGCGATGGGTGCCATGCGTGCATTCAGTAATGCAGGCTTGTCATTACCTGAAGAGATATCAATTGCAGGTTTTGACAACAGCAATATGGGCGAGTATTTATCACCAAGCTTGAGCTCGGTCAGTGTACCGTTGGGCAATATGGTTAAGGTGGCGATACTACGGATATTGGGAGAGAATGAACGAGCCCAATTAATTTCAATATCGGGCTCGCTAGTGATTAGAGAGTCAATTAAGTCACTGACAGCGCCAGAGTAGCCATCGTTTAAGGGATGATTCGAACCATTGTTCAAATTAACTATTTTGGCGGAAGTAACGGCACTCTAAACGGTTATAAGACCGTTAATACGGCTTCGCGGCTTAAGCGCGATTTAGGCAGGGATGCATTGTAATCTTCATCCGCATGGTGATACCCCATCGCTAAAGCAACATCACATTGGTAACCCCTCAACTCCTCTCTAAACAGCTCTGTGATCATCTCTGAATCGACGCCTTCCATAGGCGTTGAATCAATACCTAAGCGGGCTAAAACATGCATGGTATTACCGAGCGCAAGGTAGGTTTGCGCTTTCGTCCATGTTGACGTGTTGCCGGTTTCATCGGTGTTCAATTCAGCAAACGCAAAACCGCCAAAGGCTTGTTCACGTTGTTCGGGTGCCGTACGGCCATCTTCAATCCCTTTATCAACGACTTTTGCATAATCATCACGGGTGTAGCTTGGGTGGTATGCGAACAAAATAATATGTGACGCGGCTTTGATGTGTGGCTGATTAAATTGATGCTTGTTGACAAACGTATCGTGCATGCGTTGCTTAGCCTCATCGCTTTCAATGACAATAAACTTCCACGGCTGTGAGTTAATAGATGAAGCCGATAGGCGTATTGCCTCGTAAATCACCTCTAGTTCGTCTTGAGGGATACGCTTTGTCGCATCGTAGCGTTTAGCGGTATAACGTTGCTCTAAATCAGCAATGATGGGATGTGTCATGGTCATCTCCGAAATGAAAATAGTTAGGAATAGAAAGCGTTAGAAATAAAAGTAGTCGAAGTTCTGACTGCATTACCCAATACGAGTCATCTCATTGAGTGTAAAGCTGGCAACGGCACCTTCGGTTGCCGTCTTGTATTTCGCAATGTGAGCGCTACGCAAATGCGCTTGTAACAGCTCGGGTGACGTCCAGTTTTCATAAAACGTAAAGTGCGCAGGGTTGTTATTATCTTGGTGCAAGTCGTAATTGATGCAGCCTTCTTCGGCGCGCGTTGCGTCAATAAGTGCTAATAATTCGGATTTAACCAATTCAATTTTATCTTCGTTAGCGATGATATTGGCAACAATAGTTAATGACGTCATAGTCTGTTCTCGTCTTCTTAAGGCGCAGTAATAAGCGGCTTATGAGTATGGATAAAGTGTTTGTGTCGAAACATAGTAATAGTAAGATTGATAGTTATAAAGAGGCTATAATTTGAATTATTATCAAAAATTATTTGATAATAAGCGTGAAGCAAGTGGTGCGGAGCATCATCTAATCAAACCGAGAGAGCAGGGGTAGGTAAATGCTACTTGAAGATTTACACGTTATCTTAAAGGTGGCGGAGTTTCGCAGTATCACAGCAGCTGCAACTAATCTTGATATGAGAACTGCCACCGCCAGTGCCGCGGTAAAACGTGTTGAAGCGTCACTTGGTGCGGAGCTATTTGTTCGCACCACACGTCATTTACGACTTTCTGCTGCGGGTGAACGGTATCTGCCACAGTGTGAGCAAGCCGTGAAAATGCTTCAACAGGCGAAGCTCAATATGCGAGAAGAGCTTGGTATCATTGACGGCGAAGTGCGAATAGCCATGTCTTCTGATTTAGGGCGTAATATCGTGGCCTCTTGGCTCGACGACTTTTTACTTGAATACCCGAAGGTGTCTCTACGTACCCATATTAGTGACAGCAATATTGATTTTTATCGAGATGCCGTTGATATGGCGTTGCGCTATGGGCCCAAATTAGACTCGAATCTATACGGATTTAAGATTAGTGATGCGCCAAGGGTACTATGTGCCAGTCCAAAATATTTGGCTGAATATGGTACCCCGCGAACGCCACAGGACTTACTGAATCACAACGCGCTGTTCTACCAATTACACGATATTATACAAGACGAGTGGGCGTTTAATGACGGCGAACGAGATTATAAAATTAAGTTAAAGGGCAATAGAGCCTCTAATGACAGCGATTTTGTACGACGTTGGTGTGTAGAAGGAAAAGGTATCGCGTTTAAGTCATGTATCGATATGTCGAGTGATTTGCTAGCAGGGCGAGTGGTCAATTTGATGCCAGAATATAAACCGACGCCATCAGAATTATGGTTGGTTTGCCCAAGTCGCCAATCGATAACACCCACTGTACGTCTATTGCGAGATCGGTTTAGAGATAAGAGTCAGGCGATATTAACCAAGCTTATAGAGAAAGGGGTATTTGGTTCAAACGGAATTTGATGGCTTAACAGGTATTATTTTATTAGTTAAAAGCCGAGCTTCATAGTAAAGCTCGGCTTTTAGATTGCGGCTGACTCACTACTTTAGCGGTGAGTCACTATCTTGGGAAACATAGTAATTGTTGATGACGCGTCCATATGGATCGAACGCTGAATGGAAGACACGAACCACATCTTGGTTGAGTGTTTCGCTCACACTAGTTTGTCCTGAGTTTATCGTGATCCGTGTTCCTGAGCCGATGTGAGATGGGAAGTACACATAGATATCACCTTCAACAACGAACGGATTTGTTCGGCTCCAATCATAAAAGAAAGAAGGTGCGGTGCCATTAATCGCATCTAATCTGGCAATATAAGGTGACATAACCTCCTTATTTTCTGGAGCTTGCGTTAGAAATATGGTTTTACTTATGGTTTTTGAGTCATAGACATAAGTCGCGGTGTAGGTTGAGTTGTTTTTGATATTATTCTGCGCAATATCAATCGGGTAGCCATCCAGTAGCCCACTGATTTGATTTGTACTGTCTACAAGATGGCAGCTCTTGTTGGTTGGGTCCCTAAAGATTTTATCAAGCTTAATATTTGCGCTGGTCGGGGATGTGACCGTGATGTATTGCAGTCCATCAAAAACATCGCTGACACTTGGTAAGCCACTAATGAAGTCACTCGAACCCCATTGCCAGTCACCTCTATCAAGCTCATCGGTGCAATTGCGCATCGCTAAAAAACCAGTGGTTTCAAATACCCAGTTGAATGCTTCTTGCGGTACCCAGTTGTAACCCGCTGGTGCCGTGTTTAACTTATACAAAGCATAAAATGAAGTAGGGAATGGTTCGTTATCCCCGAGAAACTTCAGTTCGCCATCAATAATTTCAAACCAAGCTTGGTCACGAGCAACACTGGATTGTGTACTCGCTTCAAATGCAGTGGTGTAACCCAGTAAATAGCGAGACTTTTCTGGCTGACTATCCAGTAGCACGATGTCGCGATAACGATTTAAGGTGTTATCATTTTCGTTGGGAAGAATATCAAAGTAGCTGCTATGCAATTGACTTGCATCGCTACCAAACCAATGTGCGGAAGGTGCCAAAAGGCTATTGAAGTGAGCTTCATCATCTTTAAGTAGAATCATCTCTTCCAAGATATTATGACCTTGATGAATTATGCGAAGTTCATGCTGCAATATGTCTTGGTTACTGTCCACAGGGATAAGAGAACGATCGCTCCAACTTTCAGCATAAGGCAGTTCCACTTGGTAAGCCTTGTTTGGTAGGTAGTGTAATATGGCTTTGTCTCGTTGATAATCAACGCTTAGAGTGGAGAGTACGGCGTCAAGTTGAGTGAAATCAGCATCATAAGGAGTGGTAAAAATGTCGATGTGCTCATCAATATTACCTGCAATGAGTAATGGTTTTAGCACTTGTAATAGTTCACTTTGCGCTTCGTTTATCGCCTCGCGAGTTAATTCACCTTGGTAGTCGACAAAGTTATCAAACACTACGCTTGCGTCAGTCTTTGCCGCTCGGCTGATAACGAGTCGTGTTAATGGTGACAAGTTCACCTGACGATTGGTGTCGTCAAGCACCAGAGAATATTCACTGGCTGGCTTAATGCCATGAACACCCTCTATTTTGAGTAATAAAGGGTAACGGAGTTGATCGCTCTCTTTGATAGTGAATTTACCGCTATCAAAGACGTCAATGAATGTGTTGCCTATCGAAAGGTGACTTGGATGAATAGATTCATCAGATAGGCTATTCGTATGGTTCGAGTGGGAAGCTTGTAGGATCGTAACTGTGCCTTTGATCGCACCACCCTGGGAGGCTAGGCCATTGATCACCGAATGTGTGCTAGGAGAGGATGTCGATTCTGACTTACAGCCAGACAAAATGAGGGCAGTCACTAAAACTGCGGTAATTGTCTTTTGTTTCATGGTTTTGTTCTATCCGAGAATAAGTTCTGTCCGAAAAAAGTGCTATCCGAAAAAAGATGATATGTAGCGAAAACAGATGTGCCAGCGTAGCCTATTTTGTTAGCCGTATTTGCGGGCAGCGGATTTTATATCAATGATATAGAGCAGGCGAGATAAACGATTTCACTCGGATTAATTTCACCATAACGTAGGATTAGGCTGACTTTGATATAAGCGCGACAGACGCAGTCGAACAGGTCTAACGGATATTTAAGGAAGAAAAATGCGACAGCCTAAGGTTTGGATAAGAGCTGGGATCGTGATTATGTATGGTGCTTCAATCGATGCGAGCTACCATCGCCATCATGCGATACAACTTGTGTGGCCTAAGCCGGGAAGACGTTGCATGGTCAACTCGCTAGAGATAACAACGCCGGTCATCATTCCCTCTAATAAAGAGCATCAATTGCAGATGGAAGAGGGTTGGATTTTGCTGGTGGAGCCAAGCAGCACGCTTGGAGAGGCGCTTTGTGATCGAGTAGTAAAATTATCTGTCACGATGCTCTCTGATTTTATTTGCTCTGATTCGAGTGTTCAATGGGACAGCCCTATTAATGCCAGTGATGATATCGGTTCGCTACTTACTCCTTTATTCGCCTATTTTGAACAGCCTATCTCTTCGCCACTTATTAATGATAGTCGAGTGATTGATAGTCGAATCAAACGCTTAATCAATGAGCTTAACCAATGCTTAGGGACGACGTGTCTGAAACCTAATACATGGCGTGCTAGTGATGTGGCAGCCACATTAGCATTGTCAGAAAGCCGATTTTTGCATTTGTTCCGTCAGGAGTTAGGGGTGCCATGGCGACCTTATTTATTATGGTGTCGGATGTTGTGTGCGGTTGAAGCTGTGTTTAATGGACAGTCAGCGACAGACGCAGCTTATATGGCAGGGTTTGCAGATAGCGCTCACTTGAGTCGAACTTTTCGCAAAACCTTTGGGATGACGATTCGACAAGCAAAAATACTCTTTCAAACATCGTAGTGTTTAATGGGCACTGGCTCCCTTCTTCCTCGGCATTCATCATATAGCCAGTTTATTCAATTCTTCTAAAAAGTGCTTGGTTACTCTAAGGGTATATTCAGTGACCGGAGTAACCTATGAACGAGTTATCTCAAGCTTATTTGCAACCCACGCCGATGTTGGATTTTTTACATGATGACATCCAAAAATTGATTGACGAAAAACAATGGAAAACCTTGTCTCGCTATGATGCGATTGGTGCAATTTATCACTTTGTTCGTGACGATATTCGTTTTGGCTACAATAGTGACGACCGTCTTGCTGCGAGCCAAGTATTAAAAGATGGTTATGGGCAGTGCAACACCAAAGGTACGTTATTAATGGCGCTCCTTCGCTCTGTGGGTATTGAAACCAGACTACATGGCTTTACGATTTATAATGAACTGCAACGAGGCGCTATTCCTACGGCGATTTTTCGTGTGGCTCCAGAGCGAATTATTCATAGTTGGGTGGAAGTTTACCAAGAAGGGCGTTGGATTAATTTAGAAGGTTACATATTAGATAGTGGATATCTAAGGCAGGTACAACAGCGTTTTGCCGCGCAACAAGACGCCTTTTCAGGCTATGCAATATCGACAAAAAATTTGGCTCAGCCAAATGTCGATTGGAAGGGCGGTGATACCTATATACAGAGTGAAGGTATTGCCGATGATTTTGGTGTGTACCCGCAACCGGATGACTTTTATTCTAAATATGGCAGTAATTTATCCGGGGTCAAAAAAGTATTATATCGTTACGTATTGCGCCACATTATGAACCTAAATGTCAGCCGTATTCGTTTGAGAGGGATTGGACAAAGGACGTCGTAATATGTGCGTAGTTGGGTTCAAATGGTTTTTGGAACTAGCTTTGGAAGTGTTATGTGAGCGCTGCTGCGGTTAGACGTTTCGAGCAGCGCTATAAGTTAGCGATATTGGTTAGGGTCGCTTTAGCGGATTTTACTTATTGGTAATTGGTAATTGGTAATTGGTTATTACTTGTTGGCTGTTGGCTATTGGTGACAGGAGAGATGTCGCTTATGACCTTAGGTCGCGCACAAAGTGCATATAGACAAGGTATGACAATTAATACAATCGGTAATGAGAGCAGCAATCCATACCCAAGCGTTAATGACATCGGCCCCATATAGACATCGGTACCGCCAATACCGTAAGCCAATGGCAGTAAGCCTACCACGGTTGTGATTGATGTCAGGACGATAGGCCTGAAGCGGCTTGCTGCGGCTTCAACAATCGCGTGAGTGACAGAGAAACCCTCTTGTTGCAGTTCGTTAATACGGTTGACGAGAACCAGAGCGTTATTGACCACGACCCCAGCCATCCCCAATATTCCAACCAAAGCAAATAACGAAATAGGCTGCATGTGGAGAAATAGCGCCATTAATGCAGAGACAATAGCAAACGGAATGACGGCCATGATCAATAGCGGCTGTAACAACGACCCAAACATAATGGCGAGCACAAAATAGATGCCAATCATTGCAGCAGGAAAAGCGACAAAGAAGCCAGACATGGTTTCGTCGGTGTTCTCTGCTTCACCACCAACATCGAGTCTTACGCTTGTTCCTACCTTTTGTGTTAACGCTTGAGTCAGTTGCTGACTGAGTGCTCCGGAGCTTAGGTTGTCATCGATAATCTGCGCGCTAACTAATATTTGGCGATCGCCGTTGTAGTGGAGAATTTCTCGTGGCGCTTGAATTTCTTGAACTTTTGCTAAACGGTTGAGTGGCACTTTTACCCCTGAAGGTGTGGTGATTTTAGTGGTGGCGAGCTTGTCGAGATTGCGATATTTTTCATCCAGTATCACGCGCAGCTTCACTTCTTCGTCGCCAATCCATGTTGATGTCACCGTATCACCATCAAACGCAATGCGCAGCGTGTTAGCAAGATCTTGCACGGTTAAATTGTAGCGCGCTAGCCACTCGTATTGTGGTAATACTTGTAATTGTGGATCGGTCAACGCTTCGTTATGAGTGACGTTATCAAGCCCACTGTGCTGGCTCATCCAATCCATGACAAGGTCCAATGCTTGTTCGCGCTCTTGCTGGTTATTGCTGATGATGCGAATTTCTACCGGCTCACCGGGAGGGGGACCACCTGCATCTACCGTAAATTTTACAAAATTGATACTGGTCGAGTTGGTCAATTCGTGGCTGAGCGAGTCGGCGATATCATTGGCGGTTCGTGTACGTTGATCAACATTTGTCAGCGTGATCAACCCACGGCTCACAGGGCTGGAGTACGTGATTTGATGCGAGACGACTTCATTGCTTGGTAATGCTGCGATAGCGTTCTCTAAGTCCGCATGGGTTTGGCGGACTTTATTGAGCGGGGTGCCCGGAGTAATCTCTGTGTAAATTTCAATGTATTTGGCCGCATCACTTGGGAAAATGTCGAGCTTTAGGGTGGTTAATAGCGCTGAGCTGCCCACAAGGCACGTAAGTGCGAGCACTAAAATGCGTTTTTTACGAGCTAAACAGTAGCAAAGTATCGCTTTGTAGCGCTGAATGAGTGCTGTGAAGCGCGTATTGTTCGAACCATTCCTCGGGGGGCTATCGAGAGATGTAGCCAAATGTGCAGGCAGAGTAAAGGTACATTCTGCCAGTGAAAATAAAAGCGCGGTAATGACAGTGATAGGAATAACAATGATGGCTTTGCCCATGGTGCCTGGAATAAAAAACATAGGGATGAAAACCAGCGCCGTTGTTGTCAAGCTGGCAATGATGGGGCGAATGACGTTCTGAACCCCCAAGGTCGCCGCTTCAACGCCAGACTTCCCTTGTTCTTTTTGTTGATAAATACTCTCGGCGACGATGACTGAATCATCGACAATAATACCAATTACCAGAAGCAAAGCCGCAAGGGTAATACTGTCTAGATTCATGCCAAGTGCGGGTAAGACGGCCATGACCCCAAGTACACAAAATGGAATGGAGACGGATACCCAAAAGGCGACTTGGCGTTTCAATATCATACTTAGAACAATAAGAACCAGAATGAGCCCAACTCCACCATTGGTGGTGACGATGGAGAATTTTTCTGCCATATCATCCGCTAGGTTTAAAGTAATCGGAAAGCTAAACTGACCTTCTAGGCGTGTATTCTCTTGATCTAAAATTGTTTTTACGCGGTCGATAGTGGCAATAATGTCCGCACTGGCATTTTTGCTGATGGAGAATACCACGGCGTTCTGCCCATCCACCATACCCAGCTCAGTGGCTTTCTCAAACCCATCGGAGACTTGAGCAACATCCCCCAATCGGATCATTTCACCGGTGGGCAAGACATCGATGATGGTGTTGGCGAGCTCTTCAACCGTGTGAATTTGCGTGAGGGTAACAATGCGTTGGTCGTTGTCCCACGACTCCACAATCCCCCCAGAAAGTGACAGGCTACGCGTATTAATCGCGGCAATGACATCATTAAAGGTTAATTGATATCGAAGTACCTTGGTTGGGTCAACCTCAATCCAAAACTCTCTCTCGGTGTAGCCGTCCAGACGCACGTTTCCGACACCGGGGACTGATCTTAACCGCTTTTCAAGTTCACGAGTGTATTGCTGTAATGCGTGATTATCGAGCGTTGTTACTACGCCGAATGTCATCACATCGAAAGAGGAGGTGTCCTTTTGGACGACTAACGGAGGGTTCGAGATATCTTTTGGTAGACCTCGAACACGATCCACGGCTTGTTGAATATCACGAACCGTCTTATTGACCTCATAACTTTCATCGAGCTCGATGTTGATATAAGACTGGCCATCAAAAGACTGAGAGTAGTAGGTTGTGAGCCCTTGAATCGACTTCAGCTCTTTCTCAATTTTGTTGGTGATGTTTAACTCAATATCTTGCGAGGATGCCCCCGGATATTGTGTCGTGATCTCGACTTCCGCAAATGCCACGTCAGGGAGTTCTTGAAGCTTGAGAATGCTTACTGCTCCGGTGCCGATAAGTAATACCATAATGGTAATGATGCGAGCGAGAAAGCTGAGATTGGCAAAATAAGCGAGAAAACCGTTCATTTTGGGCCCCTATTTATTGGCGAGTTATTTATTGGATTGATTAAGTTGACCGTCATTGAGTTATGTTCTTAATGCAGAGCTTGCTAAAGTAATCAAGTAATCAAGTAATCAAGTAATCAAATAAGTGAATAAGACATTCTATTCACGAAGATCAGTGGGACTTAAATACCGTAGTGGCATGCACTGACATTCCTGGTTTAAAGTGATGCTCAAGGTTGTCGATATTCACTTCTATCGGATACGCGAATGTTGTTGTGTCTAATTCCACCCCGATTCGATTGATGGTGGCGACGACTTTGTGGCTTGGGTTAGCCTCTGCCCAAAACTGAATGGGTTGACCTACATGCAGCTCGTTTAAATCGTATTCACTGGCGAGTAAGCGAACATTAAGCTTGTCGATATTCGTCAATACATATAGTTGATGGCCTTGGCTGACCCAGCTACCTTCGTCGACATTTCGAGTGACGACGTAGCCGTCAATAGGGGAGGGTATGGTTGTATTTTTTAAATCGAGTCGTGCTTTTTCAAGCTCAATCTTCGCTAGAGCCACACTGGCTTGAGAGGCTGCGAAATCCGCCTTTGCTACGTCCAATTCGTTTTGAGACAAACTGTTTTTGGCGCGTAGCGATTGGTAGCGAGAATAGGTCGCTTTATTTATATTTAGATCCGCTTCAACTAACGTGACATTTGCCTGTTGCTTTGCCACTTCGAGCTTAAAATCTTGGTCTTTGATGGTGGCGAGTGTCGAGCTTGGCATGACTCGATCACCCACTTGCCATTGGGTAGTTTCAACTACACCACTCACTTCAGAAACAACATGAATAGAATTCTTGCTCGTGGTTTTTCCTATTAGCTCAACGGCTAATGTTTGAGGTGCCCATAATTGGGTTCCAATAATCGCAATGACAAAAGAGGTCTTCATGGTTAACTCCACGTTTGATTTTGTACCATTGTGAAGCCAGTAATGTCGATTTTATGTCAAATGCCATTGAGCGTAGTTTGTCCTCCATAATTTGGGTGATTCGACATTATTTCGACATGTTTTACTTATAATGAGTAGAACGGTTATCGATGGGGAAAGTGTCATGCTCGCGGGAAGACGAATATTAGTCGTGGAAGACAACGAAGAGCTTCAAGGTATTCTTGCGGACTTCTTAGAATTTAAAGGTGCAGAAGTAGACTTTGCGGATAATGGCGAGATGGGATTGGAACTTGCGCTGAACCATGAGTTTGATGTCATTATCTTAGATGTAATGATGCCTAAAAAGGATGGGATGCAGGTTGCTAGTGAGCTGCGTCAAAGTGGCCTATGTACACCAGTTCTGATGTTGACGGCGCTGAATGGTCAGGATGACTTACTTGCGGGTTTTGAAAATGGTGTAGATGATTTCATTAGTAAGCCGTTTCAATTTGCTGAACTAGAAGTGCGTTTGAGTGCGTTGATTAAACGTTTTCGAGGTGAGGTTGCGCAATCTTTACTTCAGTTCGGCGATCTGATTATTGATCAAAAAACTCATCAAGTAACGAGAGGAAATCACGCTATTTCAGTGACTCATGCCACTTATCAGATTTTATTGACCTTAACGAAAGCACGTGGAGAAGTGGTGTCTAGAGAAGCATTGAGTTACCAATTGTGGGGTGATGATATTCCAGATAAAGATGTGTTACGAAGCCACATTTACTTATTAAGGAATGCACTGGACAAGCCATTTGAACATTCAATGTTGGTGACAGTTCCAAAGTTCGGCTTCAAGCTGGTGGCCGTGTGAACTGGTTAAAGCGCAGGTTTAAAAAGCGCTCGCGCAACTCTATTCAAGAGGTCAAAGCACGACTGATTATGACTTTTTCAGTCATGGCTCTGTCTTCGTCGTTTTTGGTATTTCTGGCATTTTCCATTTATCTAGTAGTGAATGAGGATAATCAAATTGAACACTATTTAGTTTCATTTGAGCAAGTTGCGATTCAGCATTATGCGTTAGATAGCCGTGACGTCGCCTCTATCAGCCCGAATGTGACGGCGTATTACAGCCAAGAAGCGCTCAGTGATAAATTGAAGGCTCAGGCGCCTTATTCGCTCAATGAGATCACTCGATATGATCGTCTGAGTGAAGATGGGTTTCTCGTTTTTCATACTCAATTTATCGATCAATCTGGAACGCTAAGGCCTCTATACTTGAGTGTGGGTATGCGGGCCATGGATTTTGGTGATGACAGTTGGGATGCCTTGATGTTAATCGCCTTAGGGTTGATGTTAGTGTTGATTGCATTTTTACGCTTTTCTTTGCAGCGGATGTTCGAAGGGTTGATGTCACCCATATCAGATTTGAGTGAGCAACTGCGGTCAGGGCAATCACAGGACTTTATCGTGCCTATGCATGCGATAGATGAAGTCAAACAGCTTGCCGCGCATTTAAATAGCTACAATCAAATGAAGGATCGTCTGGTAAAGCAGGAGTTGATGTTTGCCAAGTACGCCAGCCATGAACTAAAAACCCCGATAGCAATCATTCTTGGCGCAGCAAACTTACAGGCGATGAAAGACGATCGAGATTTTCAAACTAAGCAGCGAAATCGAATTATTCACGCAGCAGACAACATGCAAGCCACTGTGGAGATATTGCTGAATATTGTTAAACAAGAAAACGCAGAACATAAGGAGACATTCAGCCCATTTTCTTTTTCTGATATTGATCTGAGTAAGTCACTTAATAAATTGTCACCGGACGTTAAATTTACACTGCAAATAGCGGACAATACCGAGCTTAACTTTCCCCCTGCCGTTCTAAACATGTTGTTGAAAAATCTAGTGGAAAACGCAGTGCGTTTTACCGAACAAGGTGAAATTACGGTGGAAATATTGGAGCAAACCATAACCGTGCGGGATTCGGGTTGTGGAGTGAGCATGCACAATGAAACAGAGCATGGACTAGGGTTGTTAATAGTGAACCGATTATGCGCTAGCTATGGGTGGACATTTAGCCTTAGCAATAATAGTCATCAAGCGGGATGTACCGCTCGGTTACAACGGTTGAAACAGACGCAGTAGTTTCGGAAAAGTCGACAGATAAAAGGGCGTGACGTTTTGTTTCTATCGATCCCTTTTTATCTGTCGACACCCTTTTGAGCTCCTTGTTATCCCAGATGCTAGCCGAGAATGGTGTGATGGATTATCACCTATTACCGAGAAAGCAATCGTAGTCGAATCGCAGCCGCTTTATGGCGTTCAATTAGGTGACGAATATCGACGTCAACTACTTGACCATCTGTCACTCGCCATTGTCCTGCGACCATTACACGGTCTGCTTGCTGAGCTCCGCAAAGTAGCAGAGCAGCGAGCGGATCGTGACTACCAGAAAAACGAATATCGTCCAGTTTGAACATGGCGATATCCGCTTGTTTGCCTACGTCCAAAACACCAATATCTTCGCGTCCCATCGCTTGTGCAGAACCTTTTGTTGCCCACCGGAGCGCGTCAAAATGGGTGACTTTGCTCGACCCGTAACGCAATCTTTGCAAGTACATGGCCATTCTTACTTCTCCAATTAGGTTTGAACCGTCATTGGAGGCGGAACCGTCAACACCAAGCCCGACCTTGACGCCTGCGGCCTCAAGTTCGTTATTTTTACATATACCAGAGGCCAACATCATATTGGAGGTAGGACAATGACAAACCCCGATTTTAGCGTTGCCAAGTCGAACAATCTCGTCGCTATTGAAATGGATACCATGCGCGAGCCAAGTTCGATGGTTGAGCCAACCTACATCCTCTAAATAGTCGACCGGGCGCATGCCAAATGTGCGTATGCAAAAATCTTCTTCATCAATAGTTTCACAAAGGTGCGTGTGCAGCATAACGGAGTCACGTTTTGATAAGCGAGCTGACTCTTTCATCAAGTCGGTTGTGACAGAGAATGGTGAACACGGCGCAAGTGCTATTTGGGTCATCGCGCCCTCACTGGGGTCGTGATACGTTTTTATAAGGCGCTCACTGTCATCAATAATGGCTTGTTCAGTTTGTATCGTGGTTCGAGGAGGAAGCCCTCCTTGGTCTTCGCCTAAGCTCATTGATCCGCGAGTCAAAATCGCCCTAATACCTAACTGGTTAGCAACCTCAACCTGGATATCGATGGCGTGTTCTAACTGATCTGGAAATAGGTAATGGTGATCTGAAGCGGTGGTGCAACCCGACATCAGCAGTTCAACCAAGGCAAGCTCAGTCGCGGTAGCCAGCATGTCAGCGTCTAGGTTGGCCCAAACTGGGTACAAACTTTTTAGCCACGGAAACAGTTCTTGGTTTAGCGCGTCTGGATAGGCCCGGGTCAGGGTTTGATAAAAATGGTGATGCGCATTGATTAAGCCTGGAATAACGACGTGCTCGCTTGCATCGACAATATAATCAATACGGTGCTGCGGACTTTCGCCTGAAGCAATAAGTTCAACAACATGCGAACCTTTCACGACAATGCCACCGTTAGCATCTTTGTCAGTTCCTGTGTATACCGCAAGAGGATTTTTAATCCAAATAGTGTCCATTCATACTTGTCCTTAGCCATCTCAACCTTTGCAGGGGAGAGGGTCTTTGTGCTTGTTTATGGGTATCCGGGTGGGTGTACTAGGGTAATTCCGTATGGGCTATCGCTTGTCTATTATAGCGGGTCAGAATGTGACTGAACTGACCCGCAAGCGATGGCTTGGAAATAACCAATGATACGATATTGCTAGTGATTTGAACTGGCTTTGCCATGAGTCTCCAATGGGGGGCTTGACGTGTCCAATTGAGATTCCTCCTGTCGCTGATGTTCAATTTCTTCTTCCACTTGTGCCTGACTTTCTACTAAGGCTTCTTGGACCTCTTTCATCGAGGATTTTGGCAGAAGCTGGTGTAGCAACACGGTGATGATAGTGCCTGTCGTGATACCAGAATGGAAGAAGTTAGCGATCTCATGAGGCAGGTGCTGCAAGAGTCTTGGTTCAAATGTGACGGCAAGACCAGACCCTAAACCAATGCAGATCACCAAGGCATTCCTTTTGGTGTCCGCGGCTTTGATGAGCATTCGAATACCCGCGTAGGCAATCATACCGAACATAACAAAGCCCACACCGCCTAATACTGGCTTGGGAATGGTGACCGCTAGAGCCGCTAGTTTGGGGAATAATCCCCCCAGAATAAGTAACGCGCCTGTAGCCGCTACGACGTATCGACTTGCCACGCCAGTAATGCCGACAATGCCAACGTTTTGGCTAAAAGAAGCCAGTGGCATCGCGGTTAGACAAGCAGCAAGCGTACTGCCTAACCCGTCGCCAAGTAGGCCTCGTTTTAAGTCTTTACCTGATACCTTGCTATGGCAGTTTGCCCCGAGCGCCATGAAGTCCCCAGTAGCTTCTGCGATGACGACAATGTACACCAAACTCATACTTACGATGGCGCCTACAGAGAATGAAAATCCATATTTAAACGGTTCTGGTCCGCTGACCCAAGCCGCTGACGTGATTTGCTCAAGGTTCACCATGCCCATAGAAAGCGCCACGATATAACCACCAGCCAGCCCGATAACAATCGCAGAGGCTGCAACGGCACCTTTGCAAAAAACAGTGACAGCGACAACAATGCCTAATGAGGTTGCAGCAAGAAAAAGCTTCGGCAAGGTGGCAAAGTCAGCGCTTACCGCTGGAGCATCGCCGACCCAGTTCATGGCGACTGGTAGTATGGTTAATCCGATCAGCGTTACCACTACTCCACTGACGACGGTTGGAAAGAGTTTTCTTACTTTTTCCATGTAGAAACTGGCCAGTATCACCACGAATGACCCGACGAGCGCTGCGCCCATAATGGCGGCCACACCTCCTTCTTTGCCGACGGAAATGGCCACACCGAGAAATGCAAAACTGGAGCCCATGACGACGGGTAGTTTGATCCCGACAGGGCCAATACCGACACATTGTACAATGGTCACGATACCCGAAACCAAAAGAGCGGCATTAATGAGGCTAACAATTTCATTATTAGGAAGCCCAATGGAGGCGCCGACAATGAGAGGAACGGCAACAATGCCCCCAATAGAGGCAAGCATGTGCTGGAGCGCGAGCAAAAACGTAATACTATGAGGTGGTTTCTCGTTGAGAGAATAAAGAAGTTTCATGTACATATCCTTTACTGAACGCGGTGCGAATATTGAACGCGGTACGGACAGTGCGTAGTGAGCACGACAAAGACTTCTACAAACTGCGTAGGGCCAAGAAATAGAGGGCTGGGTGCCCTCTACGGTTCGAGATTGTTGCGTTGGGTTAGATGTAAATTAATTTACCGACGAATATAACCGTCAATATGTACATCGACAGTGAGACATCTTTTGTTTTGCCAGTGCACACTTTCAGTACGGTGTAGGTGATGAAACCTAGCGCAATACCGTTGGCAATGGAAAACGTCAGGGGCATCATGAGTGCTGTGATAGCAGCCGGTGCTCCGTTGGTGAAATCTTTCCAGTCGATATGCTGCATGCTACTCATCATGACAAAGGCGACGTAAATCAAAGCACCAGCGGTGGCGTAAGAGGGAATCATGCCGGCAAGTGGCGAAAGAAAAATAGCAGCAATAAATAGTGCGGCCACCACAATGGCGGACAGGCCAGTTCGTGCACCAGCAGCAACACCAGAAGCACTCTCTACATAACTAGTGACAGGGGGACAACCGACGCACGCACCAGCTACACTGGCAATACTGTCTGCTTTTAAGGCTTTGCTCAGACCTTCGATTTTACCCGTGTCTTTATTGACTAGGTTGGCTCGTTCCGCCACGCCCATTAGGGTGCCAGCGGTATCGAACATGTTCACAAACAAGAACGCAAGAATCACACTGACCATCGAAATGTTAAATGCACCCGCAATATCCATTTTTAGGAATGTTGGTGCAATACTCGGCGGCGCGGCAAAAAATCCGTTGTATTGTACTAATCCCAGCATCATGCCGACGGCGGTAACACTTAAAATACCAATTAATACCGCTCCAAATACCCGTCTTTCACTCAATACTGCAATGATAAGAAAGGCCATTGCAGCTAAAATGGCATCAGGCTTAGTAAAATCACCAAGTGATACTAAAGTGGCTGGGTTTTCAACGACGATCCCTGCCGTTTGCAGCCCGATTAGACCAAGGAATAGCCCCACACCGGCGGTCATTGCAAACCGCAAACTGTGTGGGATACTTTCAATGATCCATTGCCTAATTTTGTAAAAACTCATCGCGACAAAAAGAATACCTGAGATAAATACTGCACCCAGTGCGACCTCCCAGCTATAGCCCATTTCGCTTACAACCGTAAACGAGAAAAAGGCATTCAAGCCCATTCCCGGGGCGAGGCCAACAGGCCAGTTGGCAAAAAGCCCCATGAGTAAGCAACCAATTGCGGCCCCGATACAGGTTGCTACAAACACCGCACCCTGATCCATACCAGATGCCGCCATAATGCTAGGGTTTACAAAAATAATGTAGGCCATAGTGGCAAAGGTTGTGACTCCACCAAGCATTTCATTTTTGACACTTGAACCATGTTGTTTGATCTTAAACCATCGTTCGAGAAAGCTATTCTCATTGGTTTGATTGAGCGTTTCTGCTTTGCTTTCGTTCATTTCAGCAAGTCCTTCTAATATTGAATTTCCCTAAACTGCACACGACCAAGCCCATCACATCAAAATGGAGTTTGATGCTTATTAATGAGTCTTTACGACGTCGAGGTTTGCTTTCGAGAGTGTGGCGCGATCACGATTAAGTGACCGAGGTAATTCTTCTCTTATGTAGAACGTCTATTTTGGGCGATTAGCTGCCTCTGTAAGTTGAAAAACTGTATGGAGAAACAAGAAGTGGCACATGGTAATGAGACGCCTCGTCACTAAGTCCAAAGCGAATGACCACGTCATCAAGGAAGGGAACGTCATCGAGCTCAATTCCTTGCTGTTGGAAGTAAGGAGCAACATGAAAGACGAGCTGATATCTGCCTGCAACAAATGCCCTCCCTTCCAGTAGAGGCGCATTGGTTCTGCCATCAGAGTTGGTTTCGGTTTGTAGAATACGTATTGGCGTATCACCGTCCAAGCGGTATAGCACCACCTGAATGTTGGCGCCTGGAACACCACTCGCGGTGTCGAGAACGTGCGTGGTTAATTTTCCCATAATGTGTGCTCGTGCTAAGTCCATAGTGATGCGCGATTGATCGCGCAGTATTGTTGTTAGTCTTGTTTTTATTGCTGTCTTTTGACGTTGTTATCGATGTTAAGAAGCTGAGTGTTGGAACAATGGCGTGCTTTCGCTGAGTTTTTCTTCGCGATGAGAACACCATCGGTACCGCTCACATTTATATTCTTGATAATAATATGTACACAATATCTACAATTAGTAAAGGTTATTGTTATAAAAATGTTGATTTGGCTAACGATATTTTTGATGTTTTTTATCGTCGTCACGAACAAATGTTCGTCGGGTTGTATTTTAACTTATTGTTTTAATAGAGGTAAAATAAATAATTTAACTTTAGAAACAAAATCTTTACATTAAAATAAAAAATTGTATACAATAAATGTATTGAATGGATTTGTCGGCGCGCTTCTCTACGCCGAAATTCATAGAACTTACGGACTAGCAGGAGCGATTGGATGAGTCAGGATTATTCTCGAAATCTTATCGGATATGGACCAACGCCCCCTCACCCCAAGTGGCCAAATGAAGCTCGCATTGCGGTTTCTTTTGTTCTGAACTACGAGGAAGGGGGAGAGCGATGTTTATTGCATGGCGATGATGAATCAGAAGCGTTTCTGTCTGAAATTCCGGGCGCTTTGGCGATTCCCGGTGAGCGTCACATGAGCATGGAGTCCATTTATGAATATGGCAGTCGTGCTGGAGTATGGCGGATTTTGCGTTTATTCGAAGAATACGATATTCCATTAACGGTATTTGCTGTGGCAATGGCGGTTGAGCGTTACCCCGACGTTGCGATTGCGATGAAAGAAGCTGGGCATGAAATCTGTAGCCATGGTTATCGCTGGATTGATTATCAATATATGGATGAATCCGAAGAGCGCGATCATATGATGAAAGCCATTGAAATTATTCAACGGGTGATTGGAGAGCGCCCACTGGGTTGGTATACGGGGAGAACGGGGCCGAATACACGTCGACTTGTGGCTGAGGAAGGGGGGTTTGCTTATGACTCTGATGCTTATGATGATGACTTACCTTATTGGCATACAGAAGCCGGACGGCCTCAGCTTGTGATTCCGTACACTCTCGATGTTAACGATATGCGATTTGCTACGGCGCAGGGGTTTAATTCAGGAGAGCAATTTTTCCAATACTTGAAAGACACGTTCGACACGCTTTATGCCGAAGGCGAGAGCGCGCCTAAAATGATGTCCGTTGGCCTACATTGCCGTTTAATCGGTAAGCCTGGACGAATTGCGTCTCTCAAGCGATTCATTGAATACGTTCAGCAGCACGACAAGGTTTGGTTATGCCGACGCATCGATATTGCTAATCATTGGCATCAAACTCATCCGTATCAGGCTGAATCTAAGTCGTGAACACGGCTACCAATGCCGTTCAGCACCACCATACTTTTAACTCGATGGAAGGAAGCATAGATATGACACCGTTTAAATTTGGCAAACCGACGCAATTAAATAAAACCGACTTTGTCGCGCGGTTTGCCGATATCTATGAGCACAGTCCTTGGGTCGCGGAGTCGGTTTTTGAGCAAGGGCTTGCTGAGCAAGATAACCACATTGAATCACTTCATGAAAAAATGGCGTCAGTGTTATTGGCTGCCCCTTATGAACAACAACTCGCGCTTATTAATGCTCACCCAGATTTAGCGGGCAAAGCAGCGATAGACGGAGAACTCACGGCGGCTTCAACTTCAGAGCAAGCAGGGGCAGGTATTGACCAGTGCTCGAAGGAAGAGTTCGCACAATTTACCACTTATAACGATAGCTACAAAAGTCGCTTCACATTTCCCTTTATCATGGCGGTAAAAGGGGCCAATCGTTACCAAATTCTTGAATCGTTCGAGATGCGATTAGGCAATGATAGTGAAACTGAGTTTGCTACGGCGATTAATGAAATTAACCAGATAGCACTTTTTCGCCTCAGAGATATGTAAGTCATAGGAAGACAGCTATCTCTGCTACTGGTTAGGTGGAAGTGGCGTTAACACGCCGTCACCTAACACTCATTTTATTATTTATTGATTAATTGAACTGGATGACCGGATATGTCCTTAGATTTTGAACAGTACATCAACTTAGCCGATGAAAAACTCGGTGCTCAAGCGCTTTTTGCCACCGATGATTTTTTTGCTGATAAGTCGCGTTTGTTACGCAGAGCAGCGCCAGAATGGAAAGATGATGTTTATGATGACAACGGCAAATGGATGGATGGCTGGGAAAGCCGCCGCAAACGTAGTGAAGGCTACGATTACTGTGTCGTGAAGTTGGGGTTAGCTGGCACCATTGCTGGATTAGATATTGATACTTCGTTTTTTACTGGCAACTTCCCGCCATCGGCCTCTGTTGATGCGATTTATAGTCCAAATGAAGATCCAACGGATTTAGCTCATTGGGAAGAAATTTTACCATCACAAGCGCTATCTGGAGACCAACACCATCTCAATGACATTGCCAGTGACAAAGTGTTTACTCATGTTCGTTTAAATATTTACCCAGATGGCGGTGTCGCGCGACTGCGTGTTTACGGGCAACCGAGTGTTGATTGGGAAGCGATTGATTCACTGCAGCAAGTTGATCTTGCAGCGGTAGAGAATGGTGGTCGAGCTTTAGCTTGTAGTGATGAGCACTATGGAAATAAGTCTAATATTCTTGGCCCTGGACGTGGTGAAAACATGGGTGACGGCTGGGAAACGGCGCGTCGTCGGACGCCTGGTAATGATTGGGTTATTGTCGCGTTAGGCCATGCTGGCAATATCGGACGGGTTGTTGTCGATACCGCGCACTTTAAAGGTAATTTCCCAGATAGCTGCTCTATTCAAGCGGCATATGTGAAAGGTGGTACGGATGATCAAGTCGCGACACAAAGCCTTTTCTGGCAAGAGCTACTTCCAGCACAAAAACTCAACGCTCATGACATTCAGGAGTTCGTGTCGCAAGTGAATGAGATAGGCCCGGTGACACACGTTAGGTTAAATATTTTCCCTGACGGAGGGATTAGTCGTCTTCGTTTGTTTGGTACCAAAGCAGACTGAAGAATGAGGAACGTATAATGAGTAATGGAATCCGCCGTTTAGCGATTGAGCCTCTCACCCAAGAGCGTTTTTCTGATTTTGGTGACGTTATTGAGACCGAAAATCGAGACTACTTTATGATCAATAACGGTTCAACACGTCGCTATCATCGCCTTGCTGACACCGATGTTGATGAACAGCAAGGGCAAGCGATCATCAGTATATTTCAGGCCATGCCGTTGAAATACCCACTGACGATAGAAATGCTAGAAAGGCATCCTCTTGGTTCGCAAGCGTTTATCCCATTACTTGGTCAACCGTATCTTATCGTCGTTGCAAAGAGAGGGGACACACCGTCATTAACAGAATGTCGCGCATTCATCAGTAATGGGCGACAAGGTGTTAATTATCATAAAGGGGTGTGGCATCACCCAGTTCTGACACTGGCTGAGAACGATCAGTTCTTAGTCGTCGACAGGGCAGGTGATGGGCATAACTGCGATGAAGTGTTCTTTGATCAGAACCTTGTCTCGCTTCATCTTGATGATATCCCAACAATGAGTTAGCACGACGATAAGCTGGGTTAAAAGGAATGAATGCAGCGCTTAGATTGAGGCTGCTAAGAAGGAGTATGTTATGGATCCGCACATGACAGAATGGTTGAACCTGCTAATTCGATGGGTTCATATGGTCGTCGGTGTCGCTTGGATTGGCGCATCGTTTTATTTTGTTTGGTTGGAAAACAACCTTAACCGCAGTAACCCAAAAGAAGGGCTTTCTGGCGATCTTTGGGCGATTCACGGTGGTGGCATCTATCACCTTGAGAAATACAAATTGGCTCCGCCTAAAATGCCAGATAACTTGCATTGGTTTAAATGGGAAGCGTACTTTACTTGGATAACAGGGGTCTGCTTACTCGGCGTTGTGTATTACCTCAACGCAGACCTTTATCTTGTTGCCCCAGGCTCTGGTATCGATTCTGCTACCGCCATCGCGATTGGCATTGGCTCTTTAGCAGTAGGTTGGTTGGTGTACAGCTTTCTTTGTGATTCATTCTTGGGAAAAACCCCGGTTATTCTGGGCGTTGTGCTGTTTCTTGGTTTGGTCGCGGCGGCGTATGGATTAACTCAGGTCTTTAGTGGACGAGGCGCTTACATTCATGTTGGTGCGATAATTGGCACTATCATGGTGGGTAACGTGTTCTTTGTTATCATGCCCGCACAGCGTAATCTGGTGAAGGCGATTGAAGAGAATACAGAGCCAGATCCACGTCTGCCAGCCAAAGGGTTGTTGCGCTCTAGACATAACAACTATCTCACGCTGCCAGTATTATTCATCATGATCAGTAACCACTTCCCTAGTACCTATGGGTCACACTATAACTGGCTGATATTAGCAGGCTTATCGGTATTTAGTATTTTGGTTCGTCATTACTTTAATACTCGCCATGGCAGTCAAAAGTTCGCATGGACCATACCCGTCGCCGCATTAGGTATGATCACATTGGCGTTCGTTACCTCGCCGTACGCCAATAAGCCATCGGTAATGAAAGCTGGGCACACTAGCACTGTGACTGAGAGTTCTATCGAGAAGGAATCCAATGATACCTCAACAGACGTGGTGAGCACTGATAGTCAGAGCAGCGATGTGGCCATAGAGGATTCGGCGTCTTCCTTTGCGCAGATTAACCAAGTGATTCAAGTACGTTGCACGGTGTGTCATTCGGCCACACCTTCACATGCCGCGTTTCAAACCGCGCCAGGGGGGCTCATGCTTGATACTCCACAGGAGATCAAAATTAACGCTTCTCGCATTGTCGCCCAGTCAGTGACGACCAAAGTCATGCCTTTGGGTAATTTAACCCAAATGACCGATGATGAACGTGTTTTAATTGGCGAATGGGTAGAACAGGGAGCGCAAATACAGTGATGGGCTAGTGAGGTCGCCTTTATGTCTCGTGAAGGTACCCAAGGTAGTATCTTGTGAACGTAAAACGTAAATGAACAAGAAGGCATCAGGATCGATAGGTTCTGGTGCTTTTTTATTGCCGGTATTTGATTAGATGATGTAGGTAAAGCTAGCGTGGGGCGCTATTGTTAGAAATCCGCCGCAGTTAAGCGGCGATGATTTAAGTGGTACTGGTTATTTAGAAAAGGTCATTAAGTAAGTCGACCAACTCATTTTCAGTCTTCGGCATTTTGGCCAGCTCAATACAGGCTGAACTGCCGCCTTTGAGCATATAAGCTCGGGTAGTACAGTGATCGTGATGAAACCATTTTCCATTGATACAAACGTCTGTATAACATCTTGGGTCTTGTTTAAGTTCCATACTGCTTCCTTTCTATTAACCTTTAACAACAAGTGATTAACATGAACGTTTTTCAAAAGAATTGATTTGATCTAGATCAATAGGTGCGGTGGATTAACACTATAGGGTTAATTGAAAATAGTAGATGTATCACGCTATAAAAGCACTCTACATGGTTTTTAATATCAAAATACCAGGCTAATTTGGAGTAGTGGACTATTTTAGGAGTTTGACTAGGCGGATCCTATGGCAAGAAAAAAATGGTATTTTTCGATCTGCATCGAATTTAAACAGAGTGTCCACTATTGGCTGCATGAGCGCTTGTTAAATTTACGTGACAAAGAACCCACGTTGTGGAGTCTTTGTCACCGAACCATCCGCTTGCGATTATTTGCTTGCAATTACAATGCGGTTGACATCGATAGTCGCGTCTTCCCATGTATCTTTATCTAGGCTACCCGTAATGATAACCGTGTCTTGCGGTGTTACGTCAACCCCTTGCCAAACACGATCATCAATTTCAACGACAATGGTATTGGTACCATCAGTAAATTGATAGTCTTCATCACCTAACGCGTGAGTGATGGTGCCTGTGATTTGCACTGGTGTATCGTCATTGGCTTTTAGCGCTTGCTCAACGGTCGTTTGCATTCCTTCAGTTGGGCCGTTGAAACCGCCGTTAGCTGGCATCGTATTTGCCGCTGCAAAGCCAGATGCTAGGACAAGAGTTGTTGCGATGATGATGTTTTTCATGTGAACCTCAGAACTTATAGTATTCGTTTATAGTGCTATTAATAGGCGGTGTCGTTGGTATTTTTAGCGACGGATTCATAGAACTCTATGTTCTTGAGTCGTTGACTAATCCAATGAAGCACTGCCTGAGCGTTTCGTTGATGGTGCTACTATGCACTAGGCTGAATTAATGAGGACTGAAGTGAATATTCAGAATTCGTTCATAATCAAAAAAGTCGCCATTCAAAGGCGACTTTTTTGATGAGGATGGTCAGTCTTATAGATTCACGCTAAATAAGATTGACGATTTTTTTCTCAGGACGTTTGGATTGGGACTGGTTTACATCATACGCTTTATTGCCATAGATGTAGGTTTCACATACGGTGCGGTCATCACCTAAGCTCATTAATACAAACAGCTTCTCTTCCAACGTTGTAGTTTGCTGCATTCTAAAGCGCATGAGCTGCGTGGCATGGAGATCGAGCACCACAAAGTCCGCTTCTTTGCCCACGGCAAGGTTGCCAATCTTATCTTCTAAGTGCAGTGCTTTCGCACCACCGAGAGTGGCGAGATAAAGTGACTTGAACGGATGTAGCTTTTCTTGCTGCAGTTGCATGATTTTGTACGCTTCACTCATGGTTTGAAGAATAGAAAAGCTGGTACCAGCTCCGACATCCGTTCCCATTCCCACACGCACGCCTTTTTCTTCAAGTTTGGTGAGTTTAAAGAGTCCTGAACCAAGAAATAGATTAGAGGTAGGGCAGAAAGCGATGGCCGATTCGCTTTCTGCAAGGCGCTCACACTCACAGTCTGATAGGTGAATGCCGTGGGCAAAAACGGATCGCTTATGTAGTAAGCCGTAGTGATCATAGACATCTAAGTAGCTGTCACGCTCTGGGAATAGGTCAAGTACCCATTCAATTTCCTTTTTGTTTTCGGACAAGTGAGTATGTAGGTATACATCGGGGTATTCTTCTAATAACTTCCCAACGGTCGCCAGTTGCTCTGGTGTACTTGTTGGGGCAAACCTTGGCGTGACGGCATAAAGTAACCGACCTCGCTGATGCCATTTCTCAATCAGATCTTTTGAAGCTTGATAGCCGGATTCTGGTGTGTCGGTTAAGTAGTCTGGTGCATTTCGATCCATCAGGACTTTGCCAGCAATCATGCGTAAGTTTCGCTTTTCAGCCTCTGAGAAAAATACGTCAATCGATTCTTTGTGAACGGTGCCAAATACCAGAGCGGTGGTGGTACCGTTACTGGCAAGCTCATCTAAAAATAGTTTTGCCACCTTATGGGCATAGATAGGGTTTTTAAAGCGGCGCTCTTCCGGAAAGGTGTAGTTTTCAAGCCAATCGAGCAGTTGTTCACCGTAGGAGGCGATCATACCGGTTTGCGGGTAGTGAATATGGGTATCAATAAAACCAGAGGTAATCAGTTTGTCTTGATAGCTTGTTACAGGCATGGATGGGCTGTGGCGTGCCAGGACTTCTGTTGCAGGGCCAATATCGATGACATGACCGTTTTCTACGACTAACACCCCATCTTCGAAATATTGGTACGACTGTTCTAAATCGACCTCTTTAGGGTCTGCGATACTATGGAGTATGCTCGCGCGATAGGCGCTGCGTTGCGTTGTCATTTTGATTTCCTTTTCTACCAGCAAGCATGCTTACCAGTGTATGTATTCTGTGTGTAACCTAAACGCGTATTGAGTCTGATGCTCGTGATGGGCATGCCCAGCACATTGTGTGCCGTGAGAGTTTTGCCATTCTAATCACTCGCAATTGCGGCGAGCTTGGGTTACGCGATATGTTGATGTGGCGCTTCATCGTTTGGGGCAATATTGTTGTCTTGGTCTATGATATTGCTCTCTTTTGAGGTGCGTACCGCCGCGCGGTTATTATTCCTATTGCCATGAGTTGGGCGCTTTTGCTCGATACTTTGCCCTTGATAATGGGCAATTAATTCGCCAGTAACAGAAACGGCGATTTCTGCAGGGTGCTTACCTGTTACCGCGCTAATGCCGATAGGGCAAACCATGCTATTAATTTGGTCTTGGTTATAGCCACGTTGCGACAATCTGAAATCGAATTTCTTGCGTTTAGTGAGGGAGCCAATCATACCAAAGTACACACTGTCATTTTTATCAATGATGGCTTTGGCCAGCTCAAAATCAAGTTGATGGTTGTGTGTCATCACTAAATAATAGCTGTTTGATGGCAGGTGTCTCACTTCACCGACGGGATCATCGGAGACAAGCTTAGTCACGCCATGAGGTAAACTATCAGGAAATTCCTCTTCTCGTTCATCGATCCAAGTAACGCGAAATGGCAGGGTAGCCACGATATGAATTAAGGCTTTCGCCACATGGCCCGCTCCGAAGATCACGAGATGTCTTTTTGCTGTGCCGATAGGTTCAAAGCTTAGAGTTGCCATTCCCCCACAACATTGCCCTAAACGGGCGCCAAGATTGAAGCGCTCAACTTTCAGCCCTTGCTCTCTTGTGTCTAGCATCTCTCTAGCCATTTTTGCGGCGACATGTTCGAGGTGACCGCCACCAATGGTGGCAATAATACGATCATGCGTGACTAGCATTTTCGTTCCGGCATCGCGAGGAACCGAGCCTTTATCTTCTAGTACGGTTACCATGACGCAAGACTCATGGTCTTTCTCAAGTTGTGCCAGTGCTTGAATCCAATTGTCTTTAAACATACCGTTCTCCTTAAATATCCCTCAACCCTTCAGTAGGCGGTCCCTTTTGAAAAGAGACCGCGTGGCGGCGGTGTTAGGCGCTGCGTTGGTAGCCCTTGGCTGAAGTGGAATTGTTTTTTAGCGGTGTGGTGACAGCCTGTACAGCCATGAGCACACGCTCTGGTGTTGCTGGCGTATCCAATTTAGGGATAGCACCATCTACGGCAACAGACGCAATCGCATCTTTTAATGCACTCCAAACCGACATTCCAAGCATAAATGGTGGCTCACCCACCGCTTTGGAGTTAAAGACGGTGTCTTCTGGATTGCTGCGGTTTTCTAGAAGCTCAGTCCTAAAGTCGATCGGCATGTCGGCAATAGCGGGGATTTTGTAACTCGCAGGCCCATTTGTCATCAGGCGACCTTGCTCATTCCAGACTAATTCTTCCGTGGTTAACCAGCCAGCGCCTTGTACAAAGCCACCTTCGATTTGTCCAATATCGATGGCGGGATTTAGCGATGCGCCGACATCGTGCAAAATATCCACCCTGAGGATTTTGTACTCACCAGTAAGCGTATCAATGATGACTTCAGAGCAGGATGCGCCGTAGGCGAAATAATAGAATGGACGACCGCGAGCCTTTTCGTGGTCATAGTAAATCTTCGGCGTGCGATAGAACCCAGTACTCGATAGAGAGATCTGGTTCATCCATGCCAGTTCAGCGAAGTTGGCAAAGGTCATGATCTTTTCACGAATTTGCACAAAGCCATTTTTGAAAATGACCTCTTCTGGTGTAACAGAAAAGTGAGCGGACGCAAAATCGATCAACCGCTGCTTGATGGTCATGGCTGCGTTTTGTGCGGCCTTACCGTTGAGGTCGGCGCCCGATGAAGCGGCGGTCGGCGAGGTGTTCGGCACCTTGTCGGTATTGGTTGCGGTGATTTGGATACGGTCAACATCAACTTGAAACTCCTGAGCAACGATTTGTGCAACTTTGATATTAAGACCCTGTCCCATTTCGGTACCACCGTGATTCAAGTGAATACTGCCATCGGTGTAAATATGGATTAGGGCGCCAGCTTGGTTTAGAAACGTCGCGGTAAAGGAAATACCGAATTTAACTGGGGTGATCGACAAGCCTTTTTTTAGGATAGGACTTTGCTGATTGAACTTGGCGATGGCTTTACGCCTTGCATGATAATCACTGCTTTGCTCAAGTTGTTCGGTGATTTCTGGCATGAAGTTATCTTCTACCGTTTGGTAGTAATGTGTGACATTGCGTCCTTCGTCGCCATAGTAATTCGCTTTACGAACCTCTAATGGATCTTTGTTTAGGTACCTGGCAATTTCGTCCATGATATGTTCAATCGTCATCATGCCTTGTGGACCACCAAAGCCTCGATAGGCGGTGTTTGACGCAGTATTGGTTTTACAGCGATGCCCGGTAATGGTTGTGTCACCAAGGTAGTAGGCGTTGTCAGAGTGAAACATAGCACGGTCAACAATAGAGCTAGAAAGATCAGGTGAGTAACCGCAGTTACCGGCAACAATAATTTCACTGCCTTGGATCACGCCATTGTCATCAAAGCCGACTTTATACTGGTTGTAAAAAGGGTGTCGCTTACCCGTCATCGTCATATCTTCGTTACGTAATAGACGCATCTTGGTGGGACGACCAGTCAAATGAGCAATGACAGCAGCCATGCAAGCCGGTGCTGCGGCTTGGGTTTCTTTACCACCAAAGCCTCCCCCCATGCGGCGCATATCAATGACGACTTTATGCATCGCTACTCCAAGCACCTCAGAAACCAGTTTTTGTACTTCTGTGGGGTTTTGTGTGGAGGTGTAAACAATCATGCCGCCATCTTCGGTTGGCATGACACTGCTGACTTGAGTCTCTAGGTAGAAGTGTTCTTGACCGCCAATATCAATATCACCTTCAATGACATGGGTCGCTTGGGCGATGGCCTTAGCGGAGTCGCCACGCTTTTGCTGATGACTTTCCGTGACAAAGTGTTTTTTCTCGAGCGCTTCTTTTACGTCTAGGATCGCAGGTAGGACTTCGTATTCAACAATAGCGGCGTGGGCCGCTTTTCGAGCGACTTCTAGGCTGCTGGCAGCAACGGCGATAACAGGTTGCCCATAGTATTCTACTTTACCGTCAGCAAGTAGCGGATCGCCGGGAAGAATGGCGCCGATGTCGAGTTGACCAGGGATGTCTTTTGATGTGATGGCAATTTCAACGCCCTCAAATTCATAACATGGAGAGACATCAATACGAGTGATAATGGCATGTGCCTGTGTGCTTAGTAGCGCATAGACGTGCAACTGATTGGGAAATTCTAAACGGTCATCAATGTAGACGGCTTCGCCAGTGACTTGTTTGGGTGCACTGTCATGTTTAACGCTTTTACCAACTCCCGTTTTGAGATCTTGTTTGACTAGCGCCACCATCTCTTCGTGAGTCAATGGGTTGTGATTCACATTAGACATAAGACGTTACCCTCGTTTCAATCTGATTGTTCTTGTTCGATTCTTCTATGTAGTAGCGCTTTAGCATGTTGCAAGCGGTCATTGAGCGATATTCTTGGCTGGCTCTAAAGTCGGAAAGAGGCTCAAACTCATCCGCTATAGCGGCCATGGCGTGTTCAATGGTTTGTTCGTTCCAAGGTTGTCCTACAAGATGTTGTTCACAGAGGTTGGCTCGCTTAGGTATGGCAGCCATACCACCAAAGGCAATGCGAGCATGAGTGACCGTACCGTTGTCAATTTTAAGATCAAAGGCGCCACAAACGGCTGAGATATCGTCATCTAATCGCTTGGATAATTTGTATGCACGAAAGCCCGATTGTGTTGGTTTAGGTATGAAGATTTTTTCGATAAATTCACTTGGCTTTTGAGCCGTGACTTTGTAACTGATGAAGTATTCTTCAATCGGTAATGTGCGGGTTTCGCTGCCACAGCGGAGCTGTACTTTGGCGTCTAGGGCAATTAATAGTGGCGGTGTATCGCCAATCGGAGAAGCGTTGGCGACGTTGCCACCAATCGTACCCTGATTTCGTACTTGCAAAGAGGCAAAGCGATGCAACAATTCACCAAAATCTGGGTAGTAGCGCTGCAACAGTTGATAAGCGTCGCTGATAGGGAGGTTTGCGCCGATGATTAAATCGTTTTCCGCGTCCTCGCACACTTTCATGTCTTCGACTAGATTGACGCTGATTAGTGTCTCTATTTCTCGGTGAAATTGTGTCACTTCCAACGCTAAATCTGTTCCTCCAGCAACCAATTTTGCCGTTGGGTGCGCTTGATATAGTTTCGCCAGCTCTTCGGTGGATTTAGGAGAAAAAGCGGTAAGGTGACCTGCTCGTAAACTGGCTTCGTTTTGTTGGATCTTTTCCAGTTTTTGAATGGTGATTCGAGAGAGTTCAGAAAACTGGTCAGTGAGTGGGGTGTCATCACATAGAGATAACGCGGCATCAACAATTGGGCGATAACCAGTACATCGACAAAGGTTGCCCGCGAGAGACTCCATGACATCCTGTTTATTGGCGTTAGGTTTGTTTTTCCCTAGCGCAAACATCGACATAATAAACCCAGGCGTGCAGTAACCACATTGTGAGCCATGAAAATCGACAATGGCTTGCTGTACAGGATGAAGAGAGCGATCTTTCGCTTGTAAATCTTCAACCGTGATGAGCTGCTTACCATGTAGAGCTGAAATAAAGGTCAGACAGGAATTAACCGAGCGGTAACTAAGCTCGCCGTCGACAAGTTCGCCCAGTACCACAGTACAAGCTCCGCAATCACCAGAACCACACCCTTCTTTGGTGCCATTTTTGTTTACCTGTGTTCTTAGGTAATTCAGTACTGTCATATTGGGAGACAGATTTTCTTCTTGTCTAATATCTTGATTGAGTAGGAAAGTAATCAAGAGACCTCCTTGTGTAAGACGTTTAGAGACTAATTATTTTTCTGACCTTTGGGTCAATAATTAGCCAAACTGACCGCCTGGTCAACTATTTTCTTACAAAATAGCAACATTATTTTAGGGTGGATTGTCTTTGATAATGAAAGGGTTGAGTTATGTGGTTGATATCTAAAAGGTTAGCTTATGTTTGATATGTTAACTGTTTGTTGTGTTGTGATGATCGGTAAAGAGTAAAACGAATTTAAATGGGGAGGTGGCTTGGGGAAGTTGCGCAGTGCCTCCTTTTACGGAGGCACTGCAAGCATTAGGATTTTGCTTTAAGGAGATCGGAGAACACGACATGCAAATCATTTGAGGTGGTGGCATTGTCGAGATTCAACTTGGAGCGTATATGGTCTAAATGCTCTTTCATTAAGCTTAGCGCTTGTTGTTCATTACCAGCTTCAATCGCGTCGAGAAGCCCTGTGTGTTCATCTAGAGAGCAGTTAGAGTGACTGCCAGTTTCATATTGCGCAATCAGTAGTGATGTTTGCGACACAAGGCTACGCTGGAAGGTTAACAGTGGCGCATTGTCTGCCATTTCAGCCAATTTGATGTGGAATTCGCCGGACAAACGCAGGCCCGAACCATAGTCATTCACAGCAAAGGCTTTGTTTTCTTTGGCAACGAGTTTTCGACATTCGGCGATTTGTGCTGGTGTTGCGTTGTTGACCGCTAGCTCAGTGATTGCTAGCTCCATCACTTCTCTCGCCTTAAAGATTTGTTTTGCTTCATCAACAGTAGGCGCTGAAACAATGGCACCTCGATTGGGGCGAATATCGACCACTTTTTCCAATGACAAACGTAGCAGAGCTCGACGAATGATCGTGCGGCTAACACCAAAAATTTCGCCTAAGGCTTCTTCGTTCAGCTTGGTTGCTGGTGGTAGGCGTTGTTCTAAAATGGCATCAAAGATATGGCAATAGACCACGTCATCTTGGGTTTGCCCCGCCACCTTGGTTTTAATGTTTGTGTTTACAGAGTTTTTCAGGCTTGCCATCAGGTAACAGTACTCGTTTACAAAATATGAACTAATAGAACAATAATACTTCACTTTGTATACAAGTATCTAGCTGAAACGAAAACTGTGATGAGTCGTGCAGAATTTATGAAGAACATCGTGTTAGCAACAAATCACAAAGGCGTGCATAGAATAAAGTAATCTAGCCGTCATGGATGACGGCTGATTATTTGAGCGTTATCTATCGGCGATATCTGAGTCCTCAGTGACCAAACTGTCGTCCAACACGTCATCTTGCTGGTAGTCGTCATCGTCATCGTCGTCGCGACTCGCTTCAGCTTCAACTGGCTTTTTACCGTTTAATGTGTGAAATCGTCGTCGATCGCGAGCTAAATGAATATACTTGACCCATGCTCTTTCGATCTTAGTTTCAGCCTGTCTTTCATCTTGCATGACCAGCAAAAAGTGTTGTTCGACTATGCTCTCAGGTGCTATCTCACCTTGTTCGAGTTGATTCATAGTCGCACCATAACGAATTAAAATCTCTTCTTCGGCTAACGTAAAGTCGCCAGATTTTGCAAAGCCACGGCGAAATTTGTTGTTGTCATAAAATGGCTTATTGCCAAGACGAAAATCTACATCAGACATAATAACCTCATGCAATCATGTTAACTGTTTGACACTGACCTAGTATAGAAAGTGTCGACGAAATTGCAGGTTTTTTAACCAGTATTTTCACCCCGATGAAACATAGATTTGCTAACATCTTGGCGAACCATTACTTTTCATTTTTATCGTTAAGAAAATATGATGCTGTGATGACATTTTTATGTTCGTCACGTTTTTATATTCACTTCCGAAAATGGCGAGTTTAGATGAGAAGGTGCGTTACACTTATTGTACTAATCACGATGACAATTATTGGCATGGTCGTGCAGTACAAGGGAGTTTAACAACAGATGGCGGTATCATTGAACGATTTATCGACTTACGAGTTCTTGACGAATGACTTCAACGGGCGTGAACCAAAGATGCAAGAAGGCATTCATCATCAACAAATAGAACAATTTCGACTGGCCCGCTTGTCTCGGGATAGTCGATTTGACGGTCAGTTTTTCGTTGCCGTGAAGACAACCGGCATATTTTGTCGTCCTATTTGTCCTGCTAATTTGCCTAAAGAAGAGAACGTTGAGTATTTTGTAAATGCTCCAATGGCATTACAGGCTGGTTACCGCCCTTGTCTGCGTTGTCGGCCGGATAGCGCCCCGAGCTCGTGGGCGTGGCAAGGCGTTGAAACGACCTTCCGGCGAGCAATCCATTTGATCGAGCAAGGCGCGTTGCAACAGAGTAGTGTCGAGCGCTTAGCTGCGAGGCTTGGTATAAGTAGCCGTTATTTAAGACAAGTATTTGAAAAGCACCTTGGTATGTCGCCAAAGCAATATGCGCAATATCAGCAACTCATGTTTGCAAAGCAGTTACTACACTGCAGTTCTATGAGCGTAACGGATATTGGTTTTGCTTGTGGTTTCAACAGTACTCGCCGATTTAATGATGCCTTTCAAAAGTTATTGAAGCTCAATCCAACGAATATGCGACGGCAGCAGCGTGTTGATGGGGCAAGTAACTCGTTGCTGCTTGCCTACCGCGGTGCTTATGACTGGCAACGGCTTCTGGCATTTTATCAATTTAGAGCCATTGATGGCATAGAGCGAGTGACTGAGCACTCTTATGAGCGATATATCGAACTGGATCGAACGTTAGGGTGGTTTAAAGTTTGGGCGGACTTCGAAGATAAAAAAACCGTTCGTGTCGAGTTTGATGTGGAAGATGCGAGGCAGTTGTATTCTATGGTCAGTAATATTAAACGTATGTTCGACCTCAATGCGGATCTGTCGGCGATTGAAAGTCATCTATCAAACGTCGATGCAAACCTCGTACGCCATAGTGGCATCCGTATCCCCGGGGTATGGTCAACATGGGAGGCGGGAGTTAGAGCGGTGCTGGGGCAGCAAGTTTCTGTGAAAGCGGCGATTGGACAAGTTAATTTACTCACTGATACAGTAAATAAAACTCAATCTGGGCAGAAGGTGTTTCCTGATCCATGTTCAGTTATCCAACATGATTTGAGCTTTTTGCGAATGCCTCAGAGCCGAAAAGACACATTATTGCGGTTAGCTACTGCCCTTAACGACGATGTAAATCTCGCCCCTGATTTGTGGGCTGAAATAAAAGGCATTGGCCCGTGGACGATGAACTATGCGAAGCTACGTGGCTTGTCTCAGCCAGACTTGTTACTAGCCACCGATCTTATTGTGAAAAAATACACAGACCTTCACCCTTCGTGTGTCGCGAGCCGAGTTTCACCGTGGGGAAGTTATGCCACTTTACATTGTTGGAGCCAACATTCATGACATTTTATGCGGTAGTAGACAGCCCATTGGGGCGAGTGACGATTCAGGCTACGGAGCAGGGGCTCACCGGGGTGTGGTTTGAGGAGCATACCACCCAGCCAGAACAGTTGGGGGAGTTGCAAGCGGACCATCCAATTTTATTACTTACAAAGCAACAGCTTAGTGAATATTTTTCTGGTGTTCGTAAGACTTTTGATATCCCACTTGCGGCAAAAGGAACCCCTTTTCAGATGCAGGTTTGGCAAGCGTTATGCGATATTCCTTATGGGCATTCAATGAGTTATCAAGAGTTGGCAGATTACATCGGTAACCCAAAAGCGGTGAGAGCCGTAGGCTCAGCAAATGGGAAAAACCCGATATCGGTGATTGTACCGTGCCATCGTGTCATTGGAAAAAGTGGTCAATTAACGGGCTATGCCGGTGGAGTGGCACGCAAAAAGGCTTTGCTGAATCTTGAAAATAGAGCATAGACTCAACGCTAGTGACCACAATGGCACCCTTGCTCTGTCAGCTTAAAGTTAATTTATTGCTTTGGGTTGTTAGGTGCACGCAATAACACGGTAGCATTTAGTGATAAGTTTCATATTTATTATTGTTAACGGTGGGTTTTTATCGATTTGCAATTGCGTGTGTTTGCATTTTGCGGATTTAATTGCATTATGCAAAAATTATATGAGTATAGTTTATTCACTTAATAGGAAAACCAAGCAATAACAGCAAAAAAAAGAAGATTTAAAACTTGGCACGCTATCTGCATGTATATAAGTGACCCTTATTAAGCCGAGGGTCACCTAGCCAACTGACGTTGTTAGTGAACACCTCTTGTTCACACATGTATATAGCCAGTCACCTTATTTTGTGGCTGGCTTTTTTTCTTTCTAAACACAGCGTTATTCTAAAATTATTTCGTGTTGGTCATCTGACTTGTCATAGCAGCTAGGTTTGCGTGGGCAACCTGCACCCCGTGAACAAATCAACCGCGCTTCATTATCAATACCTCGTTCAATCCAGTTAATATTAAGGATCTTTGAAATGGTGGTGAGATCCTTTTTGATGCTCCTAGGTATCGTTGCACTGCCGCCACTATTGACGCAAAGCCCTTTTAATTCGTTGGCGATATCCAACGCATTTCCTCCTTGCGCATCAATGGCTGGGTTGAGATCAATGCCTGCGCAAAGGACTCGATTATTGCCTGCCGGATCGGTCATATTGACGGATTCACAGCAGTAAATTCTTGGCTCACCATTGACATTTAGGATAGAGAGTTGCGCAGAAGAACCATTTCTCGGTTCAGAAAGGCGTCTAAATACTGCCCAATGTTGGCAAGGGTCGTTCACCATTCGCATGTTTCCCCATGGAAGCGGAATTCCGTTTCCGCGATACACCGCTTTTAACTTCCCAGGCCCGTAAGCGTCAAAGTAATGCCAGTGGGGGTAAGGTGATACTACTGTCATTCGGCGCATAGCAACAGACGGCGAGACACCAGCATGCTTATGGGCATCTATTTCATAGCCACATCGGTCTAGGAGTTGTCGAAATGGCACTTTTGGGCATAGTAGCGCTCCGGCAAAGAAGCTTGATTCAAAGTCTCGCCATGCTTGTAAAATATCTTGTGAGTTGAGCGCCGATGTTGACAGTGAGTTAGTGGAATCTTCCCAGCTATTATGATGACCGACGCTCAACACACTCTTTAACCCCTCTTCGCTATGTAATACTCGATGACCAATGTAAACCGCGAGATCGTATTTAAGCCGAGTAGGGTAGGCTTTTAAGATTTCATTGAGATAAATGGTACCTGGTGGTTCAAAAAAAGAGGTCACTAATTGTTTCGCGTTAATACCAAGCTCATCAACGACATCTTTTGGTGTGCGGTTGACCCACTGCACTCGTAGTCCTAGGTTTTTGGCGATGTCGATAAGGTCTTCGACAGAAAGGTTTAGACGCTTTAAGCCCACTTCTTCGGCAGCTCGTTCTAGGTCGGGAAAATGATTTTGTAAACTTTCTTGATGCGCACGAATGAGCAGGTGGGCGAATTGCCGTCCGGTGATCCCGGTCTGCGACAGCATTTCAGGAATGGCGATTTGCAAAATATCGTTAGAAAAAAGAAAGCTAGGCTCTAGCGCCATACCGCTTATTCCACCTCGATTGCCTCTAACAGGGGTTATTTCTTCTTGTTCGGGTTCACTATCAAGAAACCAAGCGGGATTCTTCTGAAAGACTTCTGCAATGACCTCGAGCATATCGATACTTGGCACTCGCTTACCTCGTTCTATCATCGAAAGGTAAGAAACAGATGGTGCGCACTCGGGGTTAACCCGAATACAACGAGTAGAAAGGTCTTCCATTGTTAAATGGTTACGTTTTCTGAGGTTTCGAACTTTAGTCCCCAAAAAGTGAGACTGTCTGATTAAGCTTTTTGACAACGGCATTTTGTAAAATTCACACTGTAAAATTTTTGTTGTGAAATTGTAGTAAAAAAAGCGCTAGTCTACATAGTAAGCAAGATCACAAAACGAATATTAATTTAAACACCTGTTTAGTGTATTTGCTCTATTTGAGACTAGCGGCAGTAAAAGGAAGAGATTATGAACATGCTGACATTCGATAAGACAGAACTACATAAAAACCATTCAACGTTTATCGCAGAAGCTGTGTTCGCCGTGGAAATGGTCAAAGCTGATGAGCAAATTGAAAAACAGAAGATGGCAAAACAGTTGCTGGACACGCTGTTTCCTTTGGATAATGGCTCCCACGAGGATGTGGTTAGCTACGAAATCGATTACAGACACGTGCAAGCCTATTTTAAAAATGGGCAGCATAGTGGGCTTAAGCGAGCAAAACAGTTTGTTGCTTATGTGGGAGACAAATGTTCACCGGAGTCGATTCTTTTTCGGGATGAAAGTGGCACTCATGTTGAAGTGATGATCGGCTGCCGAAAAGGGACGGGTCGTTTGGAACTGGTCGAGATTGATGATGTTCAATTAGAAACATGCACGACTTTTGGCCGAGGTGAACAGCTACATGCTTCGGGTATCAGACATTGGGTTAGCTTGGTTCAAGGTGACGAGGATGGTCGCCCAAGAGCGAGCGGCGAAGATAAAGAGTACACCGCAAAAAATGGTGATGATTATATGTTGGGGTTTAGCTATACCTACTAAGAAGTTACTGTGTCATGACTAACTAAGGTAGATTATTGCGTACCACATGGTGCGGCGAGCAATACGCAGTATGTATAGCAATAATGGACTAAACGATAGTGATGAAGAGTAAATTTGCCTCCCTGATTCAGGGAGGCTTTTTTATGTCCCGCAGAGAAATGGCGCTGGCTCCTGGTTTTATGTGTTTTTTATGCAATATATCTATTCTTGACTTCTCGTAGACTCGGTTCTCAACTAGTCTTAGGCTGTGTTAATTCAATGTGTTATCCATCATGCCAAACGCCCGTAACAATCAGAAAAAATGGTCTCTGCCACTTCATGTTCATATGACTGCCATGTTCGTAATATTGGTGGTGTTGGTTTGTGGGGTGCAAATTTGGATTACACAATCAAGCTTGAGCAAAGTGCTACTCAATGCCAACGAAAATTTGTTTGAGCGCATAACTAGCGAGACTCGCAGTAATATGTCGTATCACTTTGGCCCTGCTTTTAGCATTGTTGATGCCTATTCCGCTGGAGAACTGATTCGAGAGGCTGACCCTAGTAAGCGTTTTGCATTTGTACCAGAGCTAGTCTCCCAGCTTAGAGCCAATCGTCATCTATTCTCATTGAAAGCGGGATTTCCAGACGGGGAGTGGTTGGCGGTTGCTAGAGTACAAGATGATGATATTCGAAAAAAAATGCGTGTGGGTCCGAATGCTGAGTTTGCTGCGTTTAACTACAGCGTTGTGACTGAAGAGCTAGTGGTGAAAAGTTACAATAACCAATTGGTATTGCTTGAAACGAACATCATTGAAGATTTAAAGCTCGATCCTAGGAAGGGAGATTGGTTTCGTAACTCGGTGTTGACAATCTCTAAGGTGTCCAAACCTTACTACATGCCACTTTTGGGTCGTACAGGGATTACTTTGCATAGAAAAGCAACGAATGGCGCCGTGTTTGGCGCAGACATTCTGCTCGATCAAGTGTCTATGGTATTGCAAGATTCGGACGAAAGTCGCGATGCGTTAAGAGTACTGTATGACAATGATTATAATGTTTATGCGTATAGCCAACCTGAACTATTTCAAGTTAGAGACGCGCTAAGGCAAGCGACACTACTCAAGCTGACCGACATTGACCACCCATTAATTGCAAGTACTACCAATTTTTCAGCGTTTGGTGAACAAGCCAAAGAGATCATCTATAAAGGTGAGAAATGGGTGGTTAAAATCGATCGTCTAAAAGGGACCCGAGACCAATTGTTTAACTTGGCGATGGCAGTAAAATCGGATCAATTGCTTAAGGATGCAAACGCGGTCGCTCAGCGCTCCATTGTGGGTTCATTTTTTGCGTTATTATTGGTGCTACCTTGCATTTATTATATGTCGCAGTGGTTGGCAAAGCCTATACGACAAGCAACAAACAAAGCGAGAACGATTCAGCATTTTAAGTTTAATGATGGTACGCAAGAACGCTCCCGTGTTTCTGAAATAATTGCGATGTCGGACTCCTTAAATGCGATGCAATCAACAATTCAACGCTTTTTGTCACTGACTAACTCGATGGCCAAGGAAGATGACCTTGAACGGTTATTAGCACTGGTGTGTAGTGAGACGGCAAAAGCAACCCTAGCCAATAGTACTTATATCTATCTGCTAAACGATGATGAAACCTTGCTTGAGCCCAAATATGTTCATTTGAAAACTCGTGGCGAGCTAGATGTTTCTAAAGCACTACGATTATCGTTAAACGATCCTAATCTTGCAGAAGAACGCCATCAGTTTTTTAAGATGAAACAGGCGATTTATGTGCCTTCCGAAGAGGTGCTACCCTATATTACGCGCGAAAAAAATACCGATAACTTACTGTTTGTTCCGCTAATGGATAGACAGAAAAATGTAATTGGTGCCTTGGGTTTGGGTTTTGACAGAGCAAATGAACACTTAGTGCTTAAAGATAACTTAGAATACATTGAAGCTCTTGCCGCCTACGCTTCTGTGACTATTGAAACGCAAACGATGTTGTTAAGCCAGCGTGAGCTACTGGATTCGTTTATTCAGGTCATGGCCGAAGCGATCGATACTAAATCTCCTTATACAGGGAATCATTGCCAAAGAGTTCCGGTATTAACGGAGATGTTAACAAAAGCAGCTCAAGAGCAAGAAGATGGCCCATTTGCTTCTTTTTCTTTGACAAAAGAACAATGGGAAGAGCTACACATTGCGGCATGGTTGCACGATTGTGGAAAGGTAACGACGCCAGAGCATGTGATTGATAAGTCGACGAAACTTGACACCATTTACAATCGAATTCATGAGATTCGGATGCGGTTCGAAATTCTTAAACGTGATGCAGAACTGAGCTTGTATCACGCTAGACCCGAGAGTGCGTTATCGGAGGTAGAGCGGGCTTACTTAAATAAACAGCAGCAAGCCATTGACGAAGATTTTGCACTCATTGCGAAGGCTAATACGGGTGATGACTATCTTAGCGATAAAACGCTAAAGAAGATTGCAGAGATAGCTAAGCAAAGATGGACTGCAACGATTGACCCTAGATTAGGGTTATCGAGGGAGGAGCAGTCTCGTTATGCTGCTTCGGAATTTAAAGCGAATAGCGACGAGCCTGTACTGAAGGATGGCGTTGAGCATTTAATTGCTTGGGAGAAAGAACCCGAGCGGGAGCCTCGGTTTATATTAAAGGCGGGGGAATACCAAAATAACTTGGGCGAGCTATATAACCTATCGACAAGGAAGGGGACGCTAAATCCAGAAGAACGTTACATTATTAACAGTCATATGATTGCAACGTTGAGAATGTTAGAGCGCTTACCATTTCCCAAAGCGATGAAAAATGTCCCTTTGTTGGCAGGAAGTCACCATGAGCGAATGGATGGTACTGGCTATCCTTTAGGCTTGCGAGGGGAAGAGCTACCGTTGCCAGCACGAGCGATGGCGATAGCGGATGTGTTTGAGGCGTTGACGAGTCAAGATCGCCCCTATAAACAACCTAAAAGCTTGTCGGACACATTGTCGATTATGAGTTTGATGGTTAAAGATGGCCACCTTGATGGTGAACTGTTTGAACTTTTTTTGACCTCTGGCGTTTACTTACAATACGCACAGCGTTATGTCTCCACTAACCAAATTAGTGAAATCGATATCACCGATTATTTTGGTACGAATACAATGTGAGATGAATGAAGCTAACCTATTCTTACTATTATTATAATCGTAGATAGGAATGAAGATGACGAATAACCATAGAGGTGGGAGTTGGACGCAGTATCCTCTTCATATTCACATTTCGAGTTTGTTTTTGGTGGTTGTTCTCGCGGTGAGCGGCGTTCAAATTTGGTTAACACAGAATAGCTTAAGTGAGGTGTTGCTGGATGCCAATGAGCATCTGTTTGATCGTATTGCCAAAGAGACCCAAGCTAATCTTACGGTGCATTATCAACCCGCTTATACTACGGTGGAGGCCCTTTCAAAAGGGGAGTTATCGAGGTATGTGACTGCAAAAGAACGGGTGACGGCAATACCGGCGGTGGTCAGTATGCTTTCCTCTAGCCCTTATGTTTTGTCCTATTCTATTGTTTTTCCAAATGGTGATTTTTTCTCAGTCTATCGGCTCTATGATGACACGATGCGCCGTAAGCTGAAGGTTGAAGCAAATACAGCATTTGTCATATTTAATTATTCAAGTGATGCTGACAAACTGATGACGTATGAGTTAAATGATCAGCATCATTTGCTTGTTAGTGAGCAAAGGTCAGAGCTGTATTTAGATCCAAGAGAAGAAGCGTGGTATCAGCAGGCTCAGGTTGATACGTTGTTGTTGTCGAGCCCGTACTATTTCTCTTTAGTAGGAAAAATAGGCACAACGATAACTAAGCGTGCGACGAATGGTGCAGTCGTGTCTGCCGATTTAACGTTGGATAAAATATCAGATGTGTTGTCCGGCTCGGTCACGAGAGAGTCGTCATTTCGAGTTCTATTTGATGGGAAAAAACGGCTATATGCTTACAGTGATCCTGAGTTAATCCAAGTACAGGAAGAGGTAAGAAAGAGTGCCAATTTACATATTGGCGATATAGCGAACCCTATTGTCAAAGAAGCAGTTGAGACTGTTGGGCTTGCTTTGGAGCGTTCAATTGAATTTGAAGCGCAAGGTGAGCATTGGATTGGCCGTATTGAGGCGTCAACCGCAAAATCAGGGCATGATCTGTATTTGTTAATGGTGGTGAAATCAAGCGAGTTATTGGATAAATCACAGACTATTGCAAAAACGTCCGTGTATGCTTCCCTGATTATATTGCTTATTGCGTTGCCTCTGGTTTATATCATTGCACAGCAGATAGCTAAGCCGATAAAGAAAGCCACAGAAAGAGCGCGTAGAATTGAGCAGTTTGATTTTAAGTTAGGCGATGAAAGCAAATCACACATTAAAGAGATACATGACTTATCTCGTTCTTTATGCGCCATGCAGGTCACCATCTCAAATTTTTTAACGTTAACTCGCAATATTGCCAAAGAGCAGGATTTAGAGAAACTTTTAGAGCTGTTACATGCAGCAGCCTTAGACTCGTCAGAGGCGACTCAGGCCTATATCTACCTCTCTGATGCCAATATGCGCTTGAATCCTCACTGTATAATGAAGAAAAATGGCGATCTACTGCCCGTTGACTCTACCAAATTCATAGATATGGATGACCCTAAGTTCACCTCGTTTCGTGAAAAGTTCCTCGCGTCTGACTCAACACTCGTTTATGGGTATGACGACGCAAAAGCATATATTCAGGGCATCTCTGCACATGAGTCCTTTTTGTTTATCCCGTTGTTTGATAGGCGTAATCAATTACTAGGTGGCTTTGGCTTGACGATGGACTCACGGGTGGTAGATGAGCTTCTTACTTATAAACTGCCTTATATTAAGGCTCTAACGGAATACACATCAGTCGCAATTGAAACTAGCCAAATATTAGCGGACCAACAGGCGTTGATGCAGGCATTTATTGAGGTTATGGCAGGCGCTGTCGATACTAAGTCGCCATACACCGGGAATCATTGTCAGCGCGTCCCAGTACTTACCGAAATGCTGACACAAGCGGCTGTCGAGGCTAAAAGTGGGCCATTTTCTCAGTTTACGTTAAATGATGAACAGTGGCAGGAACTGCATTTAGCCGCTTGGTTGCATGATTGCGGGAAAATAACTACACCAGAATATGTAGTGGATAAGGCTACTAAGTTGGAAACCATTTATAACCGGATTCACGAGATTAGAACTCGCTTTGAAGTGTTAAAGCGCGATGCACATATTGCCATATTATCAGAAGCATTAGACGACTCGTTGGATACTCAGTCGCTACAGCGATTGGAAGATGAGTGGCAGAAGTTAGATGATGACTTTGCATTTATCGCACAAACGAATATTGGCGGTGAGTTCCTTGATGACGAATCGCTGGCGCGGATTCAAGCAATAGCGCAACGGCAGTGGAAGAAAAGTATCGATGAACGGTTAGGGTTGGCATGGGAAGAGCGCCGTCGGTACAGCGATTTGCCTTTTGATGGCCCAAGTGAAACGTCGGTATTGACCGATGATGATACTCATAACATACCTTGGAAAACGCCGCCTAAAACGGATGGACGTTTCAATTTGAAGCCGCCTACGTATCAAAATCAGTTAGGAGAAGTTTATAATCTCTCAGTGAGAAGAGGGACGTTAAATAATGAAGAGCGTTATATCATTAACAATCATATTGTTGAAACGATACGCATGCTCGAGAGTTTGCCATTCCCTAAATCTATGCGTCATGTGCCAATTATCGCTGGCGGGCATCATGAAAAGGTAGATGGTAGCGGTTACCCTTTAGGGCTTAAAGGGGAAGAGATGCCTATTACCGCCAAGGTGATGGCATTAGCGGATGTCTTTGAAGCGCTAACGAGTGCTGATAGACCCTATAAAAGCCCTAAAACGTTATCGGAATCGCTGCGTATTATGTCCTTTATGGTTAAAGACCGTCATTTAGACCGGGCGCTATTTCATTTATTTCTAGAATCTGGCGTTTACCAAGTCTTTGCTGAGCAGTTTTTACAGCCAAGCCAAATTGATGAGGTGAATATTGCCGATTATTTATTGGTAGGAAGCGATGAGTAGTAAGAAGAGGCGAATGGTAGGAAGCGACAAGTTGTAGATAGATACAAAAAGAAAACCGGTTCAGCGAAGTTGGTCGTTACGCTGAATCGGCTTGTATCGCAGTGAGAATATTACTTCAAAGGGGGAGTAAGTCTTTGGCCTAGTAGGGCATTACTCGGTTACGACCTGAGCGCTTGGCATCGTAGAGCTGTTTATCGGCTTTATCGACAAGCGTGTCATAGGTATCCCCTTCTACAAATTCGGCAACGCCAAATGAAGCGGTGACGTTACCCATTTTATTGCCGCTTTTGCGATCTTTGATCGCCATTTTTTCAATCGATAACCTTATGGTATCGGCCATTTGACGCGCAACTCGTAGCGATTTGTTTGGGACGATTAGAGCAAACTCTTCACCACCAAATCGGTAGGCGCTGATACCACCGCGACACGCTTGCTTAAGGCGTTGAGCGATCCCTTTTAGTATGGTGTCACCAAATAAGTGTCCTAGTTCGTCGTTAAATTTCTTGAAATGGTCGATATCGAGAAAGATAAGGCTCATGGGTTGCTTTGCATCACAGAACATCGTGAGATCTGCATCGAATGCGCCGCGATTGTATATTGACGTTAAGCTATCGAACATCGCATTACATTGTACTTTAGCCAGTTCGACTTTTAGGCGGCTAATCTCGTCGCTAGCGCTTTTCAGCTGATTGTGAATAAAGTCAGTTGAGTGTCTAATATCGTTTGCTTCATCGACCAACTCTTGGATTAATGGCATGACCTCATCCAAAGTTGGGTTGTTATTGGCTTCGATACTCGAACTTAGTCCATCAAAACTTTTAGTTAGCACTTTTGAAAAGTCCGACGTATCAGCAATGGCATCCGTCATTGAACTTGAAACCTCGGTGACTAATGCTTCCATATTTTGTTTAAGGTTGCTCAGATCTACCTCGGCCTTATTAGCAATATGCTCTCGATACAGTGTATTGGCATTAACCGGAGGAAGTACATCGTAGTCTTTGAGTAGAGCATCGACTTGTTCATTAAGTTCTGGGACGGTTTGATCAACGTAGGTATACCATAGCGCATAGTTAGCAGGCGTGGCTGGAACATGATGCTTAACCATGAGAGGAACTGCTTTTTTTAGGTTAGCCGCAGATTTTTGGAAATTGTTTTTTTTCATGGTTGTTAGGTAGTCCTTAACATATCAATATAGCGAATCGTTCGCCTGAGGCATATTTCGAGTGACCATTCGGTAAACGGTTTTTTGATTATCTAACGACTTGATAGCTTTGTCACTTTTGAAACCACAGTTTTTGAAATAAGATGCGATTTTTCTTGATTTTGTATAAATTCGCGGTGAACCATTGTGTATTTGAATGCTTTGGTGGTTAAAGTATTGTTAAGTAGCATAGGATCCGTGATTATAGATAAGCTAAACGTCGATTTTTAGTGGATTCGTGAATATTGTTGGAGCGAATTACTCAAGTAAGACCTTTATTCCAAAATAAAGTCCAACCATTTGCTTTCGGATTATCTATTATTGTAAGAGACACTGTTTATAAGGAGATGTTATGCAGTTAGGTATATACCAAGTTAATGCATTTACCAGTGAGCCATTTAAAGGCAACCCTGCGGGTGTTTGCATTACCGATACCCCATTACCTGCATCGTTAATGTTGTCCATTGCTAAAGAAATGGCAATATCTGAAACTGCATTTTTATCTTTATCTGATAACCGACTTCGCTGGTTTACACCGAAAGTTGAAGTCGCCCTGTGCGGTCATGGAACATTAGCCACCGTTAACGTCATGGATGAAATGAATCTGCTTGATGAGACGGGAAATTTTACCTTCCATACCTTATCGGGGGAACTCCATGCCCATAAAAGTGGCGAGCGAATATCTTTAGACTTCCCTTTATATAGTGCAAATCCACTGACTCATTATCCGCAAGATAAATGCCAGGCATTAGGGATAAAAGAGGACGATATCGTCTTCTGGGGGGCGTTTGAAGGTGGTAAAGATTTTGTAGTGTTAAAGCATGAAGAGCTATTACGGCAACTGAATCCTAACTTCCATCAGCTTATTACCTGCGAAGGTCGTGCTATGGCAGTAACGGCGCAGTCTAGTCGCCCTGATATTGATTTTATTGCCCGTTATTTTGCTCCTTGGGTTGGGGTGGATGAGGATCCCGTCACCGGTTCGGCGTACTGTGCGCTTGCCCCTTATTGGGCAGAACAACTGAATAAGTGTTCGTTGATTGGCTACCAAGCGTCAGAGCGTGGTGGTTATGTTGGCATGATGTTGAAAGGTGAGCGGATAGAGTTAACGGGACAGGCGGTGACGTTAATCAGAGGAACCATTAGTGTTTGATCAAATATGGAGACCAAGGCTAGTTGAATTTATACAGCAAGAAATGACCACAGACGTAGCGCATGATTTAGAGCATGTGTTACGCGTGGTAAAAACCGCGACGCAACTTGCTCTGGCAGAAGGGGCCAACGTAGATATTGTACTGCCAGCTGCCTACTTACATGACTGTTTTACCTATCCCAAAGATCATCCAGAGAGAAAGCAAAGTTCATTCATCGCTGCTAATAAAGCCTGCGACTTTCTTACGGCCATCGGCTACCCGGAGCATAATATCAGTGCGATCCATCATGCGATTGTTGCGCATAGTTATTCGGCTAATGTAGAGCCAACTTCCCTAGAGGCAAAAGTTGTTCAAGATGCGGATAGACTTGATGCTCTAGGCGCCGTTGGTGTCACGCGCTGTATTCAGGTGTCGGCAAGCTTAGGGCGAACATTATACTCAGTGAATGATCCGTTTTGTGCGGAAAGATCACCAGATGATAGCGAGTTTACAATCGACCATTTTTATACCAAATTGTTTTCGATTGCTAAAACGATGCGAACAGAGGCTGGACAGAATGAAGCGATGGTGAGAATGGAATTTATGCAGTCTTATTTAACGCAGTTAGAACGAGAAATATCATGATTGAACATCAAATCGAAAGAAAGCGCTTTGTGTACAGTAAAGACGGACAAGAGGGGGTGTTGGATTATAAATTGAATGGCAATAGCGTCAATTTTACTCATACTTTTGTTCCTGATGCTTTCCGTGGTCAAGGTGTTGCGAAACAATTGGTTGCCGAAGGGCTAAGTTGGGCAAAATCACAAGAGTATGAGATAGAAGCCGACTGTTGGTATGTCGCGAAAGCGCTTTCCTAGCGATTGGTTTGATTCATTGATGGGTAACTGTAACTGATAGCTAAGAGTAATTGGCAAGTAAGAATAATTGATAGGTAAGGATAAAAAAAGGGATGCCGGCTGAGTGGCATCCCTTTTGAGTTTTATCCTTGTTGGCTATCTCTTAACTTAGGCAACAACGATAAAGAATAGTGTGGTGGCAATAATACCAATCAGAGCGTAAGGGAACTGAGTGGTTGCGTGCTGCATGGATGTACAGCCAGAGCCCTGTGCAGACAGTACGGTAGAGTCACTAAAGAAACATGAGTGACTCCCCGCTGCAGAAGCTGAAAGCATTGCCGCTATCGTCAGGTGCAAGGGGACACCAATTTGGTTTGCCAGTGGCAAAATGATTGGCATCGCGACTGCAAAGGTTCCCCATGAAGATGCTGACGCAAAAACAAGTCCACCAGTAATCAAGAAGATAAGGGCAGGGAAGTACTGCGGCGACAAATATGGGCTTGCGGTTTCAATAACAAACTGTGTCAGACCAAGCGAGTCATTGACACTTTTCAACATGAAACCACCAATAACGGTTGCAAGTGGCAATAGCATGACCTTAATGCCGTCGTAAACCGCGTCAAATAGCTCATTCATCGTTACGAGTTTTTGGATGCCGTAAAAACAGATAGTAAAGATGATGGCAACAAATACCCCAGCAAGTAGATCTATCCCAAAGTACCAACTTGCCCCCACAAGGACGACCATCGGTAACAAGAAGTTGATCAATCCCATCGTTGGATTGGAGTGGGCTTTGATGTCAGCACCAAAATCGATATCGGTCGCACCATCCGGTTTCACTTGACCTGCTTTGGCACGGGCTTCCGCTACTTTCATTGCGCCTAAGTCTGGCATTTTTCCCATTGCGACTAAAAACACAATGATCAACGTTACCCAGCCGTAAGCCATATAAGGAATGGCTTCGATGTAGGCGGCAATACCTTTACCTGGTTCAGCCACGCCATTGGCTTCAAGCAGTGAGCTAAAGAAGATTGCCCAGGTGGAAATAGGCACCAAAATACAGATGGGAGCCGCAGTGGAGTCCACCATATAGGCAAGTTTCTCACGAGAGACTTGGTAGCCATCAGTGATTTTTTTCATCGATGATGAGATGGCAATTGCATTGAGGTAGTCATCAATAAAGATCAAAATGCCGAGAAAAAAGGTCATCAAAAGTGATTGGTTGCGGCTTTTAACTTTATTAACCAGCATATCACTGAAGCTAAGGATACTGCCGCCTTTTTCGAGCACCGCAATTAATCCGCCCATTAAGCCACAGACCAAAATGATCCAAGCAATGGTTTCATTCATCATGACATCCATAGAGATGCCAACAATTTGTTCAACGGCTTCAGTAGGGTTAATCAGTAAGACACCGGCAATGGTGCCACTAAATAGTGCTTCGACGGTTCGGTGCGTTGTTAAGGCGAAGACCAAAACTAAACTAGTGGGTAATAAACTCATCCAGCCATAACTTTCCCCTGGAATATGATTCAGTCCAATGGTGGTAAAAGTAATGAACAGGAACACGATACTAAGGCTTACCGCCACGTGTTTACTGCTGAGTTTAAACGACGCATCCAGCGCCTTGGTTTGGGTAGTCATAGAAACAAATTCCTTCTGTTATGCCGAGTGTAACATCCAGTCGATTTCTAGCGGCGTGATGATGCGCTCAAATTCGATGAGTTCACTTTGTTTGCAAGCAAGGTAGAGATCGATGAAGTCCTTAGAGAAATACTCACCTAATTCACTGTTTTCGAGTTGAGTTAGGGCATCGGACATGCGCGTAGGCAAGTCGATAGCGGTATCGCTCAGAGCAGGAGGACATTGATCTTGGTTATAGTTATTACTCGCAAGTACTGCAGAGAGCACAACGGCAGCGAGGATGTAAGGGTTTACGTCGGCGCCGGCAATGCGGTGCTCTATGCGACGGTTTTTGCCGTCACTGATTGGAATACGAAGTGCAACGCCTCGGTGGTTTTCACCCCAATCGGCTTTGGTTGGAACATAGGCTCCTGGAACAAAGCGACGGTATGAGTTGACGTTAGGACACAGCAGTGCCATCGAGTCAGAAATATGGGACAGCATTGCGGTAAGGGTTTGATAAAAAAGTGGACTTGCAGTGTCGTCTGGCAGAGAAAACAGGTTATTGCCTTTATCGTCAACCAGACTGATGTGCATATGTTGTCCATTGCCCGCTTCTTCTAGGAATGGTTTCGCCATGAACGTGGCATCAAAGCCGTGCTTATGAGCGACTTGTTTTATAAGTCGTTTTGAAAAGATGATTTCATCGCAAACACGTAGTACATCTTGGGAGTGATTGAAGTTAATTTCAAATTGACCCGGAGCCGATTCAGACAGTGCTCCTGCGGTATTCAATCCTTGTTGCGCTGCGGCGTTGTTTAAATCCGCAAGGAAATCAGCATAATCATCAAGCCCATCAACGTCGTACACTTCAGTATCGCGTTCGCGACGATTTTTGGTTGGGTTAATAGCGGTTTGCAATTCACCGTTTTCACCACGCACTTTGTCTATTAAGTAAAATTCAAGCTCAAGTGCCACGACAGGAAATTGATTGTTGCTGTGAAGTTGATTAAGCATGCGATCGATAATATTGCGGATGAAAAGGTGATGGGGTGTTTTGCCGTCATCTTCCATCATACTGAGTAATATTTGTCCGGTTTGCTCTTTTGCAGTGGGTAATAGGCTACCTAGGACAGGAAAGCATAGATTGTCCGGTTCACCAAGGTCTTCGCCCAAACCAGCAGATTCAACCACGGCGCCTTTTGTATCCAGCGTGATGGTTGAAAGGGGGAGCGCAACGCCTTTCGCGAGTTTCTCCAGTGCATTAACTGGAATTCGCTTACCTCTTGGGGTTCCGTTTAGGTCGGTAAATATAAGGTCAACGTATTCAATTTCAGGCCACTTTTGGCGAAAATTTTTAACTTCCTGTAGATATGCTTCCATCTTTACTACTCCTGATAGCCCGGTGTAATCAGTGACACTTAGGCTTGATTTAACAATTTCACTACAAAAACCACGTTAATAATATGGTTAATAGCCAAATTACACATTAACTATTTGATTTTTATTGGTATTTGTTAGGTCTTATTTGTTTGGTGCTTGTTTATTTGTTAACTAATTTGTAACAGTTGATCGCCTTTTGCTCAATATTTCGAACGAAATTAGTGTTTTTTTTAACCAAAATAGGGACGGCAATCACATTTTGGCATCTATTTCGAACACGGGTGTTGATAATTTTGTACGTCGCTTGTAGTGTTTTTGTTAAATAAATCGAACGTGGATGTGACAATGTCTGAAATAAGAAAACCAATGATCGGACTCGTAAGTTGTAGAAAGTCGCTGGCCGGTTACCAGATACAAGCACTGAATGAGTTTTATCTTCAGGCAATCAGAGACTTTGGAGGAACACCTCTTATTCTTCCTTCTTCGATTGAAGCCTCTGAACTTGATCGAGTGCTCAGTGTTTGCGATGGGTTGGTGTTTCCTGGCAGTCACTCTAATGTTGCGCCTCACCGCTATAACGGCACACATGAAGAAGCGAAAAAAGATGAAGACCGAGATGAGCTAGCGATTACGTTAATACGTCAAGCCATTGATAAAAACATACCGTGTTTAGGGATCTGTCGTGGTTTTCAAGAAATGAATGTGGCGCTGGGAGGCTCGCTTGATCCTGCTGTGCATGAATCTGGCTACAATGATCACCGTGAAAACCCCGTTGAGGAATTTGACGAAAAATATGCACCTGCTCATCCCGTTATGGTTGAGGCTGGTGGCGTTATTTCAAAATGGTTACAGCAAGAACAATGGCAAGACACGTCATCATTTGAAGTGAACACATTGCACAACCAAGGAGTGAAAACGCTGGCAAGTGCACTACGAGTTGAGGCCAAAGCACCAGATGGTTTAGTTGAAGCATTCAGTTTACCTGGGCAAAAATACTTTGTTGGCGTGCAGTGGCACCCAGAATGGCAAGCAAAAACCAATCATTTCTCACAAATTTTATTTAAAGAATTTATTATGTCCGCTTCAGATTGATTTAAGGACTGAATAATGGACAACCAGCAAATTGGTAAAAATATTGCGCAATTAAGAAAAGAGCGTGGATGGTCACAACGAGAGTTGGCGGAAAAGGCGGGCATTACACACAGCGCAATTTCCTCGATCGAGAATGGTAAGGTCAGTCCATCGGTGAGTTCGTTGCAAAAAATAGTGAACGAATTTTCATTGTCACTTTCCGAGTTTTTTACCTTAGAGCAGCAGAGTGACAAAAAAGTAAAAGTGCTGGTGAAGAATGATGAGTTAATTGAAATTGGCAGCAAGTTAGTTTCAATGAAACTAGTCAGCAATGGCAGTAATAAACAAGAAATTGGATTCCTGATTGAAGAATATGCACCGCATAGCACAACAGGGTCGGCCAATATTAAACATGAAGGTGAGGAAGTCGGCACCGTTTTAGACGGTGAAGTTGAGCTGGAATACGATGGCGAAACTTATCTGATTAAAGCGGGTGAGTCTTATGTTATTGATACCACGATTCCTCACAAATTTACTAACCACTCCGATAAGGCATGCAGAATGATTAGTGCCCACACGCCTAAAGCATTCTAGCGCCTTGAGGTAAGCAAGGAGCGCGTATGAAAACGCAAGAGCAATGGATTGAATTTAAAGACGCATTAGCGATAGAGCAGCGAGCTTTCTTAAATGGAGAGTATCGTGATGCAATACAAGGTGAAACGCTAGAGGTCGTCAATCCAGCGACAGATGAAATCATAGCGACTATTCCTCGCTGTCAATCTGGCGATGTGGATCTTGCGGTTAAGTACGCGAGGCAAGCGTTTATCGAAGGTGAATGGAGCCAGAGTGCGCCTTCACATCGTAAAGCGGTGCTAATGAGATTTGCCGCGCTCATTGATGCCAATACAGAAGAACTAGCCATGTTAGAGACACTGGATACGGGTAAGCCGATATCGCACAGTGTGTCGACTGATATTCCAGGGTCTGCCCAGTCCATTCGTTGGTACGCAGAAGCGATTGATAAAGTGTACGGAGAGGTCGCTCCGACTGAAAAAAATGTCCATGCGTTTGTTTCCCATCAAGCTATTGGCGTTGTGGCGGCGGTAGTCCCTTGGAACTTCCCGCTTTGGCTCGGAAGCTGGAAACTAGGTCCGGCATTAGCAGCAGGCAATAGCGTCATTCTTAAACCTTCCGAGAAGTCTTCGCTGAGTGCAATTTTCCTTGGGAAATTAGCCAACGAAGCAGGGATCCCAAGCGGCGTATTCCAAGTCGTCACAGGGTTTGGTCATGAAGCCGGTGAAGCGCTAGCAAGACATGATGATGTTGATTGTATTGCATTTACTGGCTCGACTCGTGTTGCAGGGCATTTGATGATCAGCTCTGGTGAAACCAACCTCAAGCGAGTGTGGGCAGAAGCGGGCGGCAAAAACGCCAATATTGTATTTGAAGATTATCAAGACCTTGATAAAGCGGCTGCAGAAACGGCGGCAGGATGTTTCTATAACCAAGGCGAAGTGTGTGTTGCTGCCACTCGGTTGTTAGTTCATGAAAGCATTAAAGATATTTTTATTGATAAAGTGATGTCGGCAGCACAGCGTTTTATGCCAAAAGATCCTATGGATCCCACCTCATCCATGGGGGCATTGATTGACCGTGAGCACAAAGAAAAAGTGCTAGGTTATGTACAACTGGCTCAAGACGAAGGAGCAGTAGTCCGCTGTGGTGGTGATGTGGCAGGTGTCGGTGCTTTTGTTGAGCCCATCATCATTGATCAAGTGGATAACAAAATGCGCGTGGCACAAGAAGAGATATTTGGTCCTGTGCTGTGTGTGATTTCATTCAAAACCGAGCAAGAAGCCATTCAAATTGCCAATGACTCTAAATACGGACTGGGTGCCGCACTTTGGAGTGACAACCTAAATCGAGTTCACCGCGTGGCTAAGCAGCTAGAAGCTGGTTCTGTATGGGTGAACAACTACAACGAGGGCGATATGACCGTCCCATTCGGTGGCTTTAAAATGAGCGGAAACGGACGAGATAAATCGATCCACGCCATTGAAAAGTTTACTGAAACCAAAACGACGTGGATACGTCTCCAACCTTAGGCCAGTAGCGCTTAGTACCGTCATGCTTAGCCCTATAGGGATAGAACAAGCCGTGGCAACAACAAGGAATTGAATAATGAATAAACATACAGATTCATACTACGCGGACTCAATCTTAAATGTAAGTGAGTACCCACAACTGCGTGACAATATCGAGTGCGACGTATGTGTCGTTGGTGCTGGATTTTCAGGTTTGTCGTCGGCGCTACATTTAGCAGAAAAAGGCTTTAAGGTTGTTATTTTAGAAAACGCAAAAGTGGGTTTTGGCGCATCGGGTCGTAACGGTGGACAAATCGTTAATAGCTACAGCCGCGACGTTGATGTGATTGAAAGTCGCTATAGTGAAAAACAAGCGAAAGCACTTTGCGATATGATTTTTGAAGGCGGCAGCATTATTCGTGGCTTAATCGATAAGCACAATATTGATTGCGACTTTAAACAAGGTGGCATGTTTACCGCTTTAAACTCTAAACAAATGAAAGGCTTAGAAGAGCACAAAAAGCATTGGGAACGCTATGGCAACGACCAATTAAGTTTGTTAGATGCCGGTGAAGTAGAGACGGCGGTTGGCACAAAAGCCTACAAAGGTGCGCTACTTGATATGAGTGGTGGTCACATCCACCCACTTAAACTTGCTCTAGGTGAAGCCGCGGCAGTAACGGCTTTGGGTGGTCGAATTTTCGAACAGTCAGGGGTAACAAGAATAGAGAAAGGCGCTAACCCAGTTGCCTATACTGAGCACGGTAGCGTGAAAGCCAAGTACATGGTGTTAGCAGGCAATGCTTATTTAGGTGGCTTGGCGCCAAATATTAGTAACAAAGCTATCCCTTGTGGCACTCAGGTTGTGGCGACGGAGCCGTTGACAGAAGCACAGTTACAACAGGTTTTACCATCAGATTACTGTGTGGAAGATTGTAATTATCTATTGGATTATTTCCGCTTAAGTGCTGACAAACGTTTGCTGTTTGGTGGTGGCGTGGTGTATGGCGCTCGTGACCCTGAAAATATTGAATCACTACTGCGCCCTAAAATGGAGAAGATTTTTCCACAATTGAAAGGGATTGGTATTGATTATAAGTGGACGGGTAATTTCCTACTGACGTATTCGCGTATGCCTCAATTTGGCGCCTTCGCTGACAATATCTATTACTTGCAAGGATACAGTGGTCACGGTGTTACGTGTACGCACCTAGCGGGTAAGCTATTGGCCGAAGCCTTGGCTGGTCATGCTGAGCGTTTTGATGCATTCGCACAACTGACTCATATCGCCTTCCCTGGTGGACGTCATTTTGCCATTCCAATGACGGCAATGGGTGCGGCGTACTACAACTTACGAGACAAATTAGCCATTTAATTACGCAATAACGAAATTAGTCCAACATTATGAACGACGAATGATGGCAAAACCATAATCACCGTTCAATAACGTGAAACAAGAAAAAAGAAGCGCCTGCTATGACGGGCGCTCATCAGCCAAAATCAACGATAAGATAAAGGAAGATTTCATGAGTAGAGTAGTTAAATTCGCCGCGCTTCAATTGTCCAAAACGTGGGACCTTGAAGCCAATATGACCAAAATCAAAGGCGCTATCCGCGAAGCGGCGGCAAACGGCGCTAATGTGGTTGTCCCCCAAGAGCTGTTCGCTGCCCCTTACTTTTGTAAGAAGCAAGAATCCAAATACTTTGAACTCGCGGAAGAGTTTGATACCAGCCCTTTGATTCATACCATGAGTGAACTGGCAAAAGAGTTAAACGTTGTGATTCCGGTGAGCTATTTTGAGAAGGCAGGTAATACGTTTTTTAACTCACTTGTCATGATTGATGCTGATGGCACGATCTTGGAAAACTATCGCAAATCACACATCCCAGATGGTCCAGGTTATAGCGAAAAATACTACTTCAGCCCGGGTGATACTGGTTTTAAAGTTTGGAAAACCAAATTTGGTACGTTTGGCGCGGGTATTTGTTGGGATCAATGGTTTCCTGAATTGGCGCGTAGCCTTGCACTAAATGGTGCAGAAGCGATTTTCTACCCAACGGCGATTGGTTCTGAACCACAAGATTTAACGCTTGATTCTCGTGATCACTGGCAGCGTACGATGCAAGGTCACTCTGCGGCTAACTTGGTACCCGTCGTTGCGGCCAACCGTGTTGGCGTGGAAGTGGACGACGGCATTGAGACCACCTTTTATGGATCATCGTTTATTACTGATCATACGGGTGGAAAACTGGCCGAAGCGCCACGAGAAGGCGAGACTATCGTGTATGCGGAAATCGATCTGCAGGCGACCACAAAAGCTCGTCATGCATGGGGCTTGTTCCGCGATCGTCGTCCTGATTTATATCAAGACGTGATGAGCATGGCGATATAGCGAGGTCACTATGAGACTCACAACAACACCAAAACAAGACGGGTTTTCTTTTCCAGCAGAATTTGAGCCAGTGAGAGAAGTGTGGTTAGCGTGGCCAGAGCGAAAAGACAATTGGCGTAATGATGCCATTCCTGCTCAGCAAACATTTGCCAATGTCGCGAACGCCATTGCAGATGTGGTACAGGTGACAGTGGCTGTGGCATCTGGACATTATGAACGTGCCCGCGCTTTACTGCATAGCTCAATTAAGCTAGTGGAAATGGATTATAACGACTCTTGGATGCGTGATATTGGACCAACGGTTGTTGTGAATGCTCTGGGTGAGCGCCGTGGCGTGAGTTGGAAGTTCAACGCGTGGGGCGGCGAGTTTAACGGCCTTTATGATGATTGGCGTGCAGATGATCAAGTGGCAGAGTCGGTGTGTGACGTTGCCGGTATGGATCATTATCGAGCGCCGATCGTGTTAGAGGGAGGATCCATTCATACTGATGGAGAAGGCACACTCTATACCACGGAAGAGTGCTTGCTTAGCCCCGGTCGTAACCCACAGTTAGAGCGCGCGGAAATCGAGCACAGCTTGTGTGAGTATTTAGGCGCCGAGAAAATTGTTTGGTTACCGAAAGGTCTTTATAACGATGAAACCGACGGTCATGTTGATAACCTAATTCATGTTATTGGACCGGCGAAGGTGGTACTGAGTTGGACAGATGACCCATTTGATCCACAATTTAAACTTTCTCGTGAAGCTTATACCGCGCTAGCTAGCCAACAAGATGCGAAAGGGCGAACTATCGAGGTCATCAAGATCCCTGTACCGGGCCCCTTGTATTACACACAAGAAGAAGCGGAAGGGATTGAATCAAGTGACGGTATGGTGCGTCAAGAGGGCGAACGCTTAAGTGCCTCGTATGCGAACTTTCTCATGGTCAATGACCACGTGTTTCTTCCATTGCTTGATGAACAATTTGATCGCGTGGCAATAGAAATATTAGAACAAGCACTACCCGGTTTTGACATCGTGGGTATCCCAACCAGAGAAGTACTACTGGGTGGTGGCAATATCCATTGTATAACACAGCAGATCCCTGCTTAATAATTTAGGTGTTTTCCGAATGCGCGTAGAGCCCAAGGAAGACGAAAAGAAGGTAAATTACCATGCAGCAAATACAGAATAAAAGCTTACTCTCTTTTATGACTTCTGCGGCTGAGCAGACGGTCACCGTAACTAACCCAGCAACAGGGGAGCAGGTAGGTCAAGCGCCAGTATCGAATGAAGCGGCATTAATGGACAGCATTGAACGTGCTCATATTGCCCAAAAAGAGTGGGCAAAACTGCCAGCTAAAACTCGCGCTGGCATGCTTAATCGTTGGTATCAATTGCTCCTTGAAAATAAAGATGATCTAGCGCGTATCATGACGTTAGAACAAGGTAAGCCATTAGCGGAAGCGGCGGGTGAAGTGCTTTATGGTGCCAGTTTTATTGAATGGTTTGCTGAGGAAGCGAAACGTACGTACGGCGAATCTATTCCGGGGCCTACAGCGGATAAGCGCTTAGTCACGATTAAGCAACCTATCGGCGTGGCTTGTGCAATTACGCCTTGGAATTTTCCTATTGCGATGATCACCCGTAAAGCGGGCCCAGCACTCGCGGCAGGCTGTAGTTTTATTGTTAAACCGTCTGATTCGACGCCGTTGTCGGCATTCGCCGTTGTTGAGCTGGCTTATCAAGCGGGTATTCCTCGTGATGTGCTGCAAGTCGTTCTAGGTGAAAGTTCTCGCAAGATAGGTGCGATTTTCACATCCCACCCTCTCATTCGAAAATTGTCATTTACTGGTTCTACTCAAGTGGGCAGCGTGTTGATGGCGCAAAGCGCCAAAGACATTAAACGCACGTCAATGGAGCTTGGTGGTAACGCCCCGTTTATCGTTTTTGAGGATGCGGATATCGATGCTGCGGTTCAAGGCGCAATGGCATCAAAATTTAGAAACGCAGGGCAGACGTGTGTGTGTGCTAACCGATTTTACGTACACGACGCAGTATGCGATGAGTTTGTGACTAAATTTGATGCCGCCGTTCAACAGCTCAAAATCGGCAATGGTTTGGATGAAGGGGTCAATATTGGTCCGGTTATTAACGAATCAGCGAAGCAAGGCATTCAAGCTCTGATTGACCGTGCAATTGAGCAAGGCGCAACACCGACAACAGAAATTAAGGCGATGGATGGGCTCTTTATGCAGCCTGTTATTTTGAAAGATGTCACGCACAATATGGACATCATTCAAGAAGAAATCTTCGGCCCTGTCGCGCCAGTGGTGCGTTTTGAAACTGACGAAGAATTGATTGAAATGGCTAACGATACGATTTACGGCTTAGCATCGTATTTCTATAGCCAAAATATCCACCGTGTTTGGAAGGTAGCAGAAGCTCTAGAGTACGGCATGGTAGGCATCAATGAAGGCATTATATCAACAGAAGTCGCGCCATTTGGTGGCGTGAAACAATCGGGTATTGGACGTGAAGGCGCAAAACAAGGGATAGACGAATATATGGACGTTAAATACCTATGTTTTGGTGGCAATTAAGAAGGAATTAACAATGAAAAACCAACAACTACACCAAAGAAGAAGCCAAGTCATTGCTCAGGGTATGGGCGCGCTCTATCCCCTTTACGTTGAGAAAGCTGACAATGCCTTTGTTTGGGATGTCGACGGCAATAAATACATCGATTTTGCCGCGGGTATTGCCGTGACCAATACGGGCCATTCCAATAAGCGTATTTCAGAAGCGGTGAAAGCGCAGATTGATAATTTTTCACATACTTGTGCCATGGTTACGCCTTACGAATCGTTTGTCGAGCTAGCGGAAAAGCTCACTGATATCGCGCCTGGCGATACACCGAAGAAAGCCATTTTCCTGACAACGGGTGCTGAAGCGGTAGAAAACGCAGTAAAAGTGGCGCGCGCACATACGGGCCGTAGTGGTGTCATTGCTTTTAAAGGCGGGTTCCACGGTCGCACCAATATGACGATGGGATTAACCGGTAAAGTTGCGCCTTACAAAGCGGGTTTTGGACCGTTTCCGAATGAAATTTTCCATGCTCCGTACCCAAATGCCTATCATGGCATTTCAACCGAGCAGAGCTTGCAAGCGATACACGATCTCTTTGCTTGCGATATTGAACCAAGCCGAGTAGCGGCCATCATTTTTGAGCCAGTACAGGGCGAAGGTGGCTTCTATCAAGCGCCTGCAGAGTTTGCTCAGGCATTACGTCAATTGTGTGATGACCACGGTATCATGCTCATTGCCGACGAAATTCAGACCGGTTTTGCACGTACTGGTAAAATGTTCGCAACAGAATATTTAGGTATTGAACCAGATATGATGACAATGGCGAAAGGCATTGCTGGTGGTTTCCCAATTTCTGCCGTAGTGGGTAAAGCGCAGGTTATGGACTCTGCATTACCGGGTGGTCTTGGCGGTACTTACGCCGGCTCCCCGCTTGGCTGTGTTGCTGGATTAGAAGTGCTTAAGATTGTTGAAGAAGAGCAGCTTTGCGCGAAAGCGCAGGGCATTGGTGAGATAGTGAATGCGCGTATTAATAAGCTGAAAGAAACCGTGCCAGCAATTGGTGAGGTTCGTACTATCGGCGCGATGATGGCGATTGAGTTTACCGATCCGTTGACCGGGCTTCCTGGTCAAGATATTACCAAGGCCGTGATCAGTAAGGCACAAGAGAATGGATTGATCTTGTTATCTTGTGGGGTGAAAGCGAATGTGATTCGTTTGCTGCCACCGTTAACGATTGAATCTGAGGTATTAGCGGATGGTCTAGATAGACTTGAAGCCATCATCCAAGAAGTGGCGAAATAATTCACCATTTAACCTGAGTTCCAATAAGCGGTGTGTCATTTTGAGACTAAATGAGCATACCGTGGTAAAGCGAGCCCCCTCGATTCGAGCCCGAGGGGGCTTTTTTATTGTAGCGATTAAGTACCGTCAATTTTCTTTAACGCTATTAGCGCTCCCTTATTATATCGGAAGGTATGAACTTTACATGTTTCGTTTCGTAACTGAGACAAACAGCCTTTCATGTAATAAAAATGAGACATTTAGGCGTATATGTGAAATTTACCGCGTACTAATTTGCCTATTATCTTCCGTTGTGAAATAATTTGCTTAGTTAATAAGTTTTGAAGTGAAACTAATGCGAAAGCGAAATACCCAAGTAAGGCGTCATTCAATTGCACAGCTGGTGAAAGAGAAAGGACAAGTCAGTGTAGAAGAGCTGTCTGCGCTATTTGATACCTCAGAAGTGACGATTCGAAAGGATCTGACTTCTTTAGAGAATAATGGCCAGCTCTTAAGACGGTATGGCGGTGCCGTGGCGCTGCCACAAGAAGCGGTTGATGAAGTTCTGAATCACTCTATTGAAGATATCGCGGATAAAGAAGGCATCGCTAAAGCTGCCGTTGACTTGATTCGAGATCACAACCGCATTGTCATTGATTGCGGCAGTACGACCGGCGCACTGGTTTCCTGTTTAGGAAGTAAAAAAGGTTTGGTCATTATGACTAATTCGCTCGCCTTAGCGAATGCTGTTAATGAACTAGAAAACGAATCGACACTATTGATGACCGGGGGAACTTGGGACAGCCACTCTGATTCATTTCAAGGCAAAGTAGCTGAATCGGTACTACGATCGTATGACTTTGACCAATTGTTTATTGGAGCAGATGGCGTTGATCTTACTCGAGGTACGACGACATTCAATGAGCTTACAGGGTTAAGTAACGTGATGGCAGAAGTCGCTCGTGAAGTCATTGTTATGATTGAGTCTGAAAAAATTGGTCGAAAGATACCGAACTTGGAACTTGCTTGGGATGCCATAGATGTCTTGGTGACAGATAGCGGCTTATCACTTCAACAAAAACAACAAATAGAATCAAACGGCGTCAAGGTAATCTGCGCCTAATTCAAATTTCTCCTCCTAGATAATGACTTGCTTGCGTTCATAGGAGGAAAAGATAATAAATGGAGAAATGCTATGTGTGGAATCGTAGGTGCGGTAGCGCAACGTGATGTCGCTGAAATTTTGGTTGAAGGTCTTCGTCGCCTTGAGTATCGCGGCTATGACTCAGCGGGTGTTGCTGTGGTCAACGAAAGCGCAGAACTGACGCGAGTTCGTCGATTAGGTAAAGTACAAGAGCTTGCTGATGCGGTAAATACACAACATGTGATTGGCGGTACAGGTATCGCTCATACGCGTTGGGCAACACATGGTGAGCCTTCAGAAGCGAATGCGCATCCACACGTCTCTGGTGATATTGCCGTTGTGCATAATGGTATTATTGAGAACCATGAAGAGCTACGTAGCGTGCTGAAAGAGCGTGGTTATGTATTTCACTCTCAAACGGATACTGAAGTTATCGCTCACCTTGTTGAGTGGGAACGCCGTACATCCGAAACTTTAGTTGAAGCTTTGCAAAAAACCGCTGCTCAGCTGGATGGTGCATACGGTACCGTGGTTGTCGATCGTAAAGATCCAAGCCGCATTGTCGCTGCGCGTTCAGGTAGCCCAATTGTTATTGGCTTTGGTGTCGGTGAAAACTTTCTGGCTTCTGACCAACTTGCGCTACTGAGTGTGACTCGTCGTTTCATGTATCTTGAAGAAGGTGATGTGGCTGAGATTACTCGCCGAGAAGTGAACGTAATTGATGCTGCTGGTAACCCAGTAGAGCGTGAAATAGCGGAGTCGAATACCGAGCATGATGCCGGTGATAAAGGTCAATATCGTCACTTCATGCAAAAAGAGATCTTTGAACAGCCCCGAGCTTTGCTCAACACAATGGAAGGTCGTATTACCGACACTGCGGTAGTACCAGAAAGTATTGGTGTTAATGCTGTTGAAATTTTAAATAAAGTTGACCACGTACAAATTATTGCTTGTGGGACATCTTATAACGCAGGGATGGTTGCTCGTTATTGGTTTGAATCGTTAGCAGGCGTGAGCTGCGATGTGGAGATAGCCTCTGAATTTCGCTACCGAGATTTCGTCGTTCGCCCAAATAGCCTCTTAGTGACGCTATCTCAATCGGGTGAAACCGCGGACACACTAGCAGCGCTGCGTCTTGCAAAAGAAAAAGGCTATATGGCGGCGATGACTATTTGTAATGTCGCAGGTTCATCTTTGGTTCGTGAGTCAGATTTCGCCTTTATGACGCGAGCTGGGACCGAAATTGGTGTGGCTTCAACCAAAGCTTTTACAACTCAGCTCGCTGCACTCCTGATGATGGTGGTATCTATAGGCCGTTTACAAGGGCGTATGACTGCAGAACGTGAAACCGAAATTGTAAAATCGTTGCATCAATTGCCTGCGAATATCGAAAAAGCTTTGGCTTTTGATCAAGAAATCGAAGCTCTGGCACCTGATTTTGCTGATAAACACCATACTTTGTTCCTTGGTCGTGGTGAGTTCTCACCTATCGCGATGGAGGCGTCGTTGAAGCTAAAAGAGATCTCATACATCCACGCGGAAGCTTATGCAGCAGGTGAACTAAAACACGGACCTTTGGCACTGATTGACGCAGACATGCCAGTCGTTGTCGTCGCGCCAACCAATGATCTGTTAGAAAAGCTAAAATCCAATATTGAAGAAGTACGTGCTCGTGGTGGTTTGTTATATGTATTCGCAGACGAGAACGCAGGCTTTGAAGGCGATGAAAACATGAAAATCATCAAAATGCCGCGAGTAGACGATATCATTGCACCAATCTATTACACCATACCGATGCAGTTGTTGTCTTACCATGTCGCGCTTATCAAAGGGACCGACGTCGACCAGCCACGCAACCTTGCGAAAGCGGTGACGGTTGAGTAAGTATCTTGCGTTTAGGTGCTTGGTTGTTAAAGAAGAATAATCACGCACAAAGAGCAATATCATAAAAGCGGCGCAGATATAATCAGCGCCGATTTTTTTATGGTGAAACCTCCCTATGTTCCGGCGATACCATCGTCTATATGGTGTTATTCCATTCGGGGGACCTCAACGGTGGTTGGAATCAAAACTGCGTTTATTTCTAGTTAAAACGGTAGAGCTTGCTCTGTCACGGTTTTGTTTTTCCTAGCGTATCGTTATCTCTTCTGTCGCTAGGTGAGCAGGTGGTTATCGGAGTACGGTTTGTTAAATTTAATTTTGGTGCTGGATATAAGAAGATGATTAGTCAATGTCACAGGTAATGATGTTTATAGGTGTTTCTGATTTAGTAAAACAGACGTAAACGCTGCGGGGTTGGTGTGGACCAATTTTGATATAGCCGGCTCGTAGCTCGTCTTCGCTGAAAGTGACAGAGCGAGACGTTGCGTGTTCGCCATCAAAGTAAGTGGCCTCAAAGGATTGGGCCATGGCATGAGCGACTCGATTTCGGGTATAGGCGGTGGAGAATGTAATGTTTGCGCAGCGCATCGTCGCTTGTTGAGTTACTACGATTTGCCCATTTTGTTTTTCTACCAAGCTTTCTTGAATGCTAGGCGTAATATCGACAGGTTGAAAAGCGTCAATACTGCAAGATGGTTTAGCTGTCGTGAGCGATGAAAACAGCGCTGTACTGGTTAGACCCAACGCTATTAAGAGGACTTTGAAATTCATAATATTGTTATCACTATTATTAAAAGTGTTGTTTTTATATACGATATGTAAGTTTAACATCGAGCACTTATGGAAAGGTGTAAGAGTATGTATGGGAGCCAACCAAAGGACAGAAACCAGAAGTATTTTAAGGTGTCTGTCCTTTTGTACTCGGTTGCTGTTTCGGGTTCAGAAGTGATGAGCGAGCTATTTGACGTAACGGTGTTGAACACCGCTTGGATGGATTCAACAGACCCATATACCGATGGCAATGGCGGTGGCGTCTCATTGGGCGGTGGCTCGGTAAGGTTATATTCATGGCTATCAATGGGTCTCTTTGCATAGTTACGTAGACGTAGCGCATGGACATAGGTATGACGACAATACTTTCCGCGAGACTGATTTATAGAAGGAATTGGCAGGGCGTCGCACATGCCAGCTTTAATAGTGCTACGCCTTTTTTCTCACTGTTAGTTGTCGATTGTAAAAGAGATAGGCATCGAAAAATATTTATTGAATATCTGTCATAAAACCGCTTGACAACCTCCGGGACTCTAGTATTATCCACCTCGCTCTGTTGTTCAGAGTTATTAATGATACATCAAGTAAAGCAATCCTCAGAATTCTTCGTAATAGTTGTTATCCTCAGCGGTTCCCTTAGCTTCATCGTCACATTCAATAATTCAAGCTTTCAGCGCATCGCGAAATCGCGATATTTTTCTAATGAATTTAACTTATAAGGGACACATTATGTCTACTAAAACAACTGGTATCGTAAAATGGTTTAACGAAGAGAAAGGTTTTGGTTTCCTAACTCAAGACAACGGCGGCGCAGACGTATTCGTACACTTCCGTGCTATCGCTTCTGAGGGTTTCAAAACTCTTGCTGAAGGCCAAAAAGTATCTTTCGAAGTTGAGCAAGGCCAAAAAGGTCTTCAAGCTGCTAACGTTGTAGCTATCTAATTTCGACGTTACCGCAAATGGCGATGGTCATTTGCGGTAATATCTACTTTTATTCTCTATACTGGAATTTCGAACACAGAAAATACGCAACACCTGCCTTTCACGCATGTCACACGGTTTATTCACTTCGCAATATCAATATAAATCTCAACACCATAATTTCTGTAAAATCAGCAATTTAACATATCTCATTCATGTGAGTGACGGTATCTTCATTGCAAAATAATATTAAGGATCTTCTATGTCTCGTTCAATGGGTCGTAAGCGCTTTTGGTTTCAACACTGTAAAAATAATAGCAACAGTAACAGCAATGCAAAAAAAGGTAATCAATGACAGTAAATTTTGTTTTATTTAAAAATCAACTCTCTTGGAGTGTGTTAATACACCAGCTTAACGGCGATATTTTATCGCGCCATGTTATGATGAAAGATAATATGGGTAATGTTGGTATAGACTTTTCCTATTGCGAGAAAACTCAGCAAGGAAGTATTACTAACAGTCTAAATGAATGTATTGGTCGTTTTTCTCTATCCTCTTAACGTCACACAATATCATTCTGCTTTTCGCTAAACTCTGAGTCATAAATTTTAGATACGTTGCACTAAAATACTTTTTGTATATGGCAATTACCCCATTATTCTTGCCATGTAGATTCAGAATTATCTTCTAAAATGACAGATTGCTCATTATCTTATGTATATGTTTAACCTAATAGCTAATAATAGAAAGGCAACCGTTTCGCTGCCTTTCTATAAATAAAATCATGGATGCGTGTTATTGTTGAGCGTCGAGATTCAATATTGTTATAGCATTGGCTACACTGGTCGCTAAAATGTCAATGGCTCCGGTTCGCAGTGCACCAACAATAGCTAAAGGTTTACTGGCTTCTGAAGCGATGGCGATAACTTGTGGGATTTTTTGATAATCGCTGATGGTAAGTCCAACGACTCGATTGCTCATTTTTGTATCCTGAACTCTCCCTTTTATATCGTAAAAATCATACCCTCCCACTTCTCCCACCACGCCTTGTTGAATCCTAGCTTCTACCATTTCTTGAACTGAGAACCACCCTAAGTTCACCATATAACTGCTTTCACTGAGATCACCAATACCCACCAAAGCGACATCTGCTTTTTTAGCTATATCCAATGTTTGCTGAACAGTTTCATCTTCCATTAGCGCTTGGCGTAGGTTTGGGTCCTTAATAAATGCTGGTGCATAGAGCGTTTCACTCACACCATCAAATGTTTTAGCAAAGCGACGTGATATGTGGTCGGCATTTAACATGCCCCCTCTTGGGTGAATGCCACCGATACTCGATACAAACGTACACTTTTTCGGATTCACAATGCCAATATGCTCAGATACGGCAGAGACATTTCGCCCTTGTCCTATTGAAACAACCATTCCATCCTTAAGAGTGGAAGAGAGATAAGTAGAGACAACACCGGCGAGTAAACTGCGTTGCTCATCTTCGGTCGGTTGGTCAAGGGCGATAAGAGCGCGCTTTAGGCCGAATCGTTCTTTTAATTGTTCTTCTAATTTGGCGCCAAATACTGGATGGTATTTAACTTTTATTTCAACAATGCCTTTGTCCCGAGCTCTTTTTAGCAGCCGTCCTATCGTGACCCTGGATTGCCCAAACCGTTTAGAAATTTCTTCCTGAGTCGCTCCATCTTGGTAATACGCAACAGCGATTTCAGTGAGTAGATTATTTTCTTCTGTTTGTTCAATATTTGATAAATCCATATTCCCTTACCGCGTTATTGGGCGCAAATTAAGTTTGCGACAATTTAGGCTGATTTGGCGTGTAATTCACTATTAAGTAATGAAAAATCATGCGTAGATCGGATTTTTCTGATTATACGGCTTTGCCCATGAATCAATAGTGTTTCTGTTGTTAGGTTTTGACTTCCGGCTTTTACTCCCTCTAGTAAGTCGCCTTTGGTGATACCCGTTGCTGAAAATATAACATTTTTTGAACGGGCCAGATCGTTTAGCTCGAGTTTAGTATTGGCGTTGACGTGCATTTCTACGCACCGTTGCTGCTCTATATGTGCGTGCAACTGATTTTCGGCTGATTGACCTTTAACTTGATCGCGAAAGAGTAGTTTGGCTTGCATGTCACCACCTAAGGCCTGCATGGCTGCAGCAGTAATCACGCCTTCTGGTGAACCGCCAATGCAGTACATCAAATCTATATCACTTTCTGGCATACAAGTTAGCAGAGAGGCAGCGACATCGCCGTCTGGAAAAGCGTACACCCGTACACCCAAAGATTGCACTTGTTTAATAATTTCGTTGTGTCTAGGCTTGGCTAATGTCGCCATGACCAACTCATTAATAGGTTTACTTAAGGACTGGGCGACACGAATTAAGTTCTCTTCTAGAGATAAGTCCAAATCAATGACCCCGCGAGATTTCGGTCCCACAACTAGCTTTTCCATATACATATCGGGTGCTTGCAATAAACTTCCTTGTTCACTTGCCGCAAGTACTGCGATGGCGTTTGATTGTCCCATTGCGGTCATTCGTGTTCCTTCTATTGGGTCAACGGCAATATCTATATTCGGACCGCCTTTTCCAAGCTCTTCTCCAATAAATAGCATAGGGGCATCATCGATTTCCCCTTCTCCAATGACAATTTTTCCATTGATAGCAGCATTGCTTAGTAATAGACGCATCGCCTCTACTGCAGATTGATCGGCTTGCTCTTTGTCACCACACCCTAGCCATTTATATCCAGCGAGCGCGGCAGCTTCAGTTACTTGGGAAAAAGTTAGAGATAGATCGGTATTCATAAAAGCTCCATATTAGTGGTTGTTGTTCATGTGTTCACTATGAGTACCATATGTACATTAATATAAATGCTGCAGTGCTCTCATTTATGAACTGAGTGACTAATTACTCAATTGAAATATAAATGAAACAATTATGTGCTCCCGTTTTATAAGATAGAGTTTTCACTCTAGACTATGAGTGAGTGGGTATGCTGTAAGTTATTGATTGTATTTGAGTTTGTGTTTTTTTGATGTGGATTTAGGCGAATAAGGTAAGAACAATTGTCATCCTTTAACGATAAAGCTAGGTTGTAGTTTGATCACATAAATGTTGCTGCCATGTAAATAAAGAGTGATTTACATCTCGTTTAATATAGAAACGCATGTAAATATTAGGGTTATAAGTGCATTATCATTTGTAACTTGTTTGGTCATATGTACATGGTAGGAGTAAGGAATGATAGCGATTGGATGTGATGATGCTGCCATTGAGCTGAAAGAGTGTCTTAAGGCACACATGCTCGAAAAGGGTATTGAAGTCGCTGATTATGGTGTTGATTCCGATAGTGAGGCGCTTTATCCCGACATTGCAAAAGCGGTCAGCGTGGCTGTTAGTGAGGGTAAACACCAAAGAGGGATCATTTTATGTGGTACCGGAATCGGCGTCTCAATAGTGGCGAATAAAGTTCCTGGTATTAGAGCAGCACTTTGTCACGACACATTCTCAGCTGAAAGGGCAAGAAAAAGTAATGACGCACAAATCATCACGATGGGTGCGCGAGTTATTGGCTCTGAGCTTGCGAAATCAATATTAGATACTTGGCTTGCAGCAGAGTTTGTTGATGGGCCGTCAACCCCCAAAGTTAATCGAATTAAGGAGATCGAAAAAGAGTTCATTTCATAGCGAAAGAGACAAACCAACCATCTGATTAATGGAATAACGTGGAAATTTAACATGAAAAATAAAACGCTAACTTATACCAGTATCGCAATTGCAGTAATGATGTCATCTGCCGTAGCAGCAAAAGATCTTAAAGTCGCGACTAGTGCACAACTCGGTTCGTTGCAATACAACACTACGCAGCATTTTGCGGATTATGCCAACGAGCAATTCAAGAAATCTGGTCTTGATTACAACCTAAAGTTCTTCGGTGCGGCTCAATTAGGAAAAGATAAAGATGTCCAACAAAAGCTAAAATTGGGCACCATTGATCTTGCATTATTGACGTCAACACTGCCAACTCATGTCCCTGAAATGGCGTTGTTTGAGTTACCTTTCCTCGTATCCGATCGTCAACATGTGGCAAAAATTGAACAGGATGTATTTTGGCCGTATATCGCACCAGCAGCAGAGAAAAAAGGCTATAAAGTGATAGGTTTTTGGGAAAATGGTTTCCGTAATATCACCAATGCACAACGTCCAATTAATACCCCTGCAGACTTAGAAGGTCTTAAGATTCGCACACCTAATAGTTCTTGGCGCGTAAAAATGTTTAAAAACTGGGGAGCAAACCCAACGCCAATGAGCTTCAGCGAAGTTTTCATTGGTTTGCAAACTGGTGTTATTGACGGTCAAGAAAACCCATATACCAATATTTATGCGGCTAAGCTACACGAAGTACAAGGCTACGTGAGTGTCACTAACCACGTGTATACCCCTGCGTACTTAACCGCTGGCGCTAGTCACTACAAAAAATTCCCTTCAGAAGTCCAAGAAATCCTAGAAGCTTCGGCGGTAGAAGCTCAGCAGTGGGGCTACAAAGAAGCGGCTCGACTGGAGAGTGAGCTTAAAGACAAGTTGGTCGCAGGTGGCATGAAGTTAAATGTGGCTAATCGAGATGCTTTTGTTAATGCCAGCCAACCTATTTACGATGACTTTGTTGAAAATGTAAATAACGGCTCTGCCATGTTAACTAAAGCAATGGCAAGCGCTAAGTAACGATATTGCCATGGCCGATGAGGTCATGGCTTTCTCAGGTGTTCTTACGAGGGATTATGATGTCTTTTCTAGCTGGCATAAATACCATTTCAAATGTACTAGAAAAAGTGCTTATCGCTATTTCACTAACGATATTGCTGTCTCTAAGTGCAATCATCATTGTTGCTGTTTTTTCTCGTTTTAGCGGTGCGTCTTTGTACTGGTATGACGAAGTGTCGGCGATTTTATTGGCCTGGTTAACATTCTATGGCTCGGCACTTTGTGCGCTAAAACGCTCCCACATGGGGTTTGGCGGACTCGTTGCAAGCTTATCGTTAGGGGTAAGAAAGCTGGTCTTCTTACTAAGTGAATTTATTGTCATTGCCTTCTTTGTGGTGATGGCGTGGGCAAGTTACTACCTTTTAGAAATTTTTGGTGATGAGACGCTGACTAGCTTGGAGTTTATTACCTTATCATTCGCGCAATCTGCTTTGCCAATCGGTGCTGTTCTTTTTGTGGTGGCGCAACTTTGCTCTTTTCCGAAAGCATGGGAAATGGTTTGCAAAGGCTCAACGCAAGAGGAAGAAGAAATTCAAGACGCAATTCGTGATGCTAAGAAAGATATGGCAGAAGTGATGGAGGTGGTGAAATGAGCGCACTAATTGTACTCGCTTGTCTAATCGGGTTAGTGATGATCAATGTGCCTATTGCGGTTGCAATTGGTTCTGTTGCCCTTGTTGGTATGGTCGCTACGTCAGGCATTGATGCGATTTATAATGCTGCACTGTCGATGTTCGAAGGTGGTTCTAAGTTTACGCTGCTGTCGATACCTTTATTTGTATTCGCAGGCGCGTTAATGAACACGGGTGGCATCTCGCTGAGACTCATTAACTTCGTTAGTGCGATTGTTGGTTTTGTCCGTGGCGGATTGTCAATGGTCAACGTTGGCGTATCGATGATTTTCGCAGAGATATCAGGCTCAGCGGTAGCGGACGTTGCCGCACTCGGCTCTATTTTAATACCAGCGATGAAAAAACGAGGTTATTCAGCTAGTTTCTCAGCGGCTGTCACTTCTTCATCGGCTTCTCTTGCCGTAATTATTCCTCCTTCTTTACCCATGATCATTTACGGTGCAATGGCAGATGTCTCGATCTCTCAGCTATTCGTAGCGGGGATTGTCTCAGGCCTACTTGGTGCTGCGGGTATGTTTGGCGTGTGTTACTACTATGCGGTGAAATATAACTTACCTCGCGAAAATGCCTTCAGTTTGCGTAAATTATGGATAGCGTTCAAAGATGCCTTCTGGGCGCTAACCCTACCTTTTGCCATTCTTGGCGGGATATTGTCTGGCTTTATGACCGCGACAGAAGCGGCAGGTATCGCGGTACTTTTAGCCTTGGTGATCAGTGTTTTCATTTACCGAGAAATGGATCTGAAACTGTTTTATAAAGCTGCGATGGAAGGAGTGACAGGGACCTCTGTTGTGATGTTACTTGTTGCGACATCGGCTGTTTTAGGGTTATTCCTAACCGAGCAAGAAGTGCCTCAGACTATGGCTGCCGGTATTCTGAGTATTTCAGAAAACAAGTACGTGGTACTGATGATGCTGAATGTCATGCTACTTATCGTCGGTATTTTTCTACACGGCGCCGCCGCTATCATACTAACGGTTCCAATCGTATTGCCACTTATTCATGAGTTGGGCATTGACCCTATTCATTTTGGCATCATGTTGGCATTGAATATCTCTATTGGGCAACAAACGCCTCCAGTCGCCAGTGTTCTTATTACGGCTTGTTCTATCGCTAAGCGTGATATTTGGCAAGTGACCAAGGTGAATGCGTTATTTATTGGCGTTCTGTTTATCGTGCTTCTGCTCGCGACCTACGTACCAGCTTTGTCTGTAGGGTTCGTGGATTACATTTATAACAAATAATTATCAAGGAATGAGAAAATGACGAAACCAACGATTGCTCTTGTATTAGGTGACCCATCGGGTATTGGCCCAGAAGTCGCGGCAAAAGTGCTTAATCAGCCGGCCAGCCGGTCATTAGCTAATATTTTGATCATTGCGGATGAATATGAGCTGCGAAAAGGCATGGACATTGCTCAAGCTTCCTTTGAATACGATGTTGTAGATACCTTCGAGCAGGCTGACTTTAAAACGGGTAAGCCTGTGCTCCTTCAGTTCAAATCATCCCACGTTGATAGCATTGAATATGGGAAAGCGACGCCGCAAGGTGGCACTTACGTTCTGGAAACATTGAAAATTGCCGTCGACCTAACGTTGGCGCATAAGACGCATGGAATCTGCTTTGCACCGTTAAATAAGCAAGCAATGAGTATGGCCGGGTTAGAGCACAGAGACGAACTTTCATGGTTTGCTGAACTGACGGACTTCCATGACTTTGGCTGTGAAATTAACGTCGTTGATGATATCTGGGCAGGTCGAGTGACCTCTCATATTCCATTTAAAAATGTGGTTGAAAACCTCTCTATAGACTCTGTTCTTAAAACCATCGAGTTGATGAACAACACCTTAAAATCGGCAGGTTTTGAGGAGCCGAGAATTGCCGTTCAGGCATTAAACCCTCACGGGGGCGAAGGTGGGCTCTTTGGCGATGAAGAAATTACGGTGATTACTCCCGCGATTGAAAAAGCCAAGGAAAAAGGCATTCAAGCATTTGGCCCTTTCCCCGGAGATACCACGATGTGGATTGTTGAAAAAGAGAAGATGAATTCGATTGTGTCTATGTATCACGACCAAGGTGCAACAGCCTTAAAAATGATGGGCTTTGATCGTGGTGTTACGGTTCAAGGTGGGATCCCATTGCCAATAGCGACCGCTAACCATGGCTCGGCATTTGATATCTATGGAAAAAACATTGCGTCAACTCCAGCGATGGAAAATGCGCTGAAGCTGACGGTGAAAATGGCCACTAGCTATCAAAACAACGCACAAAAATAAACCTGAAAGAACTGTTAAAAAATAAGTGGTGAACCCATGAGAAAACCAAAAAAACTGATTAATGAGCCGCTTAATGTGGCACAAGAACAATTTGAAGGTCTTCTGTCTGTCATGAGCGGAAAGTTGGAAGCACTTCCGGGTATTACAGCGGCAATTCGTACCGATCTTCCTTCGGATAAAGTGGCCATATTGACAGGCGGTGGTGCAGGTCATGAGCCTTTATTTGCTGGGTATGTGGGGCATGGTTTAGCGGATGCTGCCGCATTAGGTGATATTTTTGCTGCGCCTCCGCCTAACGTCATTTTGCAAACCACAGAAGCGGTAAATAACGGCAAAGGGGTTATCTATATATATGGCAATTACGCCGGAGATAATATGAACTTTGATATCGCCGCAGAGCTAGCAGACGACGATGATATTAAGACGCATACCATTCGAGTATGGGATGACGTGGCGTCAGCGCCGCTAGAAAAAATCACGGAAAGACGCGGCACGGCAGGGGATGTTTATGTATTGAAAATTGCTGGTGCCGCCTCTTTGTCATATAGCTTTGAAGACGTTGTGAAGGTCACGGAGCGCGCACGAGACAATACGCGCTCAATAGGTGTGGCGTTATCAGCAGGCTCGGTGCCGCAAACCAACACCTTTAATTTTGAATTACCAGATGATGAACTTGAGATTGGTATGGGGTTGCATGGTGAACCTGGTGTTGCAAGAGAAAAAATGTCATCGGCAGATGAGGTCGTGACGAAGTTAATCGATCAACTGTGTGATGACTTACCTTACCAAAAGGGTGATGAAGTCTGTTTACTTGTGAACAACTTGGGCTCATCGACTTATATGGAATTGTTAATCGCAAGCCGAAAAGCACACGCTTTGCTTGCTGAACGTGGTATTAGCGTTCACCACACATTAGTGGGTAATTACTGTACATCGCAGGAGATGTCTGGTTATTCACTGACAATGCTCAAATTGGATGAAGAAATTAAATCACTTTACGACCTACCTTGTGACTCTTTTGCGTTAAGGAATTAAGAAATGGATGCATTAACAACGAAAAACATGATGGCTTATGTAGCAGATAAAATGATCGCAAGTGAGCCGGTACTAACCAAATATGATCAAGCTATTGGTGACGGTGATCATGGCATCGGTATGGAGCGTGGCTTTAAAGCAGTTGCTGAATTATTGGCAAGTGATTATCAGCCTGAAGATGTCAGTAAATTATTACTCAAAATCGGTAGTACTATGATGGCATCGATGGGTGGTGCATCTGGCGCTATCTTTGGTACGTTGTATCGCTCGGGCGCGAAAGCTATTAAAGGCGCAACGATATTAGATACCCAGACGTTGTCGGCGTTTTTAACCGCGGGATTAGAAGGCGTTTATGAGCGTGGTGGTGCAAAGCCTGGTGACAAAACCATGATCGATGCCTTGGTCACGGCGGTGAAAACATCAGAGTCACTTTCTGGTGATTTAGCGGAACATCTCCCCGCGATTGCAGCATCAGCAAAGCAAGGCGTTGAGGCGACGAAAGATATGATCGCGACGACGGGTAAGGCGAAAACGTTAGGCGAGCGTTCTCTAGGCCACCCAGACCCTGGCGCCATGTCGATGGCCTTCATTCTTGAGTTTATGAGTGAATTTGCTTGTGAGCAGGTTCCGGCATGAAAAAAATATGGGTAGGGACAAGTTGGAAAATGAACAAGACCGGGGAGACCGCTCAGGCCTGGGCTAACACGGTCTCTGCGTCGGTTAAAAATTGCAGTGCTGGTGTTCAACCATTTGTTATTCCTCCTTTCCCTTATATCACTAATGTTGTGAGCGATTTCAGCGATACGAGGATGAAAGTGGGTGCGCAAAATATGTGCTGGCAAGATGAGGGCGCTTTTACCGGAGAGGTTTCGCCGTTAATGCTCAAAGATTGTGGCGCGACGCTAGTAGAAATTGGTCATTCTGAGCGAAGAGGCTTGTTTGGTGAATCGGATAAAACGGTGAACCAAAAAGTACGAGCGGCGTTAAAGCATGAACTGACACCGCTAGTGTGCGTAGGCGATAGTGCCGATGAAAAACAATGGGGTGTGTCGATTGAATCTGTTGTTAGACAGGTGAAAATCGCGTTGTTTCAAGTGCCGCGTGCCCAAATTAGCCAGGTCATTATTGCTTACGAGCCTATTTGGGCCATCGGTGAAAATGGCACCCCGGCGACCAATGAAGAAGCGGAAGGTGTTCACCAGGCAATTCGTGATGCGTTGAGTCACCAATATGGAGAACCAATCGCACAAACCATGACTTTGCTCTATGGAGGGAGTGTTAATTTGGGCAATGCGTCGGAATTGCTCGACCAGCCCAATATTGATGGCGTTTTTGTCGGGCGAACCGCATGGCAAGCCTCGGGGTACCTTGAACTGTTGTCTATTGCACAAAGTAAAGCTAACAGTACCGTGAAGGAGCCATGCTAGCTTATGGAGCAAGCCAAGTTAATGTCATGGATATTCCTTGGCTTCTTCATTGCTAAAGTGGTTCCGCAAGTGACTCAGGCGCGGGTTGATTGGATTCGAAGCTTTGCTTTTAGTTACCTCACCCCGAGCTTGTTTTTTTCATCTATTTACCGAGCTGATCTTAATTTACTGCCATCACTGAGCGTTATTGCCACTTATGGAGTTTGTGTCGGCACGCTCTTTTTTGGTTTACGCCATAGTCTGATGAAAAACAAGCTGAACACGGCCTCTTGCGCCAATATTAAAGCCATTTCAGCGATATACCCTAACGCGGTAGGGGTCGGCGTACCATTGATATTTACACTTTATGGCGCGGAAGCTGAACTCATTTTAATGGGTATAGTTGTCACCAACTTACTGGTTGTGCTTCCGTTATTTAATGTATTGATGATTCATTCTGGGGAGTCAGGCTTTTATAGTTATCGCAAGGTAGCCACAGATCCCATTCTTATCGCGATTGTTAGTGGACTATTGTTGAATTTGTGGGGGATGACGTTGAGCCCATGGGTAGTTAACGGTTTGTCGGCGGTGGGTTGGGTGGCCTTACCTGTTATTTTATGTGTACTTGGAGCCAGTCTAAGCTTCTACCAACTTAGATTGCTTGCCAAAGAAAAAGTGTTGTCACTGTTACTGGTTAAGATACTTTTTTTCCCACTTCTAGTATTACTCATTGCCAATTACGTGATTGGTTTGAGTGTATTAGAAACCCAAGTCTTGGTTCTTCTATCGAGTTTGCCCACGGGCATTAATGTATACCTTCTATCGGAAAGGTATCACGTCGCCAAACAAGCCACCGCAAGCGTGATTTTATTTACGACCCTATTCTCTCTGTTATCTCTTTTGGGCTGGGAACGAGTGGTTGGATATATTGTGACTTAAATAAAGGATTATAGTTATGAGTATTATAGAAAGGTTAGCCATAAATACGGCTATATTTGATGGGCATGATTTAAAAACGTCACTGAAGACAATTAGTAAACTTGGCGTCCAATATGTTGAATTTGCCTTTAATCAAGGGTACGTAGGGCAGCTTGATAGCGATATGTTTTCCAAAAATCATGCTCAGTATTTATTAACACTTATGGAAAAAGAATCGCTGAAATCAAATGCGTTGGGGTGCACGATGAACTTGGCGGCTCCAAACGCAATCGCAGAGTTTAAAATGCGGATTGATTTTGCGAACCATTTGGGTGTTCGTTTTCTCAATACTTGTGCTGGTCCTATCGCTGACCGTCAGGTTATTGTGGATAATTTGAAGATACTTGCGCCCTATGCGGAAGAGCTTGGGTGCGTCATTTGTATAGAAAATGGTGGCGATCTTAATTTTAATGCCTTTGCCACTGCGCACGATGGAATAAGAATCTTACAAGAAGTGGGGCACCCTGCTTTAGCGCTTAATTTTGACCCTGGCAATTCGGTATCGCTCGTACCGAACTTGAGTCCCAGTGAAGAAGCGAAAATAGCGATGCCATTTTGCCGCCATTTTCATGTTAAAGATGTACAAGTCCATGATGACAAGTTTACCTTTCCGGCATTGGGAGATGGCATTATTAACTTTACTCCGATTATCGAGTCATTAGCCATGAGGAAAATACCTTTTAGTATCGAGAAGCCGTTAAGAATGTACCGCCGCAAAGATTCATTCCCGATTCGAGGACGCTCGCCAGAAAGCATTCAAATTATCGCAGACACGTTAGAGCAGAGTGTATCTTTTATTAAAAATCTTGAAAATCAGTAGGGTGTAAGTGCGATGGCAATTAGCAATATAGAAGAAGTAATTGAAGATTACCGTCAAGGTAAAATGGTTATTTTGATGGATGATGAAGACCGTGAAAATGAAGGCGATATTATGATGGCGGCTGAAAAAATCACCGCTCAAGATGTCAACTTCATGGCCACCCACGGTCGTGGGCTTATTTGTTTAACTATGACCAAGCAGCGTTGCGACAGATTAAAGTTATTTCCGATGGTACAGAACCCGACAGAGCCGTGGGCAACGGCATTTACCGTTTCCATTGAAGCGGCGGAAGGGGTGACCACTGGAATTTCAGCAGAGGATCGCGCGGTCACCATACAAGCAGCGGTTAGTAAAGAGGCTAGACCGCAAGATTTGGTTCAACCAGGGCATATTTTCCCTCTTGCAGCGAAAGATGGTGGAGTTCTTGTGCGCGCTGGGCATACCGAAGCTGGGTGCGATTTAGCGAGGCTAGCAGGATTTGAAGCCTCTTCGGTTATCGTCGAGATTCTGAATGAAGACGGCACAATGGCGAGACGCCCTCAACTTGAAATTTTCGCAGAAAAGCATGGAATCAAACTGGGTACGATCGCGGACCTTATTGAATTTCGGAATAATACAGAAACGACCATTGAACGAATCGCCGAATGTCGATTACCGACTGAGTTTGGTGAGTTTAATATGGTGACGTATCGCGATACCGTGGACAATCAGGTTCACTTTGCGTTGCAAAGTGGCAGCGTGACAGAAGAGCCCACCAATGTACGCGTCCATGTACAGGATACGTTTCATGATGTGTTACTTTCTGCTCGTGAACCTCGCCATATTTGGCCGCTGCACAAAGCGATGCAAAAAATAGCAGAAGACGGTGGAGTGATGGTGATTCTTAGCCAACAAGAAAACCAAGAAGCTCAGATCAATAAAGTGAAGCATTTTGCCGCGCTTGATAAAGGTGAAGTTTCTCAGAACAGTAAGAAGCTAGATACCTCAAGGCGAGTCGGTGTTGGTTCGCAAATCCTATCGGATATAGGGGTGACCAGAATGAACTTGTTGTCGTCTTCTGATAAGAAATATCATTCTTTGTCGGGCTTTGGCTTGACCGTGGTCGATTACATTGAAAGTTAGCATTGGAGACTAGGTTTCTCCTCGTTTTTGGGTTATTGGAGCGAGTGTTTATTATTGGTTGACCTTCCCCTAAGGGTAACCTTTATACTCGCTTCGATTATGTTTCTTCAGGTGTGGTATGCGTCTTTCAAATGCTCGCAAAATTTGGCTAACTCTTTTGAGTCTGGTGGCACTCGTTGTTTCAACGTTTGTCTCAGGTATGCCTGCAATGAGCATGATGGGCGAGGTTGACATGATGTCTGGCTCAATGCCGTGTGAAATGATGCCAACTGGCGAAACGCATCATGCCGATCAGTCTTTAAAGCATCACACCTCAGCTTCAGCTTCAACTCCCTCAAAGCTTCATGTCGCATATTCTCATTCGAACGATGATCTGAGTTTATCGACTCAGAACGTCGATTGCTCTGATAGCAGCGATATGGCTCACACCTGCTGTACCACGGCGTGTGGAAACACACTTGGCTTGTCGCCTATTGCACTGATTACCAACGGCCATAGTTCGCGTTTTTCGAAAAGAAACAGTGAGCACTTCCTTCCTATATTCACCCGCATTGAATCATTAGAACGCCCACCGACCATTTAATCTGATCTGAATTTTCGTTGAACCCTTAGCTTAGCGCTATGGGTTGATTTAATCGTGCTTGTTTTTTAGCACGCAGATTGGAATTTATTGTGAATCAAAGCATTAATGTGGTTGCGCTTGCTGTGAGCGTAATTCTATTCGTGCCATCAACGGTGTATGCAAACTTACCCGTTGTGAGCAAGCAGCAGATACAACAACCTTCAGTCACGCTTTCTGAGCTCATAGAGTATGCGATTGCTAATGATGCGAATCGTATGCAGTACTATGCGCAATCGCAGTCAATGCGGGAGTCGGGTATTGCCAGTTCAACGCTTAAGGATCCCGTGCTCAAAGTGGGAGTCGGTGGCTTACCTACTGACAGTTTTGCATTGGATCAAGACCCTATGAGTAACGTTTCGGTAGGGCTGATGCAGCAATTTGGGCGAGGTTCAACGCTTGACTTGCAGAACCAAAAAGCTCAACAACAAGCCAATGGTGTCGAGTATCAAGTGGCTGTGCGAGAACTTGAGGTCGCGAACAGCCTATCTCAGCTTTGGTATGAACTGGGTTTTCAACAACAGTCAGAACGTGTGTTGCGAGAAAATCAGCAACTGATGCGGGAAATGGAGCGGTTTATTCAAACCAATTACGCCATTGGCAATAGTGAGTCACAGGATCTGATTCAAGCTCAGCTACAAGTCAGTAAATTAGATGACAAGCTGCAAGCAAATCGTCAAATGCAGGCGCGTATTATGTCTCAGTTTTCTGAATGGCTAGGGACAGCATGGCTTGCGCAGCAACCTCAAATTACCGCCGCCACTTCTTCCGATTGGTATGAGTTAGAGCGACAACTCTCTGTATCAAACCAGCGTGATTACTATCCATTACTCAATCGTCATCCGATGGCTCGTATTGCAGATGTTCAAATATCGGCCAGCGAGACTCAAGTTGCCATTGCGCAAGAGGCGTATAAACCACAATTTGGTGTCGAGGCGATGTACGCGCATCGTCGTGCCAATAATATGCGTGGTGAACCTGCACCGGATCTATTAAGTGCTTATGTCACCATGGACATCCCCTTATTTACTGGCAATCGCCAAGATAAAAATCACACCGCTGCCGAGTACCAAGTGGTGGCTTCGAAATCCAGCAAAGATGCGTTGCTTTCTCAGATGAATGCCAAAGTGAATGCGTTAATGATGGATAGGCAAAATCTCATGGAGCGTACAGAGCGCTATCGTCAGAATCTGTTGCCTCAAGCTCAGTCTAGGACCCAAGCCGTTGAACGTGGTTATCAGAATAATACCTCACAGTTTAGTGATGTGATTACTTCTGCCACGGATGAACTGGCGATGGAATTAGAGGCGCTGAGACTCGAAACAGACTTAAGTTTGGTCAATAGCAATTTGGCTTATTTCTTAGGTGGGTTCGCTTATCGCGTTGAGCAGCCCACGGTTAATAAACGATAGCGCCAATAAAGTACAAATTTTGAGAAGGTAATGGATATGAAAACGAGAAATATAGCGCTACTTGCTTTAGTTATTGGAGCAGGGGTAGGGGGTGTCGGTAGCCAGTATTTAATCGGGCACGATATGGCTCTGATGCTTGGCAGTCAAAATGGCACCAGTAGTAATGGTAGCGGTAATAGTAATAATAACGAGCCGTTATATTGGGTGGCGCCAATGGATCCGAATTATCAACGTGATCAACCGGGTAAGTCACCCATGGGCATGGATTTAATTCCCGTTTATGCGACGGATGCAAGCAGTGCTAACGACAAGGCGGGAACGGTTATTATTAATCCTGCCGTAGAAAATAATCTTGGGGTAAAAACAGAACAAGTAAAGCAAGAGAAGCTTTCCCCTCGTATCGAGACCGTCGGGTATATCGCTTTTGATGAAAGTCGCTTATGGCAAACCAATGTGCGTGTATCCGGTTGGGTGGAAAAGTTATACATCAATGCGGTTGGTGAGCGAGTCAATAAAGGGGACGTGTTGTTTAAGCTGTATTCACCTGAGTTGGTTAAAGCGCAGGAAGAGTTATTGAACGCTTATCGCACTGGACGAAAGACGTTAGTGACAGGCGCGACGGAACGTTTGCTGACTCTTGGGGTAGACAGGGCTCAAATCAACCAAGTGGTTAAGACTGGAAAGGCTTCTCAGACCATTGATATTAAAGCGTTCGGCAGTGGCATTGTTGCTAAATTAGACATTCGAGAAGGGGGGTATTTATCACCCGCGCAGCCGGTGATCAGCGCAGGCCCAATCGATGAAGTGTGGGTAGATGCGGAAGTCTTTGAGCGTCAGGCGCAATGGATTCACGCCGGGAGTGAAGCGGTAATGACGCTTGATGCCCTATCAGGTAAAGAATGGCGTGGAGCGGTTGACTATGTTTATCCCATTCTTGACCCTGCGACTCGCACCCTAAGAGTTCGCCTCAAATTTACCAACTCGGATTATCAGTTAAAGCCGAATATGTTTGCCAACATTGCGCTCCAGCCGACAAGCCAAGAGTCGGTACTCACGATCCCACGTTCTAGTGTCATTCGCTCTGGTGGAATGACGCGAGTGGTGCTGTCTGAAGGCGAAGGGAAATATCGCTCTGTACGAGTGGAGATTGGACGTGAAGCGAATGACAGGGTGGAAGTGTTAGCCGGGCTGACTTCTGCCGAGCGTGTGGTGACTTCTGCACAATTTATGCTGGATTCAGAATCCAGCCAAAGTGCAGATCTAGCGCGGATCAATGGTGTTGAAGCCGAGCCAGAAACGGCGTGGGCAAAAGGAGAAATTAGCAGTGTTATGTCGCAGCACGCCATGGTGACGATTAATCATCAGCCTGTTCCTCAGTGGAGTTGGCCCGGTATGACCATGGACTTTTCTGTACAAGAAAACGTGGATCTATCGAAGCTAAAAACAGGTCAGCAGATTGAGTTTGCAATGGAAAAGGGTACGTCAGGGCAGTATGTCGTGACGGAGATTAAGGTCAGCAGCGACGCACTGGCAGAGCAAGTCTGGGTTGATGGCACGATCACAATGTTAATGGCGGACTTTGGCATGGTGACGCTTAGTCATGATGCGGTGCCAGAGTGGAGCTGGGCGTCAGGAGAAATGAATTTCACAACCAATGGTGAAGTGGCGCTTAGCGATTTTTCTGAAGGGCAAAAGGTTCGCTTTTTAGTCAGTAAAAATGGTGCTGAATTTTTGCTTTCTGAACTGCAAAGTGGGGAGGGTGCATTATGATAGGCGCGATTATACGCTGGTCGATCAGTAACCGATTTTTAGTGTTGGTTGCCAGCTGCTTATTAACGTTAGCAGGGTTATACAGCGTTAAAAATACCCCGGTTGATGCGATTCCTGATTTATCCGATGTGCAGGTCATTATTAAAACCAGCTATCCCGGTCAAGCCCCTCAAGTGGTGGAAGATCAGGTTACCTACCCGTTAACGACGGCGATGCTGGCTGTGCCGGGCGCAGAGACCGTGCGAGGTTATTCTTTTTTTGGTGATTCTTACGTTTACATTATTTTTAACGATAAGACTGATATGTATTGGGCGCGTTCACGCGTTTTGGAGTATCTCAGCCAAGTTGCGCCGAACTTACCCTCACAAGCGAAACCCACTTTAGGGCCGGATGCGACGGGTGTGGGCTGGGTGTATAGCTATGTGCTGCAAGATAAAACCGGACAGCATGATCTCGCTGAGCTGCGAAGCCTTCAAGATTGGTTTTTGAAGTACGAATTACAGACCGTTGAAGGTGTCTCTGAAGTGGCGACCGTGGGTGGCATGGTGAAGCAGTATCAGGTGCAAATTGATCCCGCTAAACTTCGTGCTTATGACTTAACGTTACAACAAGTCAATATGGCGATCAGCAACGGTAACCAAGAAACGGGCGCGTCCGTTATCGAAGTCGGTGAAGCTGAACATATGGTTCGTACCACGGGCTACTTAACCAGTATTGAAGACATCAAAGCATTACCGCTCAAGGTCACAAGCAAAGGCACGCCATTACTTCTAGGGGACGTTGCCGATGTGAACCTTGGCCCACAAATGCGTCGAGGTATCTCTGAATTTAACGGTGAAGGCGAAGCCGTTGGCGGGGTTATCGTGATGCGCTTTGGCGAAAATGCCAGTCAGGTTATTGATAATGTAAAAAACAAACTACAGGCGCTACAAGGTGGGTTACCTGACGGAGTCGAAATTGTTGCTACCTATGACCGCTCAACGCTGATTAACGCAGCAGTAGACAACCTTTGGAAGAAGTTGGCTGAGGAATTTATCGTTGTCGCCGTGGTGTGCGCTTTGTTCCTATTTCATATTCGTTCGTCGCTTGTCATTGCCATCAGCTTGCCTATTGGGATCTTGTCGGCATTTATTGTCATGCATTGGCAGGGTATCAACGCCAACATTATGTCTCTAGGAGGGATTGCTATTGCCATTGGTGCGATGGTGGATGGGGCGATTGTTATGATTGAAAATGTGCATAAGCACATAGAGAAAACCCCGCTCACGGATAAAAACCGCTGGCAAGTGATTGGTAAAGCAGCGGAAGAAGTGGGCGCACCGCTTTTCTTCTCTTTATTAATTATTACTTTGAGCTTTGTGCCTGTATTTGCGTTGCAGGGACAAGAAGGCAAGATGTTCTCGCCCTTGGCGTATACCAAGTCCTACGCAATGGCCGCCGCCGCAGGCTTAGCGATTACGCTTGTGCCCGTACTCATGGGGTACTTTATTCGCGGCAACGTGTTACCAGAGAATAAGAACCCGGTAAATAGAGCGCTGGTGGCACTGTATCGACCGATGCTGAATCTCAGCCTGCGTTATCCAAAGTCTATGATTTTGGTCGCCGTTGCGCTGATGGGGTCGGCGTATTACCCCACAAGCCAACTAGGCAGTGAGTTCATACCGCCTTTGGATGAGGGCGATCTGATGTACATGCCAACCACCTATCCAGGGATATCTATCGGCAAAGCGCGCGAGTTATTGCAACAGACGAATAAGCTGATTAAAACCATTCCAGAAGTGAACACCGTTTGGGGGAAAATTGGTCGCGCTGAAACCGCAACGGATCCCGCACCGTTAACAATGATCGAAACCACGATTCAGCTAAAACCAAGAGATGAATGGCGAGAAGGCGTCACTACAGAATCGTTGCGTAAAGAGTTCGATGACTTGATTCAGTTCCCCGGTCTCACTAACGCTTGGGTCATGCCGATCAAAACGCGTATCGATATGTTGGCAACCGGTATTAAAACACCAATAGGGATCAAGATTGCCGGACCTGATTTATCGGTCATCGAGAAGATTGGTTCGGACATTGAGCCAATATTGAATCGTGTGCAAGGAACGGTTTCCGTTTATGCCGAGCGAGTGGCGGGTGGACGTTATGTCACGATCGATATTAAACGCTTAGCTGCCGCGCGCTATGGGCTGAATGTCAGTGATGTTCAGCAAGTCATTTCCACCGCAGTAGGGGGAATGAACGTCGGGGAAACCGTTGAAGGACTCGAGCGATACCCGATAAATGTACGCTATCCACAAGATTATCGAGACTCGGTGGTGAAGTTGCAAAATTTGCCATTAGTCACGCCAAACGGGGCACGAATTGCCTTAGCGGATGTTGCAGATATTCGTTATGAAGATGGGCCGCCGATGATTAAAACCGAGAATGCACGTCCCAACGGATGGGTGTTCGTGGATATTGCTGAACGAGATCTTGGTTCTTATGTCAGTGAAGCGCAGAGAGTGGTGAGCGAAGAACTCGAATTGCCTGCCGGTTATTCGTTGGCATGGTCTGGGCAGTATGAATATATGGAGCGCGCCAAAGAGCGGTTAAGTGTCGTCGTTCCCGTGACGCTGGCCATTATCATGTTGCTACTTTACTTAAGCTTTAGACGATTAGGGGAAGTGTTCATCATCATGGGTACATTGCCGCTGGCGATGGTGGGGGGATTATGGTTGATGCACTTTCTTGGCTATAACTTCTCAATTGCCGTTGGGGTGGGCTTTATTGCCTTAGCGGGCGTCGCGGTAGAAATTGGCGTCATCATGCTGGTGTATCTCAATCAGGCATGGCATGCCCGAAAACTATCCGCTCAAGAACAGCGAGCGCCATTGACCGCGGCGATGTTAACGGATGCGATTCAAGAAGGTGCAGGGCTACGTGTACGTCCGGTGATGATGACTGTGCTTACCGTGATCATTGGTCTTATTCCCATCATGTATGGTTCTGGAACAGGTTCTGAAGTCATGCAACGTATTGCGGCACCGATGATTGGTGGCATGGCGTCGGCGTTGCTACTGACACTATTAGTGCTACCCGCGATTTATCAGCTTTGGAAGTCGAAAGAAATCCAGCCTGAAATTATCGTGACATCTGACGAAATCGACTCGAAGTAACTAACTGATATTAATTGAAAAAGATGCCGCTTTGCTATCGGCTAGGCGGCAACATCACTATTATAAGGAACAGAACATGAAAAAATCACTACGCGCTTTAACTCACACTTTAACTATAACGATGACACTATTTTCGGCAAGCTCAATGGCTAATGAAATGGACCACTCCAAGATGAATCATGCGAAAATGGACCATAGCAACATGATGAACATGAAAGGTATGTCGGCGGTAGGTATGCCAGCTAAAGGTGCGAAGCCGGATAAAGTGGTTCATGTAGTATTAGGGGATGATATGAAAATCTCTTTCAAGCGAAGCGTTGATATTAAGCCTAATGACGTGGTGCAATTTGTCGTAATGAACACAGGTAAAGTTGAGCATCAATTCTCTATTGGCTCGGTGGCGGAGCAGCTTAAACAGCGCGAGATGATAAAATCGATGCCAGAGTCGCAAGACCTGCAAAAAATGGACAATGTTGTTTATGTGAAACCGGGTAAAGCAGGGCAGATACTGTGGCATTTTCACGGTGAAAAACAAGTAGAGTTTGCTTGTAATATCCCCGGCCATGCTGAAGACGGAATGACAAAAATCATAGAAGTATTGTAGTGCTGAGTTAGCTCTGAGTACGGAATGGCGCGATAGTGGTGAGAAATGTCCTATCGCGTCATTGTCCAGAGTTAACGTAACAAAGCGAGGTTAGCATTAATTGGTTATGTTAAGCTTGCCACGGATAATGGCATATCCACGATGCTTAAATGTCTACCTAAACCAATGAGGCGCGATGTGAAATCCTTTTTTCTGGCTGCAATGCTGATAGTGGCACCTATGTTGATAACGGCACCTAGGTTGATAGCGGCACCGAGTTATGCAGACTCTTTGTGTCAGTCGAATGAAGTGGATGTCACAGGCTGTGAACTGAGAAATGGAAAAACCGTCAGTTTTTGCGCTGATAGTGAAGGGCTAGTGACATACCGCTATGGCAAAGTAGCCAAGGTTGAACTGAGTGTCACAGAGCCTAGCATTGGAGCAATGAAGATAAGCAGTGAGTCCTATTCTCGAGGCGCGGCCTCCGAGTATCAAGCCGTAAATGGTCAATATTACTATGACTTTGTCGATGCATTATATGGAAGCAATGACGCGAATTATTTGCTATTAGAATTGGACCATCGTGGCGTGAATATTCCTTGGTTGAATGAAGGGAGTATGTCGCACCATACCATCAATAAGTCGTTAACCGTGTCCCATGAAACCAAAGGTGAATTGGTTTCGTTGCTGTGTGTTGAAGATAGCCATTTTTACGGAGAGCCTCATAAGCAAGCTGACTATATTCATATTATGAGAGAGGTCAGTGAAAAGTATCGTCATCATTTGCCAGATTCCATCCCTCAATGTCAGGACGAATCCGACTCTTGTATCGCCATTTATGAAGATTCCAAACAAGAATTTGTTTTGGTTTATTTTTTGCCGATTGAAAATAGTGCGTTTATAAACAACCGCGCTTATTTGATCAAAGCGGTAACAGGCGCTATCTCAGAAGTTTCATTGTCGCTTCTCACTGAGGTCAAAAAAGATGAAGCGCAGCCAATATTGTCATTGCCAAAGACGTTGCATTTAACGCTTGATAGGCAGCAAACAGTCGTGTCGATTGAAGCACGAAATGACTAAAGACTTCCCAGCTAAGTACTTATACCCACCTATGTTAGTCACACTGTATTAGCAAGAATATACACGCAATGTTCACTTTATTTACATGATGCCTTGACCTCAACTTAGCTTGAGGTTTTATGCTTACCCCAACAACAACGAAAAGGGGTAGGTTATGCAAAATAATTATGTAAAAGAACTCGCAACAAAGACTTTTCAGGAAGATATTGCCAAAGAGTATCATCGCGCCCAACGGCGTCCGTTTCACAGCCCTAGTTTTATTGCGGGTCTATTTGCCGCCGTGATTATGGTTAATTTATTTTGAACAAGGGTGATGGGAAATAGCGGAGTATGTACTGTCGTTGAAAGCTTGTCACTGAGGGAACTTTCTTAACGTGTAAATCAACTCTTTTTCTTGTTTAACAAGCTAAGCCAAACTAGTTTAATCTTTGAATGGATACAAACACAGAGGCTTAAAGAAACGATGAAAGGATTTCATATTCGGACAATGACCGAAAGTGAGTTAGACATAGCGGTCGCTTGGGCTGCTGCTGAGGGATGGAACCCAGGATTAAATGACGCTCAAAACTACTATTTAGCTGATCCGAAAGGATTCTTGGTTGGTGTGCTAGATGGTGAGCCCATCGCCTGTATTTCTGTCGTTAGGTATGAGGATAGTTTTGGCTTTCTTGGCTTCTACATCGTTAAGCCTGAGTATCGTGGCTTGGGTTATGGTTGGAAAATTTGGCAACATGGAATGGCTTACTTAGACGGGTGCAATATTGCTTTAGACGGTGTAGTCGATCAGCAAGATAACTATCAACGTTCTGGTTTTGGCTTGTCACATCGCAATATCCGTTATGAAGGTGTCACCCGAAAGTGCGACGATACCACTGATAAGGTCGTGGAAGTAAGCAGCGTAGATGAAGATGATTTAAATCATTACTTGGCGGCTTTTTTCCCTGCGATCAGAGCTGAATTTAATCATGCATGGTTTACTCAACCTAACAGTGTGGCCATCCTTTATCTTGATGGTAATGAAATTAAAGGTGTCGGTGTCATACGCTCATGTCATAGCGGATATAAGGTTGCACCTCTATTTGCAGATAATGCCGAAATCGCTAATGAGCTCTATAGAAGCCTTCTATCTCACGTTGAAGAGACCGCGCCTGTTTATCTAGATGTTCCAGAAAGTAATACAGCCGCGGTGACACTTGCTCATCGAAACCAAATGACGCCGTGTTTTGAAACGGCGCGCATGTATACGAAAACGTCACCAGATATTCAAATTGAGCGCACATATGGTGTCACGTCGTTTGAAATTGGTTAATCGGTACTAAATTAATCAGTGCTAAAGTAATAGCGGCCAAATTGATAGCGGCTAAATAGCGCTTTGCCTTCGATGGGAAAACAAAGCGCTGTTGGGCTATTTACGGATTTTGTTTGGCATTAATACTGGCGTAAGTATGTAGGAGTTCGGTGAGTATTTTCACCCAGCCAAAGGCTTCAGTGGGTGGGTCAATGAGTAATTTTTCAACGTGCTCACAATGCGTTTCTAGTGTAATAGCTTGTTCTAAGTTAAATGAAATGGCATAAAAGTGCCAAAGAACGAGTCGTGTCATTCGTTCACTATTTTGTTTAGCATTATCTGAATCATCAAACGCTTGCTGGATTTCACAAAGTGCTATGGCCGTCATACGCAGTGTCGCATCCAATCGTGCCGACATCATACGTTCTTCACTGTCGACTTCTTCCTGTTCAAAAGTGAACAGTTCACTCATGACTTCTTCTGGCACCATCTTACTGATCATTCGCATACTGAACTCTTCGAGTTCATGACGTGGCATGGTGACAAGGCAGTTAAAGGTGTAATCACGAAGCATAAATAAGTCGCTCTAGTTAGCTATTGAATCGAACTCGCATTCTAATCTCTATCGGTAAATTTACCAGTGTTGAAATGAAAGTCGCATAATTTCTTGCGTTTTCGCCGTTGCTTAGTTAATAAAGCAGAAGTAACAATGTATCTATAAGTCTCAGTTTGAGTTTTCATTAGTCGTAAATTGATACTTATTGTCACCTTGTGTTTTTTGTCCGCGGTTATACTTACTTCGAACTCAACAAAAGGTACTCATTATGAAAGCAATCACTAAGTCGGTTATCGCATTAAGTTTTTTAGCGGTAGGATCTGCTCAGGCATTAGAAATCACCAGCAATGATATTCAAGAAGGTCATCCAATGGCGAAGATGTTTGAATACTCAAGCTGGGGATGTGATGGAGGCAACTTGTCACCGCAGTTGATGTGGAAAGATGCACCAAAGGGAACCAAGAGCTTTGCGATTACAGCTTATGACCCAGACGCGCCAACGGGAAGTGGTTTTTGGCACTGGATCGCTTTTGATATTCCAGCCTCTGTTAGCGAATTGCCTCGCGGAGTCGATATTAAAAAATTAGGCGGTATGGAATCACGAATTGATTATGGCACAGTCGGTTTTGGTGGGGTTTGCCCTCCAGAAAAAGATGGCATGCACCGTTATCAATTTACCGTATGGGCACTGCCAACCGATACATTAAATTTACAAGAAAATACGCCGGCAGCGGTCGTGGGTTTCACGTTGAATAGTATGGCGCTCGATAAAGCGACGTTAACGGCAACATATACCCGATAATAGCGTATATCTACTAGAGTTTTGGAGTGGAATGAATGAGCAACCAATATCAAGTGTCGTTATTTCGTGCAGAGCAGCTGCAGCAATTACGCAATGTGCGGATTCATTCCCCGAGTATTATTCAGATCATATCAGGCAGTAAGCGCTTATTTTGGAAAGATTCCGCTGTGGATATTTCTCAATCTCAGATTTTGTTATGTGAGGCATCAGCATCACTGTGCTTTGAGAATCTTCCACAAAAAGGTCGGTTTTTATCTAGGATGTTTAGCTTTTATTGCCAACCGACAAACGCGATGCTTGAGCTGAGTGCCCAAAGCGCCAGTAAGGCAGAGACGCCCGCGATAGAAATGGATAGTGCATTGCGAGATACGCTCAATGCTCTATTTTCATTTGATCTGCATAGGATGAGCCAAACCACTCAGACATTTTGGGTGATGGGGCTGTTTCAACAACTCGCAGAGAAAGGGGTATTACATCAGTTATTTACTAATACTAGCGCGTTTAGTCAGCAGCTAAGCCACTATTTGTCTTATGAGCCGGGTGAGGAGCATGCATTGGAAACGGTCGCTGAACGTTTTGCGATGAGTCGCGCGACGTTAATTCGTAAGCTCAAGCAAGAAGGTACTCAGTATCGTGAAGTGTTAGCTGAAGTGCGATTTAGCCATGCATTGCAACTGATGCAAAATGGTCACGATAATGTTCTCAAATTAGCACAGCAGTGCGGCTATCAATCTGCTAGTCGATTTAGCCAGCGTTTTAAAGGCAAGTTTGGCGTGACACCTGCAGATTACATGAAGACGTTAGCTTCGAATGCCTCACCTTAAGAACACGTGAAATGGCAGATTTTTGCAGATGTGTGTGAAAATGTCGCTATGCAAGATAACGTTATATGGATAAAAAACGGCCCAGCAAGATTTGCTAGGCCGTTGTTATTAATCATGGAGGGAGTAACAAGTTAAGCGATGAACGCAGTTTGCTTCACTGCCCTTACCTAATTCTTACCCTTTTAAACGGGTATTTTTATTTGATTTGTTTTTAATCGCGCGAGCAAAACGAAGGCGACGCTCTGCCGAGCTCTGTTCGTCTGAATTGTTAGTACGGCCTTGGCGATCTTTATAAGCAGGTTTGCTTTGCATTTTCGTCAAAAGAGCATCACGGCTTGCCGGCTCGTAGCCTGCCAGTTGAACGCGCTTAATTCTTTGTTGAATCAGTTTTTCAACTTGAACAAGTGTCAGTTCTTCTTCGCGGCTTACAAATGAAACGGCATGGCCTTGTTGTCCTGCACGTCCCGTACGACCGATACGGTGTACGTAGTCTTCTGCAAGGAATGGCATGTCGTAGTTAACCACATGCGGTAAACCTTGAATGTCTAAACCGCGCGCGGCAACTTCGGTTGCTACCATCACGCGGGCTTTACCAGACTTAAATTCGTCTAGCGCACGTCGACGGGCGCTCTGTGCTTTATCGCCATGACAAAGTACCGCGTTGATGCCATCTAGCTTAAGCTCTTTTACCACTTCATTAGCGGTTTCTTTGTAGTTAACAAAGACCAGGACTTGCTGCCAGTTTTTTCTGCCAATCAATTCAGATAGTAGCTCGCGCTTACGGTCTTCATCGACCGGGTAAACAACGTGAGCAACTGTGTCTGCTGTTGAGTTTTCAGCATTAACAATAATACGCTTTGGTTTACGCAATAAATCTTGCGCCAACGAGTTCATTTGTGGCGATGACGTTGCAGAGAAAAGCATGGTTTGTGGGTGCTGAGCAATGCCATTCATGATGGTACGAATGGCACTAATAAAGCCCATGTCTAGCATGCGGTCGGCTTCATCAAAAACTAAAAACTCGAGGCTAGCAAAACTAATGTTACCCAGTTCAAGGTGCTCGATTAAGCGACCTGGTGTTGCAACAAGGACGTCTACGCCTGCGTTAAGCTTACGCTCTTGAGAGGACATTTTTGCCCCACCAAATACGGCGGCTACCGAGATATCTACGTACTTGGTGTAGTTCTCAATGTTATGTGCGATTTGGTCAACAAGTTCGCGAGTTGGTGCAAGAATCAGTGCGCGGACTTGTGAGCGGCGGCGTGATTGCGGATTTTCAACCATTTGCTGAATAATAGGCAAAGAAAATGCAGCGGTTTTACCTGTGCCAGTTTGTGCATGTGCAAGGATATCAGCACCACGACGAGCGTGTGGGATAGCCTGTTGTTGAACGGGAGTGAGCTTTTCATAACCACACTCAGTTAGTGCGCGCACAATATCAGCTGAAAAACCTTGTGATAAAAATGACATTCTTTGTTCCTAAAAGCAGTGGCTGTTATGGGTGCTTTTCAACACAAAAAGTAGCAAACAGCGGCTGACCAAAAATACGGTCGCTGATTATAGAGGAATAATCAGTGCCTGTGGTGACTAATTTTAGGTGTTGACGTAAATTTGTACAATGACAGGTGTCGGAAGGTAATAAAGTTTGTTCAGATACAATAAAGATAGATCGTTTTTGGCGGGATCAAGTCGGATGGGGGATACGCTAAAACACTTCTGCACCTTTATGAGCTTGGTGCGGGTATAATCGAATAGTAAAGCCTGTTGTATGACATACTTTTTCTAATATTGGGCTCGCAAAGTATGCAGTCATAGTTACTCATCCACTACAAATAGGAAATTTTCTTGATGCGAAAATCCGATAAGAAGATCGATAATCTGATTAGAGAAGTGTTAACCAAAGTTTGTGAAGATACCCTTAAAGGCTATGACGGTTTTGTTTGGGTGACTCATACGGTTAAATTCTCGTCCTTCCCACAGAGCTTAAAAATTATCTGCGTATTCGAAACGAATCTAGATAGAACCAATTTTTTAATGGGAGACGGCCAGCAGCATGTCTCAACAACCATCCAAAAGGCGTTCAGCCAGGCTGGGGTCCAACTAAAGAATGTAGAGAAGCAAATTAGTTACGATGCACAAGAAAAGTTCGAGAGTTGATATAAAGCCAGAAGGCTAATGTCTACCCTCTGAATCTGTGCGACGAATAAACTATTCTTGTGAGAATTACAGAACCCATCATTTCACCGATTCGATTTCAAGAATGCTTGTGGTGATTGTTTTCATTAAGTGATGACGACGCGTGCGGTTAAGTGAGCAAATTCACTAACAGTTTTCTGAGTTTCCCCTCATAATGCGCGCTCAGCTGTCGTAACGTCGATAAGCGACAGACGAATTGTCGTACGGTAGCGACGATGAATCGTGTCATCAATGGGTAACTAAGAATGCATTATATGAGTTTGCAATTGGATGCGGCAGCGCAAGCTATCGCCGGTGAATTGCTAGAAGGGTTAGAAAACGAAGAGGGTTGGATCAAAATGACCGCACGAATTGCGGCGCAAATTGACACCAAACTGAATGAAAATGGCTACGTGGGCACCGTTACTTGGTTTAGTGATGAAGACTATATCGAGAGCGATATTGTCTATTCCTAGAGAATCACTCCTAGCAAATTACATTCGGCTCACTTCATCGAATTGATGTCTTTTGTAGAGCACGACTTTTTGACTAGCGTTGGAAAGCCGTGCTCGTTGGTATCGAAACAGAGCGTTCCTGTTCCGAACCATTTTCATCGCTCCTTTTGAACCACTACTTTTCAACGGCTACGGTCTTACCAAGTCGGCTGCTTTCCATCGCTAGTTCAATAATTTTTATGGTCCAAATCGCGTCGTTCGCTTCAACAGGTGGGCGACCGTTATTGCGTATCGCCTCTGCCATAGTTGCAAAGTAGTGTTGGTAATTGCCTGGCTCAGTAACCACCGTGTTGATGGAGTCTGCGTGATACAGATTACCGTAATGCTCGACTGCTTCTTCTGTCCAATTTGGCTCTGATGGCGAAACACCCGCGATCAATCTTTCTTCTTGGGGATCGAGACCGAATTTTTCATAGCTACCTTTCGTACCTTTGACGCTAAAGCGATGATTTGGCGCAGCGCTAAAGAGATCTCCGTGTAACAGCGCGACGTGGGTGGGATAATGCAGTGTGACATTGAAGTAATCCACATTCGAAGAGCCTTCTCTTAGCATCAAGCATTGGGCGGTAATCGCGTCCGGCAAACCAAAAAGATCTAAAGATTGATCAATAAGGTGTGAACCTAAATCGAACAGAATGCCGCCACCATTTGTGGTCTGTTCACGCCAGCGTTGACGAACCTCAGGGCGAAAACGGTCGAAGTGAGATTCGAAGTGTTTAATGTCGCCAATCTTACCTTCTTCGATGAGCTTTTTGACGGTAAGGAAATCACCATCCCAACGGCGGTTATGATAAACACTGAGTACACGTTGCTGTTTCTCGGCTAGCGCAACGAGAGTCTCGCCATCTTCTACCTGAGTCACAAATGGCTTTTCGATGATGACGTGCTTGTTATTTTCTAGGGCCTTTTTCGCCAATGAAAAGTGCACGTCATTGGGTGCGGTGATAATCACCAAGTCAGCATCGCTGTGATTGAGCAGCTCATCGGCGGTGTGATAATGCGCCACGGTAGGCCAATCATTGGTGACGGACTCCGCTTGGCTGCTGCTAATCGCACACAGGTCAAATTCAGCCATGTTGCTGATAAATGGGATGTGGAAAGTTTTTGCTGAAAATCCGTAACCAATGACGGCGGTTTTGATAGGGGTAAAATCCATAGTGTTTAGCTCTTCGTCGAAGGGGTCGTAAGAATGATGTCGATATCGTGCTTGGCAAGCTGACTGGCAATGTTAGCGGGCGGGGCTTGATCGCAAACGATCACATCAACGTGCTCAAAGTTGCAAACTTGGAAAAAGTTTTGCTGGCCAAACTTGCTGCTATCACAAACTAAAATGGTCGTTTCAGCTTGTGCGATCATCGCTTGCTTCATCGAGGCTTCGGCTTCGCTGCTGGTGGAAACTCCATGTTCTGATAAGGCGCAAACCCCTATGAATGCTTTGTTAATTCGGTAGCTTTCTAATTGCTTAGTCGCATTACTGCCAAGAATGGCACGATGAAACACGTCAAACTCCCCACCCAAAATATGAACCCCAATCTTTTGCTCTGCATTGTGTATTGAGTCTGCGCCACGAGTGAGTGTTGATAAACAATCGACCGAATTGGTGACGACAGTAAGCGGGGCGCGTAGGTACGTTGCCATTGCAGTTACTGTCGTTCCCGTATCAAGCAGTACATAGTCATTCGCTTCAACTAGGCTGGCGGCGAGTTGGCCGATGTCCACTTTTGCCTGACTAATGGTTTTTTGCTGATAGGCTATTGCATATGGAGTGACCGGAGAAATTATCGCACCACCACGAATGCGTTGTATACCGGGTTGTTGAGCAAGCTTGACGAGGTCACGTCGAGCAGAATCCCGGGAGATCGCATATTGCTCGCAGAGATCATTAAGGGTAATTTTGCCTTTTTGATTGAGCAAGGTTTGCATTGCTAGTAATCGTTCATCTTGGGTCATAGCTTGTTGTGTCATAGCGTTTTGCGTCATCGTTATCGGTAGACTCATGTTCAAACCGTGCCATATGAGGCAGTTAACATGATTGTGTTTGTTAACGTAATGGAATTTGCTTAAGTGGTTTTGCGTGATTGTAAGGTATATTAAGTGGTTTTGCACGCGTTAGCTTAGTCATCGTACAATCTTTGCTGTTCAGTGGGGGGCTTCACGATAGAGACGGCCTTTCGGGAGTGGTGTTTTTGATAGCGAGAGGACGAGAGAGAACTTATTAATAAAGATGGATCTCAAGAGAATAGTCGCCTAAAATTATGGAGTTAGGTAAAGTATTTTCAAAAGCTAGCATCGATAGTCGATAGTCGATAGTTTATGTGCAATGTTGTATTCACACTCTTTTAGCCCCTCTAATTACTAGGTTTTCATAATCCGATGAAAAAATATGAGTTTATCGTTCAAGACGTTATCAGTAAGATCTGTCAGAATGTTATTACGATGAAATTGCCTTCAGAAAGAGAGCTTGCAGAAAGTTATGAGGTGTCTAGGTTTACCATAAGAAAAGCACTAGAAAAATTAGAATCTATCGGTATTGTTACCGTGAAGTCTGGTTCTGGTATATTTATTAATGGAGACATTAATAATAACCCCCTTGTGTATAACTCTATTACTGAAAATAGTTTCAAGAGTATGTCGTATAGTAAGCTGACATTGAACAAAAGAGTGATGGATTCAAATGAGAAACGTGTGTTTCTTTTGGACGATGACGATTATATATGGAATGTAAAGCGCTTAAGGCTCATTGATGGAAAAGTCATTCAAGTAGAAGAAGCGAGAATGCCGGTAAAACTATTTCCAAAAATGAATGATACGATTATAGAAAACTCTTTGCAAAAGCACGCACTCGACATAGGTTTAGATATTGAACAATATCTCACAACCTACCGTGCAGTAAATACTTCAAAAGAAGAAGCACAACTGCTAGATTGTAAGCGTGGTGCAGCGGCAATGAATATTACCAACCGTGGTTTTCTCTCGAATGGTGAAGTGTTTATTGTCAGTGATATTATAGATATAAATTATCAATGCACGTATCACACCCCATTTAATAGTAAAAACATTCAATATCGAGATAAAAAATAGCCGCAAAGCGGCTATTTTATTCATGGGTTAGAATAGTACCCACCCATTAAGGTGTATGAATACTGCCATCAGGTAAGCGGCTTTGTGTCCATTCATGTGGACGATATTCCACTGGATAGTCAGTAGCAGCTTGGCGGTTCATCTCAACACCAATACCAGGGACTTCAGAGGCATAAAGATACCCATTCTTGGGTTCTTGTGCATTTGGGAACACCGCATGGGTATTCTCTTTATATTCAACATGCTCTTGGATAGCGGCGTTGTGCAAATGAACGTTTAAGTGAGTATTTACTGCGGCACCAATCGGTGTCATATCAGGCGGGCAGTGCCATGCGATACGCACACCAAAGTGTTGACAGAAGTACCCTAGCTTTAGTGCCGGTGTGATACCACCAATTTGTGAAACATGGCAGCGGATAAAATCGATGCGACGATTAATAATGAGAGACTTCCATTCCTCGGGATTATTAAATAACTCACCCAGCCCAAGAGATACCGAGGTTTGGCTTCTTATATTATCTAACCACTCGGTTTGACTTGGCGGCAAGATATCTTCAATGAAGAATGGCTTGTATTGCTCAACATCTTTTGCAAATTGCACCGCTTGATTAGGGAATAGGCGCTCATGCACATCATGGAGAATGTGGAATTCATTACCATATTTCTCGCGAAGCGATTTAAACATGGTCAGCGTGTTATCCATATACTGGTCTTGGTCGTAATAGGATCCAGAAGTTGGGTTTTCTGTTGTATGGATATTTTCTGGCACACCACCGTAAAAACCAAGTTGGCAGCGAATATGTTTATAGCCTTGTTCAAGGAAACCATCAACGAGTTTGTAAATACCTTCCATTGAATCACTCGTGGCATGAGTATATACAGGAATAGCATCACGAGACTTACCACCAAATAATTGGTGTAAAGGCATATTAGCAAGTTTGGACTTAATATCCCAAAGTGCCATGTCAACGCCTGAAATAGCATTGTTAATAACTGGGCCATTACGCCAATAAGCATTAACCATCATCATTTGCCATAAATCTTCTATATTATTGGCGTTTTTCCCAATAAGCAGAGGCTTTAAGTATTCATCTACCATCGTTTTAACCGCGAGTGGGCGTTGTTGGAACGTCGCGCAGCCATAGCCAGTGACACCAGCATTGGTTTCAACAATGACAGTGACTAAATTATGCCTGTCTGGTTTGGTAATAATACATTCAATACCAGATATAATGGTTTCTTTCACAATGATGCTGCCTATATAAATTAACTGCTATTATCTAACCGCTAAAAACAGGTTTGATCAAGTAAAAAATAGCCTATTTTTTATTGGTTCATTATTAGTGGTAATAGTTAATGAAAAACAGACCAATTCTGGAAATATCATGAAATGTGCTAAATTCGATGTTGAAGTGTGATTGCTTTCTCACTTTTTCGAGTTGGATTTATAGGCCGTCTCCGTATTATACAAACAGACAAATTCATCATAAAATAAGAATTCGGACGATATATGCAAGCGAATGAACCTATGGATGCATTGGATCCAGCAAAGATAGCCTCATCTAAAAATATGAATATAAAAGAAAAAATAGGCCTGTTGGTTGATGCTCTTGGGGGTATTAACAATATTGCAGACTCGACGCATTGTATGACGCGTCTGCGATTCAAATTGAAAAATGAATCGCTTGCCGATGGCGAAGTGATAAAGAGTATTCATGGTATAAAAGGCGTGGTTTTTCAGGAAGGACAGACTCAAGTCATTGTTGGCGTTGAAGTAGAGCAGTGGTTTAAATCACTGCCTGCTAACACAGCATCTGACGATGATTCCATAGAAGCGATAGAAACGGCAAGTAAAGGCAAATTGTTCCAAGGTGCGATGCGCATCGTAGCGGGTATTTTTGGCCCCGTCGTCCCGGCGATTGCAGGTGCAGGTATGTTGATGGGTCTACTATCGGGACTGATTGCGACCAATGTTATTTCCGAAGATTCAGATACCGTATTCTTTTTCCGCTCTATCTCAGTCGCGGTATTCTTCTTCTTACCGATGCTGGTGTCATTTTCTGCTGCGAAGATGTTTCGAGTCAACGAATACATTGCGTTGGCAGTGGCAGCGGCGATGCTGTCACCAAAATTAGCAGATAAGGCAGCGGCGTTAAACGGCATTGGAGAGCTTGCTGAGCTAAAAGTTATGGGAGTTATCCCTGTTGAACTGCTCAATTATGGCGGTGCTATCGTTCCTGCGATACTTGCTGTTTGGTTGCTGTCTAAAGTGACGCCATTAGTCGATAGACTGATCCCATCTGTGGCAAAACCAGTGTTTACGCCGTTGTTTGCGTTTGCGATTACGTCGACGATTACTCTATCTGCTGTCGGACCTTTAGGTATTTGGTTAAGTAATGGTGCGGGTTGGGTAGTGGGTTCACTATTGGAAATCTCCCCAACGTTAACTGGCTTTGTATTTGGTATTACTCGCCCAATTACAATTGTGTTTGGTATTCATCACAGCATGACGCCGATCAGCTTGAACAACTTTGCGCTGTATAATAAAGATTTGCTAATGCCAATCATGTGTTTAGGCAATCTGGCGATTGCAGGGGCGACTATGGCGATTTGGCACAAGCAACGCAAGACCGTGTCTAAGGAAGAGTCATCAATTACAGTGAGTTCTGGCATTACGGCAATTCTTGGTATTACAGAGCCTGCGTTATTTGGTGTGTTAACGAAGTACACCAAAGCGATGCTGACAGCGAGCTTAGCGGCCGGTATCTTTGGTGCCATTTCTGTGACTATTGATACGCACCTTACTAGCTATATCTTGTCTTCAGTGTTTAGTTTGCCAGCGTATCTATCGGGTGGTACACAAAACTTTATTCAAGCGGTACTGGGTGTTTGCGGTGTGTTTGCTCTCTCGTTTGTCCTAACCTCGATGTTTGTTAAGTTAGATGACAAGTAAGCTTCTATAGTGACTGGCTGACAATAATAGCCGAGTTCGTGAGTATTCATACACAAAGAGCACGGCTATAAATAGAGACTAAGCCCGTTCATAAGTGAGCGGGCTTTTTTGTGTGTTATTTGATCGAGTCGCGATGCCGCGTTTTTCATCCGCCAGCTCATCAGTGTTGTTGGTATGCATGTATAGACTGTTTGAGGTTAAGCACAGAAAAGATGTGCGAGATCAATAGTTGACTATTTTACTATGGTATTGTGCGACTACTATTTAGCCAACATATTTAGCCAACATATTTAGCCAACAGATTTGGAATCAGACATGACATTATCAATTAAGAAAATTTTTCAAAAGAAAGACGCCCAAGCGACCCAAGAAAAGAAGCCTAGCTCATCGGAAAAGATGGCGGATAAGAATAATGCCGAGGGTAAAGGCAAGCATGATACCCCAACGGGTTGCTGTGGTTCATGCTCGTAACACAATCAAGATAGACCGTTCAAATTAGGGTTGATAAAGTGAATAGCGCTTTGGATCGGAGCTTATCAGAACCACGAGCGCTATCAATTGATGTTACAGAACAGTCATACTAGAAATTATGCGATTCAAGGCGGTAATGCCAATGATCATAATCTCAAAGGCCATCACTAAACAGGTAGCTAAGCCACTTCTCCAGCCCCTTTCACCGACTGTTCACTGTTTTCCACCAGTATTGCGGTTGCCGTTTGTTTAAGCAGTCCCCACTCTTGGTCGTCAACGCTAATACCATTATGCCACGCATTTTGTTGCGCTTGTGACAGTTCATTAGAATCGATATGCAGGCTGTAATCACGCGAAAGCGCTGTTACGTCAAAGTCTTGAACGGACAGCTCTATGATCATGCTATGGTTGCTATGGTTGCTATGGTTGCTATGGTTGCTATGGTTGCTATGGTTGCTATGGTTGCTATGGTTGTTGGTGTCTTGAATGTCTAGTGCATCTGATAAGAATAACTCGGGTGCCACACAACCGCGATTTAGGATATACATAGTATGTTTAGGACTGCTGCCATTGGTCCACCTTGCCATACAGGCTATACCTTTTGATGCTAGCTTGACTAATTCACTGTAAGCTAACCAGCGATTGTGACAATGATTCAGTTCGATAGTCATCGACTTTGAGCCGATCATTTTTTCAATGGCATAGTCCATTATAACTGGCAGGTGGCACGCTAAACTGCAATGGTGAAGATTTACGCTTATCCGTTGTGGCTGCGTGAGCGTAATATCAGCCGGGCGGTCTTGGTCATGACTAATATAGCGACTGGCGTTATTAAAGTGACGCACCCCGTGCAGTCCAACCATTTGTAGATCGGCAACCATGTTGGCAATGACGTCGGCTTCTCCGCATGAGCGACGCATACCAAGAAATGCCTTATTAACCGCAGCGACTAATTCATTATGAGAGACTAACATGATGCGTTTCCTCCTGATAACGGCTCGTTGCTTTGTAATGATTCGCTACTTGGTAGTAGCGGGAAAATCCAATTATCCTCGAAGGTATTGTTGTGTACTTCATCGAGTAAAGGGGCGCCTTGGAAAAAGGTGACGCGAACCCAACGGTCTGAACGCGGGTCAAACTTGGTCGCCCCAAATACCGCTAGCTTGCAGCGTAGTAGATGCATTGGCAATGCGTCTTTATGTAACACATTCATTTGAATATCGCCCATTTCTTTATGACCGAGCGTCCAAACACGTCTTGCAATCGCACGGTGCTGAGGATGCTGTACAAGAAACTCAGCCAGTGACAACTCGGACTCGTGTTGACGTAATGCGTGATAGAGGGTGTTAACTTGGCGCGCTACGTCCAGCGGCAGTTCTTTATCTTCGCCAAGCTCCTCTCCGCGAATGCCAAGTCTGGGCTCTTCTTTGTCTTGCGAGCGATACCAAAACCAATAGTGGTTCTCTGGTAGAGAAAAATCGATATCGACAGCCCATTGGTAGGCGCGTTCAATTGTCGTCTGCAGATCATGAACTTTTTTGCCACTAGGCAAGAACAAGGTTTCATCACTGTTCATCTGTTCTTGATAAGTATCGACCAATTCAGGGTAGATCTCCATTAAGCACGACAAAACGATCTCTTGGGCTTCTAGGCTCATGTCGGTGCAATGCTGAATAATCTCCCCCCATGATGAATGTTGCGTAATTAACACGGGTAGCTGACGCTGTAAGCGGTCTAGTTCAACCATGGCGCTGGCATTGGATTGGCGCTGCTGATCGTTAATAGTGATCACTTGCTGTAAGTGCAAGCGAGCTTTACTGAGCAACGCTTGAAGGGGAGATAATTGTTTGTCTTCCGCTGGATGATGTAATACCGCTGCCAGTGCTTGCTCTCGTGTGGTCATCCACTGGTCCACGATCGTTGGGTGGTTAATGAGATAAGGAGCCATACCTAACCCGGTGGCATTTCCAACGCCCAAATAACGCTGCAGTGATGGGGCTAGTGACGTGGCGTGTTCGCCTCCTTGTTGGGTGGCGAGGTAATTAACCCAGTCTAAGCTAAATTCACGTAGCAGATAAACGGCGCACATTTGGGCGCTAAATGACTGACTAAAATCGGGATTGTTCTCTAGTCGTTTAAAGTCTGCGATACCAAACTTACCATTACCATAAACGGCAGTCGTTCTAAGAATATAACCCACCTTGGCCAGTTCACTTGGGTTAGGTTGGTCACCTTTGGCAAGGTGACTGACGATGTGTTCGAACACACGCACACTTTTGTTGGCACGAGCGAGCACCAAAACGTTGTTGGGATTTCTGCCTGCTTCTTGTAAAGGGACATTTGCTCGAAGTTGCTCAAGGAGTCCAACATCAACCTCGCCATCGACTAACGCGAAAGTCACATCCCATCGCTCAGCGATGACGCGATCATTACGATCTTCATCGGCGATCTCATCGCAAAATACCACTAGATGATAAGTATGTGTAGGGGTCGTGAGCTTATAAGTCACATGACCAAACCCTTGCGGAGAAAGTTGCCAGTCGGCTTTGGATACCGTCCATTGTTGCTTGGCCATTTTACGAATGATCGTGCGAACAAAACTGATTCGGTTTTGATGCATTGCGCCTAATCTTGCCGGTGCCATGACGATGTCAGCAGAGCGTAGTGTAGGTTGGGTAGTCGTGTAAGTCGTAGGATGTGCATCCATGTTGCTCACCACCATTTTAATTATAGTATTGTTGATGTTCTAGTCGGAGCGAGATAACTCGCTCCGCTATGCCTGCCGTCTTCAGATGTATGTTCACCTGTTTGACGAGTGTCTTTCTTTTACTGCATCCACAGCGGCAGCGTTTTGGCTGCTGTGTAAATCTATAGTCCCTGTTCTTTTGCTAGTTTCATCGCGATTTGAGGAGCGTTCCACAGTGATGGCAGCAAGATGAGTGAAACGGGCACCGCGGTAATAACAATGAATGATTGCAACGCGGAGATGCCGCCGGAACCAAGGGAAATCAGGATTAATGCTGTTACCCCCATCATTACCCCCCAAAAGGTGCGAATAATCGCATTGGGTTCGGTTTCACCACTAATGACGACACTAATGGTGTAAGTCATCGAGTCGCCGGTCGTGACAATGAAGATAGTGGTGAGAATCAAAAATAGAATGGACGTTAGCATTGGAAACGGCAGCTGCTGAGTCATTGCCAGTAGCGCGCCAGGTAAATTAAAGCCTTCAAATGCTTTACTCACGCTACCAGGATCGGCGATTTCAAACGCTAAGCCCGAACCGCCGACAATGGTGAACCAAAAACACGTCACGAGAGGAGCAACGAGGCTGATGATAGAGACCAATTGACGAATGCTGCGACCTTTGGAAATACGAGCGATGAAAATTGCCATCATCGGGCCGTAGCCTAAGAACCAGCCCCAGAAAAACACGGTCCACCAACTTAACCACCCTTCATCACCACGATAGGTCGCCATAGGAAGGAAGTTATTGAGCATGCTTCCTACACCTTGAATATAGCCATTTACGATAAAATTGGTTGGCCCGAACATTAGGATGTAAATCATCAGCGCGACCGCTAAGATCACGTTATAACGACTCAGCATCTGCATACCACGATTCAATCCGCTGAGCGCTGACAAGGTATAGAGCACAATGGCAAAACTTACGATGATAAGTTGCGTAGTGAAACCATCTGGAATATCGAACAACGCATTAAGCGCATAACTTATTTGTAAGCCGAGAAAGCCGATAGGGCCAATGGTTCCAGCGGCAACCGCCACGATACAGCAGGCATCAATGAGGGCCCCTGTTTGGCCTTTGAGTGCACGCTCTCCCAGCACTGGGTAGAGTAAGATACGTGGTTTAAGAGGCAATCCTTTGTCGTAGTGTAAGTGCATCACCACTATGGACGTTAAGCTGCCCACAATTGCCCAAGCAAGGAATCCCCAATGCATGAATGATTGAGACAGGGCGTTAACCGCACCTTGATAGGAGCTTTCTTGCGCGCCATATAAAGGTGGTGGGCTAACATAGTGTGCGATAGGTTCTGCTGCTGCCCAAAATACGCCGCCTCCGGCAAGAAGGGTACAGAAGATAATCGCTACCCAGCGGAAGGTGTCCATTTCGGGTTTGTTTACTCCGCCAAGAATGACTTTGCCTGTTCGCCCTGCTGCAAGTGCAAGACCAATAAGAAAAGTCAGAAGTAGCAGCAGTTGCCAATAGGGGCCAAAGACATTTACTGACCAAGCAAAGCCGGTGTTAACGAGATTAGAGAGTAATTTGGCATCGTATAGAGCGATGGCAACAAAAAGACCGATAAAGCCGCCGCTGTACCAAAAGGCAGGGTTACTTAATCCAAGGTTTTCGTATGTACTTGCGTTATCAGTACTGGCTTGTTTGTCACCAGTGGAGGCAGCGGTCATCTCCGCTGGCTGCACTCTCGAAGCTTTGATACTTGTAGCTTTCACTTTATTGGTTAAATCTGACATGCTCTGACTCCAGAGGTTTCTTTGCGTGAATTTCGGGTTCACGACAAAGGATTGAGTTAACACCTACTTTGTTATTTTTGCTATTAAGCAGGCTGTTCCATGTTTGGGCTACGACTTTACGAAATAGGCTCTAATCCTTGTTGTAAGAAGGTAAACCAGTTCTCGCCCAGTATTTTTCCTGCCTCGGATTCGCTGAATCCATGGCGCATTAATCCGTTGTAAATGTTTTCCATTCCAGCGCTACCGCAAAACCATGGCAGCGCATCGGGCCATCCAGCGTTACTGGCTGATCCTTCCCCATAATCCATGGCTTTAGACCAACGCCCGTTGCGCATCCACTCTAGAACCTCTTGAGGTTGGTTTAGGCATAGATCGCTACCAATACCTAAGTGCTCGACCCCCACCATATCGGCGGTTTTTGCCACCATTTGGCAGAAATCTTCCAAGGAGCATTGGCTGCCATTTGGCAAATGAAAGGGGTATAAACTAAACCCAATTAATCCGCCTCGAGCGGTGAGCGCTTTGATCACGTTGTTGGATTTATTACGTAGTGCGTCAAACGCAAAGCTTGGGTTAGCATGGCTGATGCAAATGGGCCGTGAAGATAAGTCAATCGCTTCAAGCGTTGAACGCTCGGCGCTGTGTGACATATCCACTATCATGCCAACTCGGTTCATTTCTTCGATGGCTTGCTTGCCGAATCGCGTGACACCGCTGTCATGGCTTTCATAGCATCCCGTGGCTAATAGGCTTTGATTGTTGTAGGTGAGCTGCATGATCAGCAACCCTTGCTGACGCATGACCTCAATGAGACCAATTTCATCTTCAATGGGCGAACAGTTTTGCGCGCCAAAGAAGACCCCCACTTTCCCTTGAGCTTTCGCTGTTTCAACGTCGGCCATTGAGTGTACTGGCATAATGAGGTCAGCGTTTTGCTCAAACCTTAAGTTCCACTCGGCGAAGCGAGTGAGTGTTTCTCTGGCATTCTCGTGATAGACCATAGTGGCATGTACGGCAGTGATGCCACTGCGTTTTAGGGTTTGAAAATATTCTCGGTCCCAATTGCAGTACTGCAATCCATCTATAACAATCCGTTGTTGGTACATAGCCATTCCTCACGCTTACGGGTTCGTATCGGGTTTTCGATTGAAGTGGGAGCTTTGCTTTGGCCTTGCATAGCAAAGCTCCACGCACGTGTCTTAGTAAGGACGTTGGTATGCGGTTTTAACGACGGTATAAAACTCTTTCGCGTACTGGCCTTGTTCACGAGGTCCAAAGCTGGATTCTTTACGTCCCCCGAACGGTACGTGATAGTCCGTTCCCGCCGTTGGCAAGTTGACCATGACACAACCGGTTTGTGCTTGTTGTTTGAATAGTGCGCTGCTACGTAGACTCTGCGTGATGATGCCGCCAGTGAGTCCGAAACGCGTGTCGTTTGTGGTTGCGATGGCTTCATCAAGATCAGCAACGCGAATCACGCAGGCCATTGGTGCGAAGACTTCTTCTTGGTTAACATCCCAGTGGTTTTTCGTGTTGAGAAAGAGAGTGGGTGACATGTAGTGCCCATCATGCTTAAGGTTGAGCTTTTCTCCACCAAACGCGAGCTCTGCGCCACATTCGCGAGCTTTGTCTATCCACGCGAAATTGGCGTCCAGTTGATTGCCATCGACAACTGGCCCCATGAATACTCCTTCTTCAAGTGCGTGACCGACCTTAAGTTCGCTCATTCGCTTAATGAGTGCTTCGACGTAAGCATCGTGAATACCGTCCATCACCACAAGGCGTGAGGACGCGGTACACTTTTGTCCCGCACCAGAAAACGAACCTGCGATGGTTGCTTCGACGGCAATTTGGATATCGGCGTCGTCGGCGATGACTAAGGCGTTCTTACTGCCCATTTCTAATTGGCAGCGAACAAAATTAGGGGCCGTCGCAGCCGCAACTTTACGACCCGTTTCAACGGAACCAGTAAAACTAACGCCGTTGATATCAGGCGAGTTAATTAAGGTGTTACCTACCTTGCTGCCACTGCCAAGGACAAGGTTGAACGTCCCTGCGGGAATGCCTTGGCGGTGAATGATTTCGGTTAACGCCACGGCACTGGCTGGTGTGAGGTTAGCGGGTTTCCAAATAACACTGTTTCCGAATGCCAGCGCTGGGGCGATTTTCCATGCAGCCGTCGCGGTCGGGAAGTTCCAAGGTGAGATGATCGCAATGACACCCACAGCTTCTCGAGTCACTTCAACGGAGACGCCAGGGCGAACAGAGTCGGCACTGTCACCGATTTGTCTTAGCACTTCTGCTGCAAAATATTGGAAGAATTGACCCGCGCGATAAATCTCGCCGCGACCTTCCATAAATGGTTTCCCTTCTTCTTTAGAAAGCAGCGTGCCGAGTTCATCGCAGCGGGCAATGAGTTCATCACCAATGGCTTGCAATACCGCTTGCTTGCGTTCTATAGGGGTTTTCTCCCATTCTGGCTGCGCGTGCTTAGCAGCCGAGATGGCCTGCTCAACTTGCGCTTCGCTGGCTTGAGCGAACTGCCCCAAATTTTCACTGATATCTGAGGGGTTGATGTTGGCAATGGTATTGATTCCAGATTGCCATTCTCCAGCAATATAAAGTGCATTTTCAGTAGGAAGGGTAGCTAAAGTCATGATGGTGTCCTTGTCATGATGTGGTTGCATGTGAGTCTGGCAACGTCGGTAAAGGGTAAAAGTAACTCAATAATTAACACGGCTAGCCGTCAGTCAGCGGCATGCTTATGTCTGTGATTCTGATACGGCCGCATAGACAACGAATTCAACCAACATCTCTTCGCGCGCTAACCCGGCAACGACAACGGCGGCTCGGTTAGGGTAGGGGGCGTTGAAATGTTCGGCGTAAACGGCATTGACGGTTTTTAAATATTCTCGGTCGGTTACGTAAATCAAGACTTGCAGTACGGAATCGAGAGATTCTCCCGCGCACTCTAATGTATGGGCGAGGTTGGCAAAGGTTTGACGAGTTTGAGCCTCAATCCCCCCTTCAACGACGGCGCCCGTCGTATCAATCGGAATTTGAGCGGTATAAAGCGTACCATTATTGACAATAGCCCATTCAAGCGGTGCTTTTGAGGCGAAAAGTTCAGTCTTAACTGGGTGTTTTTTTGTTTGAATGTCCACGTTCATATCCAACCATGTAACGGTAATGTTTCGAGATGGTTAAATATTGCCTTCTGATATATGATAAATCTAACGGTAAATATTTTACATTTGATAATAAAAACTTATCACCTTACGTTAAGTAAGGTAAATAAAGGGCTGGCAAGGGATAGAGCATATGCAGATTAAGCTTCAGCAATTGAATCATTTTGTGATGGTGGTTGAAGAAGGGGGATTTCGAGCGGCTTCCCATCGAGCTAATCGTTCACAGGCGGCACTATCAACATCGATCAAAGAACTGGAAAGAATTCTAGGGCAGCCTTTGTTTGAATCGGGCAACAAATCAACACTCACGCCCTTTGGTGAAATATGTTTGCCAAAAGTACATAAATTCTTAAATGTCTATAAAGCGCTAGATAACGATCTCCGCGCGGCGGCGGCTGGGCAACAAGGTCGGGTGAGAATTGCCAGTGTCCCATCGGTTGCTGCGAAGTTAATCCCCAGTGTTTTAGGCGCATTTTGTGAAAGGTATCCGTTAGTTGAAGTGAGTTTAATTGATGACAATGCTGCTGGGGTTGAGGCTCGATTGCTTTCAGGGGAAGTGGATTTAGCATTGGGGAATAGCTCCAACTTGGAACAGGACACGATTGATTTTACCCCCTTGATATCGGATCAAATAGGCGTTGTTTGTTTGAAGGATAACCCTATCGCATCGCAACCCAATGGCATTGAGTGGCAAACGTTATTGAAGCAGCCATTTATTCGTAATGGAACTTGCACACTGTTAGATGCAACCCCGGCACGCGCTTTGAGTGAGCAAGCTTTGTACTCTGTCGAGAATATAACGTCTTTATTCTCGGTATTAGAACTGGGTATTGGTGTTACCACCTTGCCTAAGTTAGCGTTCCCAACGAACGAGACACGATTGGTTTGGATTCCGCTCATTGATCCGCCATTGGAGCGTCAAATTGGCATCTTTCGGTTAGCGGAGCGAACCATTTCGCCTCAAGCGCAAGCCTTCTATGACCTGTGTGTGGAGTACTTAAACTATAACGACTCGTGAAGAACGACTCGTGAAGGAGCAACGAGATCTTATGCCAACGAGTACGACATCGATTGAAAAATAGCGTTGCAGAGTCACGTTTCGCTCGAAGACATATGTTTGTCATGACCGATGGGTACTATCGGTGAGCAAAGATTGAGGAACAGGATAACTGTCATGCGATTAACGTTAGCTGAGCTCGTATTATTTCGATTCGTTTTGTGTCGATTAAGCCCAACACTATTCAACCGCCCCCGACCTTTAAGTGTTATCCAGTATGCAGTGGGGCTGCTGCTTGCGGTACTTTTCGTGATGACCGTGGGCTCATTGAGTATAGAGACATGGTTGTACCAGCATTATTCAATGCCTAGTTAAAAGTTAAAAGTTAAAAGTTAAAAGTTAAAAGCTAGAGGTTAAGAGCTAAGATGACCGTTTTCTTAATGAGTCTGGCATGATGTGGCTCTTTTCATGTAATTGTCATCTTTGAAGATTATTTTGATAGGCATAGTGAGGGAATACTATGTCATTTAACCTACACCTCAAGGCTATCGCGTTATTTGCGGTGGTATCTTGTGTCTATTTTTATACGATACGACCTCAAATTACGGTGAATACGCCGGAGTGGTTGGCTCAAACCCACTGTGTTGTAAGTGAATCGACAGGACAAGATTCGTTTCGAATCTATATTCCAACCGATTGGCGTGCGCAGCAATTGGCGACCGTGCTTTGTCAGGAACTGCTCAGGGGGACGCACTATCAAGACGTCATAATTTCGTGGAAATCGCGCGAGAGTTTGTCTGCTGACGAGTTGCTCCTGCAAGAGTTCGATTTAGTAATGAGTCGTCATAGAGAGCTTAATGGTTTGGTTCCGGATTATGCAACGCTTTACCATGAACTGCTTTCTTATCCTCAATACCCCATTTATCTGTATGCTCAGATGAGATTAGATTCGGTCACCCAGAGTGTATTTTACAAACGAACGGTAGGATTATTGCGCGACAAAAAGAGTCAGTCTGGACATTTAATTCCTCTATTGGCTTTGAAACAGCGCCAGATAGTGGTGCCTGCAGAGCAACTGCGTTGGTTTGATAACCGTGAACAAATGATCCGCGCTTTTTCTAATCGGGAAGTCGATTTTATTCCAGCGCTAGGCATTGAGTCTGGGTTAGCAAGCTGGCCAATGAAGCAACGAACCTTATTAAAAACGATGCCTTCACTCGGCAGTTGGTTTCTTGCGACAACGGTTGAATCATCGATTGGGTGTGTTATTCAGCGTTATTTCGTTAGTCAAGAGACGCATGGCTTGTTTTCTTCTTCGGCGGTTGATCGCGGTGAGTCATGTTAAGTCGCCGTTTATTTTTTTGTAATGCGGAACGTATTCTTTCCGCTAATCTCATTCCATATGCTAGCCGTGTTGACGCTGTGCAATGGTTAGGGTTCATTACCGCGGTGTGCTCTTTCCCATTATTTTGGCTTGTTGTGAATGTCATACTGGAAAAGAGCCTGGCTCAAGCATTGCAGCAGCAACTCCCGATACTTTTTCAGCAAGCTGCGGTGAACAGTTTTGATGCCCATGCATTGGTATTAAAAAGTGAAGCGAGCCTAAAAACAATGATTGAAGGCATTTCTTTTAACTATGGCTGGTTAGGGGCGGTGGTAAAGCACGTTAATGTTTTAGAGATATCTCTAACCTTAACAAATGAAGCGGTAGATGCAGATGTACACTTTATATTTGACCAGCGCCAATATGGCGTTCATTGGTCACTTGAGGTTGTTTGGGTGCACGCCAAACTGTTGGCACTGATATTACTTAACCCAGTTTTTGTCACGCTACTTATCCTATTGCTATGGCGCAGACATAAAGGAGAGCGTAGTCATACACGCTCTCCTTTGCAAAAGGGTAACGACGTAGTACTAACCTCAAGTTTAGAGCAGCCACAAACGCAGGCTATAGAAGTGCCACAAGCCCTAAATAAAGGTGATCAAGTACCTGACTTGGTCATGAATCCCTCGTACGAATTGCAGTTTGAGCCAACAACTCAGACCGTGGTGATTGACGGCCGGCGGATTGTCATGCCTAAAACGCCATTTTTCTATTATTTGTGGTACGCCCAGAGACAGCTAAATGGTTTGCCTCCTTTCGTTAACCCGTCGATGCATCATCCTGACATTCGTGCAGGTGAGGAGCTAGCCCAACTGATGCGTGAGTTTGGTGGTCATGCCCGAGCAATCAACGATCTTGAGCTACAGGGGCTTCGGGCGAAAACACTCGATCAAAATCGAAATAAGATTAAGGATGAACTGTTAAACCAACTTGGTAATTGTGCCGAGGATTTCTTATTTACGAAAACTAGAGACCAGAAAACTGGGCGATATCAGTATCAATTAAAATCAAGTAAGTTGGTGATAGTTGATAGTTAAAGCCCATTAAAACAACTGCTTACTAGTTTGAGATATCTATAAATTGTTAGAGTGATGCTTGAAACCAAACTGTCACATCATTTTCCTAATGTGGTCGGCGACATTAACCCTTTAGGAAAGGAATCAACATGAACACCAAGTTTGCAGCCCTGTCTTTAGCTATTGGTCTTGCTGCCACGTTTAATGCGAATGCACTTAATATTGTTCTTACTAATGATGACAGTTGGGCAACCAATAATATTCAAGTACTCCATGAGAAGCTTCAGCAAGCAGGGCATGACGTTATTATGTCTGCGCCTTGTACTGGGCAAAGTGGTAAAGGTGGCGCGGTACACTTCTTTGAAGCAGTAAACGTGAATCGAGATGAACTGGCCAATAATCAAGTTTGTATTGGTGACACGGATGAGAGCGTTGCATTCAAAGATTTTGTTGAGGGCACGCCAACCATGGCTGCGCTTTATGGGATTGATGTCTATGCTCAAGAGAAGTGGGGGCAGGCGCCAGATGTCGTCATTTCCGGACCCAATGAAGGGAATAATTTAGGCTATTTAACCAATAACTCGGGCACGTTGGGTGCAGCCAATGTTTCTATTGCGAAAGGAATACCAGCGATAGCGGTGAGCGCCGCTGATGGCGACGAAGAAAAAGCCCCTTATGTTGCTGCCATTGTCGTCGCCTTGCTAGAAGAGCTGGTGGCAAAACAACAAGCTGGAGCGCCTTTGTTGCCGCGTTACACCGGGCTGAATGTAAATACTCCGGTGGATCCGCAAAATCACCTTGGCTTTAAGCATACCAAAGTCGGGTGGAACCCTGGCAATGGAGGCTTGGTACTGAAGTTTGCTGGTGATATGTCTGAGAATGCAATGGCGATGGAGTTGGTGGCAGAAGGTATTATGGCCAATGTTCCTGGCATGACCAAAGAAGAAGCACTCGCAATGGCTAAACAGATGTACCTTGATAAAGGTGGTGTGGTGATTGATCTTGACCAAAACTACCCTGATCAAGCCGATGATAGTGAAGGTGTGGCGTTATCCAAAGGCTATGTAACCATTTCGACGATTGAAGCGAATGTCCAAGCTACCTCTGCTAAGTCAGAGTGGACCCGCTATCAATTACGTGAACTGTAAGTGGGGGCGGTATGTTTCGATTATTATTTGCTGTTTCTACACTGGCACTGCTTACTGCGTGTGATGATTCAGACTCAGGTTCTGGTGTCACGTCTCAAGGGGAATTTGTCGAGCAGTACCGAGGGACATACGTTGGCACACGACTCATAGACGGTTCAGCTGTGAGCTACGAGTTCACGGTAAATGATGGGCAATTCTATTTGACGAAACACTTGGACAACAACACGTCGGTGTTGTCTGTTGGCACTTACCACGATCAAAGCGGTGAAGTGACGTTTAGTGAACTTGATACGACGTGTTTACTTAACGATCAAACGCAGCAGTGTTATGTAGAAGGGATAGCGACCGCTATGGTGGGGAAAGCCCTTGATCCTGATGAGGTGAGTGTTTCGGATATGGAGGGTCGGTTCGAGAACCGATTGGGTTCTGTTATGACTTTAGTCCGTGGTGATAAACAGGTCTATGTTGAGCTTAGTGACTGCGCACAGTATGCAAACGTAGTAAGTGGAAACGAAATTCAGTTTCAACCCGGCGAGTGTTTCTCGGTAGCGACGATCAGTATGCTCCATAGCGAATCTTTGAACCAGCAAGGGGATACGATTTATGTCACGTCATCGAACCGCGATTTAGCGGGGTATTGGTTTAAGTGAAATAGAACCATCAGATGACAACTTAGCCCTGATGAACGGTGTTTGTCGGGGTTATTTTTATGTCAAAAGGATAAGTATAAATTTATGAATAGCGGATACGATTGGTTACATTTGTCCCTATTGTGTAGTAGCAAACTAAGTGATTTACTGTCGGCTCTTAATTACAGAGGAATACCCCATTAATGGACGACCCCTATAGTCGGCTGAACCAACCGATGCACTTCTTTTCTATGGAGTCATCACTATGCTAGATCTTTTCATGATGCCCGAGACCTGGGCCATATTTGCCACTCTATTTGCTCTTGAAATTATACTTGGCGTCGATAACGTCGTGTTTATTTCAGTGCTATGTGAACGCTTACCTCAACATCAAAGAGCACTGGCTCGAAACCTTGGTATCGCCTTGGCCGTAGCGGCTCGTATTGTGTTGGTATTTTCTATCTCATGGGTCATGTCACTCACTGAACCGGTATTGCAGTTTGAAACCGTACAGCTAAGTGGTAAAGATTTGATCATGATTGGTGGTGGCGCGTTCTTGTTAGCAAAAAGCGCGAAAGAGTTATGGGGTTGGTTAACTCATAGCGAAGTGGTGCATTCTACCCATGCTAGAACGGGACTCGCAGTCGTATTGCTACAGATTGTAGCGGTTGACGCGGTTTTCTCGATGGACTCGGTCATCACAGCCGTTGGTTTAACAAGTGAGGTGCCTATTATGGTCGCCGCGATACTTGCCTCCGCTGTCGTAATGGTGTTGACGGCTGAAAAAATTAACAGCGTTGTCACTCGATACCCTGGTTTTAAATTGCTTGCTTTACTGTTCTTAGTATTGCTAGGGGCATTGTTGATGGCAGAAGGTGCCGGTATTCACCTAAACAAAGGCTATGTGTACTTTGCGATGGCGTTTGGCTTGGTATTGGAGCTTTGCCATATTCAGTTAAAGAAAAAGCATCGTCGAGTGATTACTGCCATTCGTCCATTGCCTAACTGATACTGTAAGCGGCAACACAGAAAATGCTGGGCTAGTTGCAGAACTAGCTCAGTTAGTGCAATAACACGGTATATTTTTGTGGTGATGCAAATCACTAACGGAAGTGCCAGTCGCTAAATTCAGCAGCGCATGGAGTCTCGGCCGACCGAAGCGCTGATTTTTTTCTTCTTATTAATTGCTCTTCTTTTATTCTCAATGGCACGCATGCAACTTCGTGCTTACTCTTCACTTTTATTTGTTGTGTCTTCTCTTATTTCTCATCATTTGTTCAAGTTTGATTACCACTCATCTTTACGGCTATGCATGATGTTTGTGTACAGCTTTAATTAGTTAATGGTGACGATCACAAAGATAACGAAAGATTATCGAAATTAAACGAAAATATAAATTGCTTTTGATATATTGCATTTTAATTGTTGTCGATATTTTGTTTTCGGTGTGTTTCATTGTGTGGTTGGAGAACCTCTATGCAAGTTAACTATGCTCGCCTTGTGCGAAGTGCATTCCTAATTTTACCGTTCTTGTTTCTGAGTCAGAGTCATGCGAATCCGCTACGCTCTCAGATCCTTACGTTTGAAGAAACGACATTACCGAGTTGGGTGGAGGCAAATTCAGTTGAGCTTACATCAACTCGCGCGATTCTTGGTGATCAATCGCTGCTTTGGCGTTGGAATAATGGTGATACGTTAGATATTAACCATGCTTTTCAGCGCTTAACCGATCGTGAAGCCACCGATGCCTATGGGCGAAAAGCGACGCAAGCGCTGTCTTTTTGGATCTACAATGACACGGCGATTGACGCTGAGTTAACCGTTCGTTTATCCGATAGTCACCAGCAACCAGCCAGTATGACGGAGTTTCCTGTCCAGCTTAACTTTACCGGCTGGCGAGCTGTTGGCGTGTCGTTGAATTTAGACTTTACTCCAGAAGTGACACACAACTTTGCGAAAATTCAGCTAGTTGCTCCTAGCAATCTGCAGGGAGAACTCTACATTGATAGGGTGATGGTGTCGGTCGATGATGAGCGCTATCAATGGTCTGACTATCAAGTGCAAACGCGCTATGACATTCCTGAGATTGATTTTGGTCTGCCTGCCAACATTCCCAATGCCAGCCAAGCAGAAATCGAAGATGCCAATCGCATTAAAGAGGCATTGATCGAAGAGATAAAGGGTTACTCAGGCAATATGGAAGCGCTTGAGAGTAAGTTCGCGGACTTTAATGTCGAGATGGCGCCTGATGGCACGATGACTGGCCGTCATATTCTGACCGATAAGCAGCAGGTTATCTATCAGCACAATTACTTAAATCCTGAGGATAAGGCACTATTTGATGAGTATGCAATTTTAGGAGACTCAGATGGCGATGGCAATAAAATAGCGGGCTACGCCAAGTTAATGCTTGATATCGCTGCCGCTTACCATGAACCAAGCTTTGCTGGTAACCAAGCCCGCTTAGAAGAAATGTATGTGTTGCTAACCCGTCATTTAATTGATCAAGGTTTTGCCCAAGGTAGCTCAATGGTGACGACTCACCATTGGGGATACAGTGGTCGCTGGTGGTATAGCTCTGCGATTTTGATGGAAGACTCGCTTATTACCGCTAACCTGCTGTCGCCAACGTATGAAGCGCTACTATGGCTGTCACGTGAATTCAAAGAAAGCTTCGACATGGATCTTGATGTTGATAGCTCTAACTTAGATTACTTCAATACGTTGTCTATTCAGCATCTTGCATTGATTCTTCTGACACCAGAAGATGACGAGCGTGTTGCGTTATTGAAGCAATTTTCTCACTTCTTCTCCGGCGCAGTAGCACAAACACCACCCGGCTATCATGACGGTTTTCGTGATGATGGTACGGCGTGGCGCCATAACGGTCACTATCCTGGGTACGCTTTTGCCGCGTTTGAAAATGCAGCGATCGTGATGCACTTGCTCTCGGACACGCTTTACCATGTTCAGGATGATGCGTTAAATAAGTTGAAAAAAGTGATGGTCGCGGGCTGGCGTTATAGCAACCCTGCGGTGCCTATCGGGATCTCAGGTCGACACCCGTTCACGACGCTAAGCTCCACTCGTTATGCCTACGGCGTTGAAAGACTCGCTAAGACCTATAGTCCGCTCGATACAGAACTGGCGGCAATTTACCTGCAAATAAGCAACCAAACGGCGGCCGATAGCGTTGGGATTTTTGGTCAACGCATAGAGCCTGCAGCCATCCCACAAGGTAACTGGAGTTACAATGGTGGTGCGTTTATGGTTCACAGAAGTGGCGATAATTTGGCATTGGTTAAGGGGTACAATAAAGACGTTTGGTCGGCGGAGATCTATACCAATGATAACCGTTATGGTCGTTATCAAAGCCATGGTGGCGTACAGGTTGTTCCTTATGGTGAAAATGCCGACGCTGGACACGTAGAGGCGGGCTGGGATTGGAATAGAAACCCTGGTACGACAACAATCCATGTCGATTTTGATACGTTAGAGAGTCCAAGAACGTCAACCTTGATGCTGCGTTCTGATGAAGGCATTAGTGGCTCAACTTCTCTTGATGAGCAATATGGTGTGTTTGCTTTTAAACATAAAGCTCCCCAGCATTTAGCGAATTTTGAGCCAAGCTTTGTGGCGAATAAATTTGTGCTGTCTTCTCAAGGTAACCTGTACCTAACTGGCGATGGTATCAGTAACCAAGATGGCGCACACCCAACGGAAACGACGTTGTTTCAAGTGGCTTATTCAGACCGCTCAAATGGAATTTGGGTCAATGGCATGCATGAAAACCGCTCTCGATTTGAATACACCTTGAGTTCAGGGGATTGGATTATTGATGACAACAGTGTGGGATACTACCTCATTGATGCGCCGGAAGTGACCGTCAAACGTCAGAGCCAATCTTCTCGTCATAACAAAACTAAGCAAGCTACTTCGGGTGAGTTTACTACCGCTTGGATTAACCATGGCGTCGCACCGGATAATGCCAGTTATCAATATGTTGTGGTGATGAACGCGTCACCCTCTGCAATGACGCAACTGGCCTTACAGATGCAAACCGCGCCAATCTATGAGGTGGTAGAGCGCACCGATAGCGGTCAATTAATGGTATCGCACAGCAATGATTTGTATGGCTACAGCAACTTTACTGAGGGTGAATTTACCCAAGGGCCAGTACGTTACATTAGCACCGCAGCGCAAGTCTTGGTTAAAGAGCAGGCTAAACGTTTGTTAGTGAGTATTTCGTCAAGCGAATTAGCCATTCAAGCTGATGATAAGCCGACACCAGCAGTATCGATTGAGGTTGAGCTTGCTGGACACTGGAGAGCCGAAGAAGGGCATAACCCAGCGTTGTACATTCAAGGTGACAATACAATCGTACAAACCAGCAGCCAATTTGGACAAGCCACAGAATTAACCCTTTGTCCTGTCGAAGGTGATTGCGAAGATTCAGATTCTGGTGGTGGCGGGACGCCTCCAAGCGAAAGTAAGGGTGCGGGCAGTGTAGGTTTGTTGTCTTTTTCGATGTTGGTGTTACTTCTGCGACGCCGTTTTATTGGGTCAACAAAGTAAATGATAGAGTCATACGACATATCGAGCGCGTGAGGGGCGCGTAACGTATATTGGTAACCATGATGGTTAAAATGCGACTTTTCTAAAGTCGCATTTTTTTGTTTATGATTTTCAGCTTTACCCAAGAGGAGTAGGTGATTTGACTCATTAAGAAGTGCTACGTGAATCAAGTGTCGGGGACTAAATAACCAACGGTATCGATAAGTAACCAATTAATAAGCTGAGTAATAAACCAAGCAGAAGGTGTCAGAAGACAATATAGTTTGATCGATTCCAATAAAGTTTGTCACTTTTCCTCTGCCAGCCCGCTTGGCAGAGGAAAAATGAACCGACGATAGCAACACACCTTTGCCCCGAAACGAGTTATAGCCAAGGAATGAAGGTCGTTAACATGCCGTACACAACCCATTTGGCGCTGTACGGCATATCTATTGTCAATAGTATTACAATCTCATCTAGTTATTTTACAGCATACTCTTCGAAAATAGCCTTACCAATTTCATTAATTACTTTGTTACGTTCTGACATGGATAAGTTGGTTTGTGTCAGGTAAATACTAATGATTAATGGCTCGCGCTCATCATTCCAAATTGCAGCTGTAATACCACGCGAACCGTTAGCCCCTGCACCTGAACGATCTGCAATAGACCATCCTTCTGGCAAAATAGAACGGAGTAAAGAATCGGAAACAGTGTTCCCTTGCATCCATGCCTTAAGTTGTTTTTTTGAATTTTGAGCTAATACATCTTCGAATAAAATATGATGTAAGGTCTTATTCATCGCATTTGGTGCTGTAGTATCTCGTGGGTCATCAACTTTGGCTTGGTTTAGTTCAGGTTCAAAACGATCTAATTGAGTTACTTCATCTCCGGCCAAACGTAGAAAGTTAGTGACCCCCTGTGGCCCTCCGATGTGCTGTAAGACTATGTTAGCAGCAGTATTATCACTAGTTTTCATCGTAGCTTCGCAAGCATTTTCAATGGTGATTAAACTACCAACCATTTTTTCTGTGATTGGTGACCAAGCGATTAGCTCATCGGATTTTACTGGCGCTGTTTTGTCTATATCTAAGATGCCTCTATCAGAGTCTTGAAGCATTTTTGCACATGCTAAAGTCTTGAAAGTACTCATCATAGGGAACCTTTCATCCCCTTTATAGTGCCATTGTTGATCGTTGGAATCTAAAACTGATACACCTATGCGACCCGAGGTACTTTGTTCTATAGAATAAATCGAGTCGTTCAATGTTGAAGCGGTAGATAAAAAAGAAATGAACAAGCAGCTCAAAAGTAAGATTGATTTTTTCATGATAATCCGTTTGTTAATGTAATAAGGCTAAATTTACGGGGCGGGATAATACAGGCTGAAAGTAATAAATCAACCAGCAATTATATTAATTTTTTATGAAAGAAAGGTGTGCTTACAGAGTATTATTTTCCACTCTAATATAGGATAAAAAATGACCACGTGAATCTCATATGCTTAAGTTAGGTATAGATTGGGAATAACTCATTTCTGTCCAAAAACGTTTCAGAAATTGATCAATCTTTATTGTTATTTCCACCGTGTTTCTGGTAGTAATGCGTCTCAAAAGTGATCAGACTTTATCTTTTTATAGCCTACGAATCGCTTGAAGCGGCACATTTCCGATCAAAGTTTAATGTCCTCCGACAGAAGGCGTGGAAAGTTCTACGGAAGGATTATTGCAAAAGAAAAGCCAAGTCACCTAAATAGGCGACTTGGCTTTATTTTATGCTCCTCGAGGGGGAGCGCTTTGGGGATTAGAGTTTACCGACAGAGCGTAAATACTCGTCAATGGCGCAGTCGCCAGTATGGTTGTGATAGCCCGGCTCATGCGCTGCCCATTTAGGGTCGACATTGATTGCGAGTGCCTTAAAAGGATCGACGGTTTCGCGGCTGTAATCGGAGAACTTCTGGCGATACTCTGCCAGCAATTCAGCATGAGCTGCGTCGTTCGCGAGGTTACGTTTCTCACCAGGGTCATTGATTAAATCGTAAAGCTCTTCGTCTTTGTTTTCTTGATATACGGTGTATTTGTGCGTTTTAGTCCGCAACATACGAGCCGGTTCAATAATGGTTTCGCGGCTGGTATACCACTGTGAAACGACATTGTCGCGCCAGTCAGCGGGTTGCTCTCCACGAATCAGAGGCATCACACTACGGCCGTACAGACCAACAGGAATTTCGATGCCCGCGTAATCGCAAAGGGTTGGGACTAAATCACACAAAGAAAGTAATGCGTCGTTTTGCGCGTTTTCTGGAATGCCCGGGCCAGCCATAACAAATGGTACATTGGTGGTTTCTTCGTAGAAAAAGCTAAACTTGGTGACGTTTTTATGGCTAGTCATTGCGTCGCCATGGTCACTAAAGAATACCACTAACGTGTTGTCAGCCGCATCTGAGTTAGCCAGTGCATTCAGTACGTTGTGAATACAATCATCACCCATTTTAGTGTAGTGGTAATAGGCCGCTAAGTATTGTTGATAATTTAAATCACTCCAATGCGCCGCTTGGTGCATACGGTGGTGACGACAACACATATATTGAAGAGACAGCGGACCAATGCCTGGAATGTCGCCATGGGGGCCTGCAAATTCACCTACCCAGCCACAAATGTTGTGAGGGTTGTTGAAGTCCACTGCCATGACAAACGGTTTATCGTGTTTCTTGTTTAAAAATTCGATGCTCTTTTGTTCGGCATAGACGTCTTCGCGTGAGTCATAATCGACAGGGAAAGCATCGGGAGCGTCGAGCTCCATTTCAATTTGTTCAGCACATTCAAACCCACTCAGTGAGCCAAAGTCATGTTGTTTACCAAAGTGAACGCATTCATAGCCTTGTTCGGAGAACAACTTGCCAAGCGTTGGCATGGTGGTTGGAATATCAGGGCTGTTGTTGCCGTGCACACCATTTTGGTGTGGAAGGCGACCAGTCCAAAACGAGGCACGCGAAGGGCCACATAGTGGGTAAGCGGTAAAGGCTGAATTGAACCGCGTACCTTTATTTATTATCGAGTCGATTGCTGGGGTGTTTGCAACCGTATTACCATAGGCAGCAATGCCTTTTTTAGCCAACAATCTTATAAAGGACACACACTTAAAAAGAAATAAAAAGCACTCCCGTATTCGAAGTAGCAATTAACTGCATACTTTAGCTTTCTTCAATCTATTTTGGTGAAGCTGTCTAGTTTCTTAAGAGACGTTACTTACATTTAGGAATTAGGCGAACGACAGTACCCAGAATTTTCACTGGTCTATGGGTAGGAGTGGCGGTGAAAATGGGGGCTTATTCTAGTTGATAGATGTGCATCTTTCTATTATTTAGGGCGATCTTAGCTTGGGCTGTATGTGCGCGACAGCCAACGGCTGTCGAACGTGTCTTTTCTAATGCGGTACATATCGTTAACCAACTCTTTTGATTGACATTCAAACGCGCCAAAATAGCGGGTTGATTATCATCCATACTGGCTTTGTCTTCGCGAAATCGACGTGCAGTCCAGTCTACTAACTTAATGTA